>CAYSHT010000122.1:0-2219 GCA_964430915.1 uncultured Syntrophaceae bacterium
GCAATACATCCTGAGACGAGTCATCAAAAGGTCAAAATCAACCTCGTGGCCGTCAAATTCGGGACCGTCAACGCAGGCCAACTTCGTTTTACCACCCACCGAAACACGACAGGCACCGCACATTCCCGTTGCATCAACCATGATCGGATTCAGGCTCACAATGGTTTTTATATGAAAGGGTCGTGTAACCTCAGAAAGCACCCGCATCATCGGTACGGGTCCGACGGCAAAAACACGATCAATTTTTTTACCTGTATCTATCAGATTCTTCAGTACATCGCTGACAAAACCGTGATAGCAGTAGCTCCCGTCGTCGGTGGCAATGAGAAGCTCATCGCTTACCGATTTCATTTCTTCTTCGAGAATCAGGATATCCTTCGTCCTCGCGCCTATGATAGAGATCACCTCATTTCCCGTTTCCCTGAGGGCAGCTGCAATGGGATAGACGACACCGATACCGACGCCTCCGCCGACACAGACACTGGTACCAAAATTCTCTATTTCCGTGGGATGCCCGAGGGGACCGACAACGGAGAAGAGTGAATCTCCTTCTTTCATCCCGGCAAGATCGGTCGTGGTCTTTCCGACGATCTGGAAGATTATCGTTATCGTACCCTTTCCCTTATCATCTTCGACAATAGTCAGTGGTATCCGCTCGCCCTTTTCATCAGTCATGAGAACGACAAACTGACCAGCCTTTCGCTTCGTAGTAATATCCGGCGCACTGACCACCATCCTGATGACATTTTCGGATAAAAAAACACGATTAATTATTTCGTTCAATTTTTACTCCTCTTCGAGATTAAATAATAAGATTGAACACAGAAGAAATTTGAGTGATGGAAACGATCCGTAAATCGCTAAAATTAGGCAGGCATATAGCACAAACATCTATCCTTATCAAACAATAAACATTTGCACTCTTATTAATGATAACCGGTTTATAGTTAGTATTCTTTTGTCAGTGTATCCAGCTCTGCAAGAGAGAAAACGGGTCCGTCCTTGCATACATATTTGTTGCCCACATTGCAGCGCCCGCACTTGCCGATACCACACTTCATCCTCATCTCAAGCGAGGTATAGATATTCTCTTTGGAGAACCCGAGTTCAAAGAAGACGGGCAGGGTAAAGCGAATCATTATTGGAGGCCCGCATATGACGGCAACGGCGTTTTCCGAACTGGGCGCCACCTCTTTGCAAACGGTGGGAACAAAACCTTCCCTTCCCGTCCAGGTCTCATCGCCCTTGTCGACGGTGACATTCATGTTGATGTCATCCCTCTTTTCCCACGCTGCCAGTTCATCCTTATAAATGAGAAGACCTGGTTCCCGTGACCCGTATACGACGGTAATATTACCAAAGCGCGATCGATTTTTTTCAAACGTCATATAGTTAATGAGAGATCTCAGGGTTGTAAATGCGAATCCGCCGCCCACGATAACGATATTCTTCCCTTCCAGATACTCAATAGGCCATGTATTTCCAAGTGGGCCCCTGATCCCCATTCGAGTACCCTCTTCCATGCTATGGAGTTCCGAGGTAACGACTCCCGCTTTCTGAACGGTAAATTCGATATAGCCGGGCTGCGTCGGTGAGGAGGCGATACCGATGGGAGATTCACCCTTTCCAAATATAGACAGCTCGCCGAACTGGCCGGGCAGATACTTGAAATTTTCCTCATCCTCTTTATTCACAAAAGTAAAGCGAAAGGTCTTGATGTCCTTTGTGGTTACTTCCGTTATAATCTTTTCAACATCCACAGGTATGGGTACATAAGGATTATTTTGCATTAGGATCTCCAAAAACTATAATTTCGAAATATCGGTTACTATTTTTCTTATATCAATATTTACAGGACAATTGATGACACAACGGCCGCACCCCACACAGGCAACTGCGCCATAATTATCCACAAAGTATTTGAATTTGTGCATCAGCCTCTGGCGCCAGCGCTCCTTTTGTGATGTCCTCGGATTGTGACCCGAGGTCTCCATCGTAAAGAGCCACGACATGCAGGAATCCCACGTCCGTATTCTCCTTCCCTCTTCCCCCTTGACCTCATCGGTTATATCAAAGCAGTGACAGGTCGGGCAGAGGTAGGTACAGGTTCCGCAGGCAAGACAGCTTCTATGTATGGTATCCCAGAAGGGATTCTCGAAGTTCTCATCCAGCCAGGGTTTTATGTCATTCGCCGGTATATGTGATTTGATTTCCTTTTC
>CAYSHT010000122.1:2319-6033 GCA_964430915.1 uncultured Syntrophaceae bacterium
ACAACTTCCGAGAGCTCCTTTCCCCGCTCCGTCCTGAAATATTTCATCATGGTTTCCGTCTGGGGAAAGAAAAAGTTCTTCGGCGCATTCTTGGTATTTGCATACTCTACAAGAGGTTCCATTCCCGACTCCAGGACCTTGAAGAGCACATTGTCTTCATCCTGAACCGGGGCATACACCAGCATGTCATTCGATATATTCTTGATTATACCGGCCAGGGCATCCTTTTTGATCACTCTCTTTTCCATATCGTTCCTTAGTAAACCTATTAGTATTCGCTAGTTAAAAGTATCTGCATGCATCTAAATCAATCCCAGTGAACTGAGCAGCGGTCTGGGATCCACGTTGTGCATCTTAAACCACGCATCAGATCCCTCCAGGCCTAATGCCAGTGCAATGAGCTCCGTAAAATAAAAAGCGGGAAGGACGACATTTTCGCTTGCCCTCATATCGAGGTTTGCAAAGCAGATCGGACAGGCGGTAACGATGCAGTTTGCACCCGCCTCCCTCGCCATCGTCATCAGTCTATCGACAAGACGCACCACTATCTCTGTCTTGCCGAGCGTAAGGCTTCCTCCGCAGCAATCGGTCTTGCAGGACCATTTGCGTGATTCCGCTCCGAGGCTCCCCATCAGCTTATCCATCATATAAGGGTTTTCATAATCGTCAAATTCACACACCTCGGGCGGTCTCAGAAGGAGACAGCCGTAGTAGGAAACGGGTTTTAACCCCTCCAGCTTTTTGGTGACTACCTCGCTTAGTTTGTCAACGCCGATATCGTTGTAGATGATATCGATGGGATTCCTGATGGCAACACTGCCCTTGTATTCCTCACCGATAATGCCTTCAACTTCCGCCCTCAAGGCTTCGTCGTTTTTGAGGTGATACTGCGCCGATTTAAAACGGTTAAAACAGGCGGCACAGGGAACCATTACATCCAACTCATCCTTTTCGGCAGCTATGATATTTCTGGCAGGCAGGGCCACAGATAATTTGAAATTGGTCATGTGGGCAGATGATGCACCACAGCAGGACCAGTCATCTATCTCGTTCAGCTCTATATCCAAAGCCTTGCTTACAGCCTTTACAGATTCATCATATTCTCTTCCCGTGGCGTGAAGCGAACATCCTGGATAATATGAAACTTTCAACTAAAGCCTCCTTCAACGTCGGCAAAAGACGATTTGCTATTTACCGGTTGATTTAAATATATTTCTTACCGATTTCATGTCCTTGGTTCTCGGGGACAGGAGCTTGATCTTGCCCTTCATAAACATGCTCATTCCCATACCGAGATCCGAGAAATAGTCACCCGATTTCATCTTATAGAGTGCAATCATCAGAGGTTCGCTAATCCGTCCCCCCAACTTTATATTTGAAAGAAAGGCCTCATGAAATTTGAGGATATTCTTTTCCTTGGCACCCACATTTTCCTCGATGGCAATTTCCCTTAGAACATCCATCATTCTGGCGATATCCACATTATTGGGGCATCGCGTCACGCAGGTCTCACAGGAAGCACAGAGCCAGATGGTCGAACTGTTAAGGACCCTGTCCCGCATTCCCATCTGGATCATCTTGATAATCGCGTTGGGATTATAATCCATGGCAAATGCTATCGGGCACCCCGCTGTACATTTCCGGCAATGATAGCAAGCCTGGATGGGGACTCCCCCGATTCTTTCATTGACTTCTTCTAAAAAAGTACTCATGTTTTTTTCCGTTCACTTTCTCTTTACGGTTCAAAAATAAATTCTTCTTTATCCTCTGTTGAATGAACACTCAGGATAGGCATCTTGTCAAGAGCCTCTCCCGTCCTGTACTCAAACTGGTTATAGGCATCTTTATCAAGCTTCTTCAGGAATGTTCTCAAATCAACACCCATTGGGCACACCTCGAGACAGGAGCCGCAATCGACGCACCGTCCCGTCATATGAAACATTCTCATAAACTGAAAAACCTGCGTATCCGTCTCGTCAATACCGGCGCCAACCCATTTCGGCTGACTCTGCTCAACAAAACAGACCTTGCAGTAGCAGGAGGGACAAGTATTTCGGCAGGCATAACAGCGAATGCATTTATCCATTTCCTTGGTAAAATATGCCCACCGCTCTTCCTCAGAAAGGCCCTCAAACTCGTCCACTTCTTTGTATTCATTATCCGCATCCATCGCAGGAGCGGGATCACCGATCATCATGTCCGAGATCACGGGATTATTAAAACGGCAGGTAAGACAATTGGCGGCAGTGACTTCCTTGAGGGGAATATCCTTTGTTCCGTCAACCGTTGTTACCGAAAGTGTATCGCCTGCGACGGAGCATTCTGTTACTTCCTTTCCGCCAACGGCAACGGCAAGCTTCTTCTTTGATATGTAACCCGTGCAGGGAACACCAATAACGACGACCTGGTCCCTGTCATACTGTTTTTCCTGCAGGTGCAGTACGATCGATCGCGTGGTGCATCCACGGGCCACGACACCGACGATTTTTTTCGTTCGCTCTTCCGGTTTGGCCCTCTTCTGCGATTCCTTGTGTTGAAAGATAAGATCGTGAACATACTTTGCAAGATTCACGGAGCAGTATTTATTCCACACGAGCCTTTCAACACTCTCGGGATCCTCTATGAAACAGGGTGTCGCCTGATATGGAAGCGTTCCTTCTTCGTACCCGACGATGACATCCACCTTCTTTTCAGCAAGGAGTTTTTTTGCCTCTTCCCGCAATTGTTTTTCTATATTTTCCACAGTCTTCGATTCCTCGTCCCTGTTATTTGATTTTATCGATCAACGCATTATTCGAATTTCTTCACCAGCTTTTTCGCCGGCCCCAATGCCTTTACCTTTTCAGTAACCCCCTTTACAACCTCAGCAAACTTCTCACCCTCGGATGCTGAAATCCAGGTAAAGAGTGTTCTGTCCGGCTCGATACCCACGTAGGAAAGAAAATTTTTCAGCATGGCAAATTTGCGACGGGCAGATAGATTTCCCGTTATATAGTGACATTCTCCGGGATGACATCCCGAGACCAGCACACCATCGGCACCTTCCTGCAGTGCTTTTACCACATAAAAGGGATTCACCCTTCCCGAGCAGGGCAGTCTTACCAGCCTCACATTGGGGGGATACTGGAGCCTGCTAATCCCTGCCAGATCTGCTCCTGCATATGTACACCAGTTACACACAAAGGCTATAATTTTGGGTTCCCAGTTTTCATTTGCTTTATTCTCAGTCATACAATCCTCGTTCCATCGGCAATCGCTTTTATAAAGCTGCTATCTGCGCCAGTATTTCTTCATTATTAAAACCGTTAATATCGACGGCATTCATTCTGCACGATGCGGTACATACACCACACCCCTTACATAATACTGCATTGACCACGGCGCATCCCTCGTTCATATCAACCTCTATGGCACCAAAGGGACAGTTCTCCTCGCAGAGACCGCAGGCCATACACCGATCCTTATTCACGAAGGCCGTTTTCCCCTCAGCTTCAATGAAATCCTTGGTCAGAATGGTACATGCCCTCGATACGGCTGCATTTGCCTGTGATATCGTCTCATCGCTCATCTTCGGTGAATGGGCCATACCGCACATGAACACACCGTCGGTGGCAAAATCTACGGGCCGCAGCTTCACATGCGCCTCGAGGAAGAACCCGTCCTGATTTACCGACAGTTTCAGCATATTGCTAATGGCATGGTTTTCAGGATTCC
>CAYSHT010000123.1:0-6018 GCA_964430915.1 uncultured Syntrophaceae bacterium
CCGCGAGGTCGGGGGATTTTGAGTCCCCTGCGTCTACCAGTTTCACCACTCCGGCGATGCGCACGCATTATATAGTTGGTCCTGAAATTGTCAAGAAAATTATATTGACAACGAAGGAAATCGCATGATAGTAAATCGCTCTGTCTCAACGGTATAAAAACGGGGCTGTAGCTCAGTTGGGAGAGCGCTTGAATGGCATTCAAGAGGTCAGGGGTTCGACCCCCCTCAGCTCCACCATGAATATCAGGGGTTGCAGCATACACTGTAACCCCTTTCTTTTGTCAGCTAATGTATCCCCGGCTGGCCCCCCTTCTTTGATATAAAACAGTAGTTGAGAATTACTATCGTTCTAAATTGAGAAACCTTTAAAGGGAATAAAACGTTAACACATAAACACAACATAACATATTAATATAATTAGGTAATACTGTGTATGTTACGTATAGACAGGCGTAGCTGATTATCTGCCTTTAAATCAGTAGTACATACTACGTGACCAGGAAAATTTGGTCTATTTCACATCCATTTTGTGTGATCCTTCATAGCGGTTTTCCATGGTCTTGTATACTATTCTGTATACAAATCTCATTTTGAGAAAAACTTTCTCAATGAGTGCTTTTTGAAAATCGACAAAGGCAAACTATTCGTGAGGGTAGGACGCAAAGCCATGGGTCAGAAACTATACTGATTGCCAGGTTACCAAAGTTTTCTTTTCCGACTGCTATTGATTATCGAGTTCAAGAGCTTTTATGTTACCCGATGTAGCAATAGTTTGCATCTGTCGCATGCAACTAATTGTTATTGTTTCAATAAGGGGTAATTATTATGTTTCGAAAGCTCTTGATCTATCTTATTCCCGTGATGATGCTTGCAGTATCGGGTCCTTCACTCGCCGCCGAATTTCAGATTATCGGTTTTGATTCGGTTTCCATGGGTGGTGCCGGTACAGCCGTATCGAGGGGAAGTTTTGCTTCATATTACAATCCCGCCCTTCTTGCCGAGCATAAAAACGGGTTAGAGGTATCACTCTCGGCCGGCCTAGGCCTGCGAGAGGTCAATCTTGCGGAACCCCTGGATAATCTGGCAGATATTAATATCGAAGAAACCATCGCCAATATAGAAGATTATCTGCCCACTTCGCTGCCGTTGAACGATCTGCCGGCGGATCTCCGTAACGATGTCATAGCCATTCAGGACATTCTTTTTTCCATACCCGACACAAACGGTTTGGAGTTGATGCCGAGCGCATCTCTCGGCATTCAGGTGGGAAACTTCGGATTCGGTTTCTACGGTGTCTCCGAGGGGACCGGGTACGCCGTTGTTGACAAGGATCGCCTCGACATTATTGTTGAAACGACAATTCCTCTTTATAACTATGTAAAATATGATGTGGGAAACGATGAATTCGTTCTCAGTGATCTTCCTGAGTATGAGCAGAGTTCGCTCCTCTATGCCCTGGATGAGGGAAAGACCTATATACAACTGACGGGCCTTGCCTATACCTCGATCCCCGTTGCCTATGCGCGCCAGTTTAACACCAGGTGGGGGACGCTTGATCTTGGTGGTGCGCTCAATGTCATGCCCGGTTACACCTTCGATAAAAAGATTAAAATAGATACGGAATCGGGTGCTATCAAGGATGAATTGGACGATGCCGAAGAGTACGATACGAGCTTTGGTGTTGACATCGGACTGTTCTACGAACCGCAGATACTGCAAAAACTCTCCCTTGGTCTTGTGGCAAAAAACATTAATACGCCGAAATTCGACACCTGTTCGGGAGAAGAACTGGAAGTAAAGCCGCAGATTCGCGGTGGTGTTGCTTATGATCTCTTCGGCGACAAGATCACGCTGGCACTTGACGCCGATCTGACGAAGAATGAAACGTTTATTCCTGACTACCATTCGCAGTTTGTAGGAGGTGGTATCAAATACCAACCCTTCGACTGGCTCTCGGTGAGAGGCGGCGCGATGCAAAATATTCAGGAAAGCCAGGAAGGAACGATTTTAACCACCGGCTTCGGATTTGGATTTAAGCAGTTTCAGCTGGACCTGGCGGGACAATATTCAACCAAACAGGGCGAATATGACGGACAGAGCTTGCCCCGTTATAGTCGCGTTGAATTTGCCTTTGTTTCGAAATGGTAGTGATCACATCTACCTTGACCCCAACTATTCTATTCTTGGAACGACTATATCCAATTATTACACATCTTAAAAAAGAGGCGTGAAGGAGATGCCTGTCTGAATTGTGCGCAAGAAATCCATTATAACGATTGAGCAGGCCAGAAGACAAGACGATTTCTGAAAAGGACGGACGCTGCTTTACCTACCTTTCTCAATCGCATCACCAGCCCCTGCTTTTCGATGCAAAATATCTCTTGACAAGAAAAAGGGCCCGCTATACCATCATAACCCCTCGAAAGCAATATCTTATCCCTGGAATATGTTCACGTTGAGCTGAACAAAGAGGTGGAAGCCAAATCAGGTTGCTATTTGTTTGAAACGGATTCAGTTTTATTGTTGAGGATTATCCCGCCCATGGCTATAGACTTTCGAATACGCGATTTCTTTTATCCCTATGATATTTACCAACTCAGGCAGACCTTTGAGGAGACCCAATGGCTGTCACCCGAGGAACTTCAGGCATACCAGGAAAACCGTCTGGCTCTTACCATCAATCATGCTTACAACCATGTTCCCTACTACCGCCGCCTTTTTGAAAAGACCGGGCTTCGGCCCCAAGACATCCAAAAGGCAGCTGACCTGAAAAAGCTGCCCCTGCTGTCAAAAGATACTATCAGAAAAGAAGGCCAAAAACTCGTTGCAGACAATGCCAAGAGATATCATCCGGTTTCATATAAAACCAGCGGAACTACAGGTACGCCTATAGAATTCTACCTCGACAAAAGTGCAAGGATTCTGGAGTTTGTGTATTATTGGAGGCACTGGAGCTGGGCAGGGTATAGGCTTGGTGATCGTTTTGCGGAACTGGGAAGCTTCTATTTCCTGAATCGTGATCGAATTAACGACGCAGTCTCATCATGGCAACCACATTTGCGCAGACTCATGTTAAACAGCGGCCAGATTGCTGTTTCCCGTGCCAGGGAACTGGCCCGGGCAATCAGGAAATACCGGCCAAAATATCTGAAAGGAGCGGCTTCAACGGTATATTTTTTGGCCCTCTGCCTCAAGGAGGCGGGAATTAATGATATATCTTTTAAGGCAATCTTTTCGGTAAATGAAGTGCTGACGCCGCAATATCGATCCATGGCTGAATCTGTTTTTCATTGTCCTGTCCTTGATTCATACGGCCATATGGAAGGGACCGTGGCGATTTCACAGTGTTTAGAGGGCGGATATCATATCAATTCGGACTATGGGATCATGGAGTTTAACAATATAAATACTTCAGCAGATGGGGGCACTTTGCTGGGGCAGGCTGTTGGCACATCACTTTACAATTTGGCCATGCCGCTGATACGATATGATGTGGGTGATAACATAGAGCTTTTTGCAGAGCCCCAAACCTGCCAGTGCGGAAGGACCCTTCCTCTGGTGAAACTTGTTCATGGCCGCAGTGAGGATACCATTGTTACGCCGGAGGGCCGGTTCATCACATCAATGTTCATTGTTCCGGAATTTACAAAGGGTATCCGTTTTGTCCAGTTTGTCCAGGAGTCTAAAACCGATTTGCATATCAATGTGGTCCCGGAAAAGGAATGGGATGCCCGGCAGGAAGATAAATTGGCCTATTACGTAACAAAGCTGGTTGGCACAAGCATGAGAGCCCATATCCACAAAGTTACGCAGGATGACATCATTACCGACGCCTCCGGCAAGATCCGGTCGGTTATTTCATGCGTAAAGCATGGTTTTGACAATGCGGGTGACCATTGACAATGGCCGAAGTGATAAGAGAAATACGTCGCAGTGACATGAAAAGGTATATAGAGCTTCTGCGGCTTGGGTATTCCGAGGGTCCTGCCGCGGTTGACACGGTCAATGCCCTCGTGCAATCGGCGAGACTCTATGGTCGTTTTTTCTCTTTATGGAAATGTCTCTCCTACTTGAATCTCTTTCCTACAATTATTCCGAAAATCCTGGTTTTTGAAAAAGACGATGTCGTCGTGGGCGTCAGGAACACCCGCCGCAGGGGAGGTCGTAACGGTCCTTTTTTTATTGCCCATATTGCAGTTGACCCGGCCTTTCGAAGACAAAAAATCGCCAGGCGTTTGCGCCTTTATTTCGAACAAAATCTCGATCCCGATACATCACACATCATATTGCACAAGGTTCTGGAAACAAATATTCCGGAAATTAACAATAGCGAGAAGGCCGGATATCGAGTTTATGCCCGTGAGACAACATTTTTCCTTTCCCCTGATAGATGGTCGGAAACAGAACTCTTTCTCAACAATAGGGTGAATTCGTCCATGACCCTTGAATCTGCAGACCCCTGTAAACCAGGATGGCGCGAAATAAAAAATCTCAAACCCAAGGAGACACCCGCAGAAGTCATGAAATTCGATCCTCAGGCCGTCTTTCCCTTTGGCAGGTCTCCCGGGATTTCAAATATTCTGACCAATATCTTTCTAACACGACCTGAATGGAAAGGTGGAATTATAATAAGCGGAGAACTTGCCGCCTGCGCTATTCTTATTTATCATCGCTTGCAGCACACTTATGAATTAGACATATCCGCCCTCCCGGAGGCTGGCGACGCTGTTTACATGTTGCTGCTGCAAGTCATGAAACATCTCTCCGGAAGGGCAAAAGCTCCGGTAAATGTAATTGCCTGCGACTATCAAGAGTCGGTTGTCGCGGCATTGAAGGATTCTGGATTTTCAGTTAAAGAGAAAAAACGGCTCTATTATAAGAAAATAGAGCCATCTCTATCAAAGAAATTATGATTAGTGCAGAAAGGCGCGAATGGTTAGAGTAGCAATCAGATGGGTAGTAGGCGTGCTGGCTTTGGCGTTTTGCGCCGCCGCGGTCGTCAATTACTGGGAAGAATTCACCAGTTATGATCCCGAGCTATCAGTAGGAATGCTTATCGTTGGTCTTGCGGTTATGCTAACCGGCGCCTTATCTAAGGCAACGGGCTGGTTTGTGCTCATGGCGTGTCTGGGAAGCCCCATTCGATTTCTAACGGCATTACGGTCCTGGTCATATTCCCAGATAGCCAGCTTTATCCCCGGTAAGGTGCCGGTATTAGTGGTACGTATCCAGACCTGCCAGGAGGATGGGGCCTCCCCCGACATGGTTTTTGCCGGAACAGTACTGGAGATTATCATAAGTCTGATCAGCACTTTGAGCATATGGTTGCTTTCCCTGCTCTTCGTGCCTGTTTCCGGCAGTTTCAACCCGGCACTGTATCTGATCCCATTGATTCTGCTCGCAGCATCCCTTCACCCTAGATTCATTATGGCTATTATGGGATTCTATTACCGGTTGCGGGGCGTAACACAGGACCGGGAGATGCCTCACATTATGCCTGCAAGCATACTCAAACCCGGGATACTCTTTTTCCTGGGCTGGTTGTTATCCGGTTTTGGAAGTTATTTTATTTTGAAATCCGTGGCGACCAATCTCACTATGCCATGGTCTTTGTCCATATGTGTGGCCGGGGCCTTTGCTTTTGCCTGGGTGGTTGGATACATGTTTTTCATTTCCCCGGGCGGTCTTGGTGCCAGAGAAGGCGCTCTGATATGGGCACTGGGGCCGTTCACCCCGTTGGGAGTGGCGGTTGTGTTCTCGGTCCTGATGCGTCTTTGCCAGGTCAGTCTCGGATTGTTTCTTGCGGTGCTATGGTGGCTCGTCTATCATTTAAGGCGTAAAAGTCCGGTCAAAAAATCTTTCGCTGAAATGCAAAAATAACGAAGGAATTGGCGGAAGTGTATGGGAATCGAACCCATCGTATCGAAAATATATATTAGTTAAATCAAATGCTTATGCTATGTGAATGTTTTTGGGTTAAAAAAAAGTTAAAGGGTAATGAATATTTATTTCTTCCTG
>CAYSHT010000124.1:0-6018 GCA_964430915.1 uncultured Syntrophaceae bacterium
TCGATTTCCGGTCGCTGTCACTCGATCCTGTCCCGATTATCGTGATGAATCCGAAAATAAGCACGCAGGCGAGACCGAGCGATCCAATGATGTTAATAAATCTGACGTTCCTCTTTTTCATGAAATTCCCTCCTTTCCATGGTTGTTACAAGCACTATATAGGCTAAGACGGTACCGAGAAAAACGGAGGCGAGGTCCAGATAATCGAAGGTTCCGAGGCGGAAGAAATTGGCAGTGTTCTCCAGGAAGGGGATTCCTTCAAACCACATAGGGATGAAACTGAGAGGTATGGAATCGTATTTCTGTCCCAGTTCGAAGGCACCGTCAACGAAAAGCCAGAATAGACATATATAAAGATATCCTCTCTTGCGGGAACCGAGGATGCCCGTTGTTATCAAAATAAAGGAAAAGACGTGGGCAAAGGCGGGAAGGCTTTTGCCGAGAGGACCGAAGATGTTCGGTATTCTGTCGTGGAGGCTTATACTCTTTGCCCATCCGGTAAGGAAATAGGCGGTATCGGGGGGACGGTCAACGAGATAGACAAGGACTCCGACCAGAAGTGCAACGATACCGATGAATATTTGTACTTTGTTTATCCTTGCTGTGTTCATTGGGGGATTGCCTTTTTTTAATAATCATCGGTTAGCCTGTAAATCCCGCCTTATGAAAAACTAACTCTACTGATATCCGAAGAGATTGTCAATTCTCAATAGAGAATTGTTTCGGATAACCTGAAAAACGTCTTTTGATCTTTTTCCGTAGTGTGAAGGAAATGGTTTTAACTTTTTTTTGACATGGACTGCCAAATAGATTAGAAGAACTCGTTCGTATAAATTTTTAAAAAGATGGAGATACTATGTACAGTGCCAGTGACCTGAAAAAAAACCTGAAGATTCAGATAGACGGCGATCCCTATGTGATTACCGATTTCGAGTTTTCAAAGCCCGGAAAGGGACAGTCCCTCTACCGGTGCAAACTGAAGAACATGATCACGGGAATACAGTTTGAGAGGACCTATCGTTCCGTCGAGACCTTTGAGCCGGCAAAGCTCGAGGAAAAAAAGATGCAGTATCTCTATCAGGAAGAAGACAAGTACTGCTTCATGGACAACGAGACCTATGAACAGGTGTACCTCACGGAAGACCAGATGGAGGATGCGTCAAAGTTCCTCATCGATAACCTGGAGGTGGAGATACTCTTCTTTGGGACCCGCCCCATTGGCATTACCGTCCCCAATTTTGTTGATCTTCTCGTGACCAAGGCCGATCCCTGGGCAAAGGGTGATTCCGTCACGGGAAAGACAAAACCCGTCGTTGTCGAAACCGGAGCCACCATTCAGGTGCCTCCCTTCGTCGTGGAGGGTGAGAAGATACGGGTCGATACTCGGACGGGGGAATACCTCACGAGGGTAAAAGAATAACTGCCTTGTAAATCCCGCTTAGCAGAATTGTGTTACGTAGCATCCTTTGTAACTATTGTAGTTGCCTGATTTGTCAGGTCATAACGAGCCGATAACTCGGCGGGCTACAAAGAAGTTTTTTGTTTTGCGATCGAAACTTGACTTTTTACACAGCCGTAAAAGAATAATTTCCTTATGGATGAAAAGCTGTCACTAAAGAAGCGAAAAAAGGCTCTCACGACCCGTGCTGAAATGATTCGGGCTATCCGTCGCTTTTTTGCTGACCGCGATTACCTGGAGATTGAAACGCCGCTCAGAGTTCCCACACTGGCACCGGAATCCCATATCGATGCCATTCCTTCCGACGGCTGGTTCCTCCATACCTCACCGGAGCTCTGCATGAAGAGGCTCCTGGCCGCAGGATTTCATAGAATATTTCAGATCTCCCATTGTTTCCGGAAGGGCGAAAGGGGACGTCTCCATATTGACGAGTTTACCCTCCTCGAGTGGTATCGTGCCGGAATCGACTACCTCGATATGATGGAAGAGTGCGAGGATCTCTTTCTCTTTGTCGCCGGGGAGCTTGGGTTTGGAAAAACAATCGAATATCGGGGAAGGAAAATTGATCTCGCAAAACCCTGGGAGCGGATATCGGTGAGGGAGGCCTTTCAAAGGTATTCGTCCCTGTCACCGGGAGAGGCAATCGAAAAGGGGTGTTTCGATGAGATTATGGTGGCCGAGATCGAACCGAATTTAGGGGAGAACAAGCCTTCCTTTCTCTACGATTATCCCGTATCGCTCGGATCTCTGGCACGGAAAAAGAAGGAGGATCCCTCGGTTGCCGAACGTTTCGAGATCTATGCAGGGGGGCTTGAGCTTGCCAATGCATTCTCCGAGCTTACCGATGCTGAAGAACAGAGGAAACGGTTTCAGAAGGAAGATGAATTCCGGCGAAGATCGAAAAAGACTGCCTATCCCGTACCGGAAAAGTTTCTCGATGCCCTTTCAGATATGCCCGAGTCTTCCGGAATTGCCCTCGGTGTTGACCGCCTCGCCATGATATTTGCCGGGAGTGCCTCTATCGATGAGGTGGTTGCCTTTACGCCTGAAGAGCTGTAAGGGATTTATCCTTCCTCGTACATGGCCTCGATAAGATCGCTGTAGTATTCGTTGATGAACTTTCGCTTTACCTTCATGGTGGGTGTCACTTCGCCGTCTTCGGTGTAGAGTTTCTTGTCGAGGATCTGGAATTTTCTGATATTTTCCACTCGCGCCATCTGCCGGTTCACTTTGTCAATCTCCTGCTGTATGAGATCTACAACATCCTCCGTCTTCGTCATGCTGGCGAAGGTGGTATACTGGACCTTTTTGTCTTGTGCATACTTGACCACGTTTTCCTCGTCGATGACGATGATGGCCGAGAGATACTTCCTCCCATCACCGATGACCACGGCATCGTTGATATAGGGGGAAAACTTCAGGAAATTCTCGATATACTGCGGGGCGATATTCTTGCCGCCGGCGGTAATGATAAGGTCCTTCAGACGGTCGGTTATCTTGAGATAGCCTTCTTCATCGACCTCTCCCACGTCTCCCGTGTGGAGCCAGCCGTCAATGAGGGCATTTTTTGTATTTTCCTCATCCCGATAGTAGCCCTGAAAGAGTCCCTTGTGTCTGACGATGATCTCCCCGTCTTCTCCGATTATCACGTCGGTATCCGGGAGCGCCTTCCCCACTGTTCCCAGCTTAAAGTTCTTTTCATCCGACATGTGGGTGATTCCCGATGTTTCCGTCATGCCGTAGCCTTCACGGATGGGAATGCCGATGCTCTGGAAGTACTTGAGTATCTCGTGGGATATCGGCGCCGCACCTGAAAACCCGAGACGAACGCGATCGAATCCGAGTCGCTCTTTCAGCTTCCAGAAGACGGCAAAGTAGGCAAGTTGATAAGCGAGGAAAAGCCAGAGCGGTATTTTTTCACCGGCGAGCTGCGCCGAGTTGTAACGCGATCCTGCCTTCACTGCTATTTTATAGCAGGTTCTCTTGAACCAGGTGGCGTCATCCATCTTTATGACTATGCCCGAATAGTACTTCTCCCATATTCTCGGTACTGCATGAAAGACCGTGGGTGAGACTTCCTTCATGTCGTTCATGACCGTATCGGTGTTTTCGGTGAAGTTGACAATATGTCCCACGGTGAGGTGCATCATGAGATCGAATATCTGTTCATAGACGTGGTTCAGGGGGAGAAAGGAAATGGACTCGTCATCGATCCCGGACTGCGTGATCAATGCGGCCTGTTTTCCCACCCAGAGGTATCCCTCGTGGTTGAGCAAAGCCCCCTTCGGAGGGCCTGTCGTTCCCGATGTGTAAATGATCGAGGCGATATCCTTCGGATTCCCCCGCTCGATAAGACCCTCGAAAAGGGCGGGATTTTTTTCGTTACTGCGTTTTCCCGACTCAAGAAGGTCATCGAAGCTCATGACCATGGGATCTTTGAAGTCTCTGAGCCCCTCCATGTCCCATACGATGATTTTCTTTAATTCCGGGGTATTATCACGACACTCGAGGGCCTTGTCAAGCTGCTCCTCATCTTCGCATATGTAGACGACAGCCTTGGAATGGCCCACTACATATTCGCATTCCTTGGTTGGGTTAGTGGTATAAACCCCGACAAAGGTAGCGCCGACCGACATGACGCCCATTGCCGAGAAGAGCCATTCAGGCTTGTTTTCACCGATAATGGAGCAGTGATCTCCCTTTTTCACTCCCAGTTCCTGAAGTCCCAGGGCAACCTGTTTCACCTTTTCCAGATATTCGGCCCAGGTAATATCATGCCATATGCCGAAATCCTTCATTCTCATGGCGACCCGATCGGGCTGCCTTTCGGCCATAGACATTAACGCCTTGGGCAGAGTGTCAGCTTCCATTTTTCCTCCCGGTTTCTCATATCTCTTCTCAGCGAAATCTCACCTTTCTCCTGTACCGCTTGTATCCCTTTACGGAAGTTTCCGTGGCGATTCCGAGATAAAATTCCTTCACGTCCTCGTCCTCTCGCAATACCTCCGGCCTGTCGGCTCGGACAATCCGTCCGTTTTCCATAAGAAAGGCAAAGTCCGCATATTTCAGCGCCATATTGACATTCTGTTCAACGAGAAGGATTGTCACGCCTTCGCGGTTAATGGCCTGAATTATTTTGAATATCTGCTTCGTCAGGAGAGGGGAAAGACCGAGTGATGGTTCATCGAGCATCATAAGTTTTGGACGGCTCATGAGGGCCCGTCCGATGGCGAGCATCTGCTGTTCACCGCCGCTCAGATATCCCGCCTGCTGTCCCTTCCTTTCCTTAAGAATGGGGAAGTAAACGAAAACCCGCTCAATATCGTCCTTTATGTTTTTCCTGTCCCTCCTCGTATAGGCCCCCATCTGTATATTTTCCATGACGGTCAGCTCCGGAAATACCTCCCGGCCCTCGGGGACATAGGTGATTCCTCTCCTCACGATTTCCTCGGTGTTTTTTTTATCGATCCTCTCGCCGAGAAATTCTATGGAGCCCTTTTCCGGCTGGTCTTCGTCCTCAAGTATCTGCATAATCGTTTTCAGTGTCGTCGTCTTTCCGGCACCGTTGGAACCGAGGAGCGTTACAATACTCCCTTCCTTTACTTCGAAAGAGATGCCATGAAGGGCACGTATCAGGTCGTACCAGGTTTCTATGTTTTTTACCTTGAGCATCAGTTCTCCTCCCCGAGATAGGCCTCGATTACCTGCGGGTGACTCTGCACCTCTTCGGGCGTTCCCTCCACGATCTTTTCTCCCTGGCTCATGGCAAATATCCTGTCCGAGATCCCCATAATCATATTCATATCATGTTCGATGAGGAGTATGGTGACCTTATAGTCTTCCTGTATGTCCTTGATCCAGATATTGAGATCCTCTTTCTCTTCCGTGTTCATTCCCGCAGAGGGCTCATCAAGAAGAAGGACGGTCGGTTCCAGAGCGAGGGCACGCCCAAGTTCGACCAACTTTCTCTTTCCGTAGGGGAGATTTGCCACAAAATGGTCTCTCACCGACTGGAGTTCGAGAAAATCAACGATGCCTTCCACGATTTCCCGGTTTTCTATTTCTTCCCGGGCCGTTCTCGATCGTCGTCCCCACATGGTGGCCCCGCCCCATATGCCGGTCTTCATGTGGATATGACGCCCCAGCATAAGATTGTCCATGACGGTGGCGTTTGTGAAAAGCTCTATATTCTGAAAGGTGCGGGCGACTCCCCTTCGTGCGATCTTGTCAGGCAGGTGGCCGATCAGGTTTTCATCCTCAAGGAGTACCCTCCCGCTGTCCGGTTTGTATATTCCGCTGATGAGATTGAATATGGTCGTTTTGCCGGAACCGTTGGGGCCGATAATGGAAAAAATGGTGTTCTTCCCCACGTTAAAGCTGACGTTGCTCACCGCCTTGAGGCCGCCGAAGCTGATGCTGAGATTTTCGATCTTGAAATGGGCCATGTACCGTTACCCCGTTATAGTATTAAGCCTGATATCCTGTACCATTGTTGTAATCGAGCGGGGCCGGGTCGGCAAAAACCGGCCCCACTCATGATGCTTCTCTTATTTCTTTTT
>CAYSHT010000125.1:0-5964 GCA_964430915.1 uncultured Syntrophaceae bacterium
CTGCATCGGGAGACTCTACTGGGATGCCTGGCTCGAAATGAAAAAACTACTCAAGCTGTAACAATCAGTGGTCACCTCCATTGATACGACCCGTAATCCCCCCTCAGTTACTGAGGGGGGATTACAACACCTTCCATCATGACACGAATTGAAATGACAACATCCTATAGAAAAAACACACGGTTTGCGTGGTGATCAATTCACCGGGTTCAGGTCTCCGATTTCGGGGCCTGAACCCACACCTTATCCCCTCACCTTTCACAGATTTTCCCAAAACCGCCAATAGAATTACTTTCCTCTGTAAAATCGAACAATTCTCTGGTACTCTATAACCCAAAATTTACCATACCTGTCATATCGGGGACAAAGACCATGAGTTCGATTCGTGCAAGATTAAAGATTTTTCTGGTGGTGTTTTTCGCCGTCATCGTCTGCGGCACTCTCGGGTTTATGGCCATAGAAGATATATCAATAGCCGACGCCTTCTACTTCAGTATCGTGACCATTTCAACCGTGGGGTACGGCGACATACATCCCGCCACCAGCGGGGGCAAGATACTCGCTGTTTTTCTTATCATCCTGGGTGTGGGAACCTTTCTGGGGGTCATCGCCAACGCCACGGAACTTTTCCTCAGCAGGAGAGAAACAAAGGTGAGGGTCCAGAAACTGAACATGGTCATCGGCACTTTTTTCAGTGAAGTCGGGACCAGACTCCTCAAGATCTTCTGCGAGTCTGACCCTGGCCTGGAAACGATACAACCCGATCTTGTCATCACGAATGACTGGTCCGATGAAGATTTCAAAGACGTGGCGAAAAAGCTAAAAAGCTATACCTATGATATAGGCATTGAGAAAATCGACCTCGAAGATCTCCGGGAATATCTCCTGGCAAAACGAGATTTTCTGGTACGATTGCTTGAAAATCCCGTCCTTCTGGAACACGAGACCTTTACCGACCTTCTCAGGGCCGTCTTCCACGCGACCGAGGAACTTGCCTACCGGGAAGACCTCGGCACACTGCCTCAAAAAGATCTCATGCATCTCGCCGGCGACTTAAAGCGTGCATACAACCTGCTTGTCTACCAGTGGGTGGACTACATGCGCTACATGAAAGACAATTACCCCTACCTCTTCTCCCTTGCCATGCGAACAAATCCCTTTGACAGGAAAACCTCACCCATAATCACATAAACAGAAAGAGGGCTTCCGACCTTTTTTGTTTATTGAAGCTCCCAGTGAGGTTCCCTCTTTTCGAGAAAGGCCATTGCGCCTTCAAAGGCATCCTTGCTGGTAATGATCTCCTCAAATATTCGGGCACTGATCTCATACCCTCCCAGTCCCCGGTTTATAACCTCTTTGGTGTACCGCGTCGCAATAGGACCGGCCTTTCGCAGCTTGGCAATCATGGCAAAGACTGCATCCATGAGTTCATCATGGGGGACAACCTGATTGATCAGACCTATTCTCAACGCCTCTTCGGCCGGGATGCGTTCACAGGTCATGACAAGTTCTTTTGCCTTCGCCCTTCCCACCTCATCGGCGAGTCGAATCATCGCATAGGGACAGGTCACTCCCCGAATAGGGCCGATAAAGCCGAAATCGGCACTGTCCGACGCAATGATCATATCACACATGATTGCATATTCCGCACCGTGTCCCAGCGCGTATCCGTTGACCGCGGCAATGGTCGGTTTTGGGAAGTTTATCAGTTTGATGACCGGCGACCTTCCCGATTCGGCATCAAACTCCTGCCGTATCATCGTGATAGCCTTTTCAGGATTGCTGAAATCCGCCCCCGAGGAAAATATCTTTTCATGACCCGTGAGAACGAGAAACCGGACCTCACTGTCTTCCGCCGCTATATCGAGTACTTTTCCCACCTCCTCGGTCAGCTCCAGTGAAATGGCGTTTTTCATTTTCGGCCTGTTGAACCGCACAATCGCCGTATCTTCTCTCTTTTCGTACAGGATGTTCTCAAAATTCATTGCCGCGCTCCCTCCTCTTTTTTTTATCAGAAAACAAAGTGCTATAATGTATAAATCAGCGACCATGGATAGTCAAACGCAAAGTGGTAAAGAGACATCGGGAGTCATTATCCCGGTCATTCCGTTATTTTTAGAGTATTCTCGGTAAAATTCTGATAGTATTACTTCACGTTAACTGTGTTTAAGAAAAAATGGGGAGTGCGTGAGAGTGAAAATTTTATACTACGATTGCTTTTCCGGTATCAGCGGCGACATGAACCTGGGCGCCATGCTCGACCTCGGCGTCGATAAGGACTATCTTTTAGAAGGCCTCGAAAGTCTCGGCATAGGTGGGCATGAACTCTCCGTAAAAAGGGCTGAACGAAAGGGGATTACAGGAACAAAAGTGGACGTCATTGTGAAAAACGAGAAGAGCGACCACAGAAACTTGAAAGATATCGAAAGTATCATCAATGGAAGCGACCTTTCAGAGAGTGTAAAGAAGACAAGTCTCGACATATTCATGCAGGTCGCCCGGGCCGAAGCAAAGGTTCACGGAAAAGACATATACGATATTCACTTTCACGAAGTCGGGGCAATAGACTCCATCATCGACATCGTCGGCGCCGCCCTTTGTCTTGAATTTCTCAATGTTGACCGAGTCATGGCCTCACCTGTTGAAGTGGGCTCTGGGTTTGTGACCTGCGAACATGGAATACTTCCCGTTCCCGCCCCCGCCACCGTGGAGATCCTGAAGGGGATACCGATAAAATCAGGAATTGCTCCCTTCGAGATGACGACACCCACGGGGGCCGCCATTCTGGCCTCGACGGTGAACGAATTTACGGAGAGAATTCGATTCAGGCTTTTGGATGTGGGGTACGGAATTGGCGGCAGAGATACGGAAATTCCCAACGTCCTCCGTGTCCTCCTGGGAAAGACGGATGAAGCCACAGAAGACGACTGTGACCGTGAAGAGGCCGTCATCATCGAATCTAATATCGACGATATGAACCCCGAGATGTTCGATTTTGTCATCGATGCATTGTTAAAAGCAGGGGCCCATGATGTCTTTCTTACTCCGGTGATTATGAAGAAATCAAGGCCGGCAACAACGCTGAGCGTTCTTTGCAATGCTGAAGATGAATCCGTCATTCAAGAGCTGCTTTTTACTCAGACCTCAACCTTCGGCACCAGAAAATACGTGGTTGAAAAGACAATGCTGAAGCGGGATTTCACGGAAGTGGCCACGGAATATGGATCTGTACGTGTCAAAAACGCCTATTTCAGGGGTAAAAAGATAAAATCAAAACCGGAATACGAAGACTGCAGAAGGCTGGCAGAGAAGCATGGTGTCAGTATCCTGGAAATATATGAAGGCATAAAATAAAATTCTTGCCGCAAACTCGTTAGATTCCTCAAGGGAAAAGGGATAGTTACTCCAGATCTTTTTCAATAATCTCCCGTATCCTTTCAATGAGCTTTTCCTTCGTATCGTAGCTGTATCCTTCAACCATCACAGGTTCGTGAATTATAATCTTCATCCTACCCGGTAGAATTCTGATACTTCCCTTCGGAATGACATTTCTTCCCCCCACTACCGTCACAGGGAGTATCGGGACCTTTGCTTCCAGGGCAATCACAAATCCGCCTTTTTTGAAGGGGAGCAATTCCCCGTTGTGACTTCTCGTCCCCTCGGGGAAAAAAACCACCGATGCACCGTTTCGTATCTTTTCGCCAGCGATCTCAAGGCTTTCATGGGCCTTTTTTGAGTGCCCCCGGTCTATGTAAATGTGCCCCATCTTCTCACAGCAGAACCCAAAGATCGGCACCTCCTTGAGCTCAAGCTTCATAACCCACCTGAGCTGCAGGGGCATGTACGCGATGAGGGCCAGGACATCGAAGTGGCTCTGATGATTGGACATTATGATGTAGGATTTCTCCCTGTCGATATGCTCGGCCCCCTCAACCGAGACGAGTACTCCGGAAAACAAAAGATTCATCCGCGCCCAGAATTTTCCAATATAATGAGCGATGTTTCCCGTCGGATCAAAGCAGCAAAGGATAAATACCACACCACCGAGGAGGGCAGTATTAAGCACAAAGAAAAGAAGGAGTATCGGTCGATAGAAAAAATAGAAAAAGCGAATCAGTCCGTTCATAAGCCCTCAGATCTAACCATTAATCTATTACGAAGAACCGATCATCTGTAAAATATTCTAAACCTCATTGATAACCATGTCAACGTCGGGGACTACCTTTTTTAAGAAAACAAAAGAGAAATATCTATTGACAGCGTTGATGATGCTGCTGTAAATTTTCGTTATCATTTGTAAATTTCTATCGAATTGAAGCTCCCCGCAACAAGTTGTGGGGAATCTCCGATTGTTAAGAAAAATGTTTGTTTTTTATTCTCGCTTCCCCCGCCGCAGAAAGCGGGGAATGCGCTCGCTGTTCAATTGATGATGAAACCTATCGAAAAATATGAGCGGCTCTTAGACTATCTGAAATCACTCGAGTCCTGTGTTGTCGCTTTCTCGGGGGGACTTGACAGCACTTTCTTGCTCAAATCTTCCGCGGAAGCGCTGCAAAATAAAGTCATCGCCGTCACAGTTGCCCTTCCATACGTTCCCCGATGGGAACTTTCCGAGGCACGAACAATCGCCCGGAAGCTGAAGGTCAGGCACAGCATCATAGAGGCCTCCATTCCCGAGGAAATGCTCAACAATCCGCCACACAGGTGTTATGTCTGCAAAAAGAACATGGTAACTCTTATCAAAAAAGAAGCCGAAAAAGAGGGCCTAAAAAATATCGTCGAGGGAACCACCGCCGATGACCTCGATGACCACAGGCCGGGGATGAAAGCACTCGAAGAGATGGAGATCAAAAGCCCCCTTCTCGAATGTGGCTTTACCAAGGAGGACATACGAATCGTGTCCAAAGAAATCGGCCTTTCTTCCTGGGACAAGCCCCCCTACTCCTGCCTTTTGACGAGAATTCCTCACGGAACTGAAATTACTGAGGGAGAATTGAAAAAAATTGAAAAATCGGAACGATATTTAATGGATATCGGATTTAAGGAGATAAGGGTCAGGAGCCACGGGGATATTGCCAGAATTGAATTCGCGCGCAGTGACAGGAAACGGTTGTTTGACGAGGCACTTATGGATACAATAGCGGCCGAGTTGAAGAAATACGGATATACCTACGTGGCAATGGAACTTGAGGGATACAAAATGGGCAGCATGAATGAACCGAAATCCAAGTAAAGGAATCATGGTGAACCAATGAATTCAAAAGACACGAGAATGCTCCTGGAGAAAATTCGCGACGGAAAAACAACGATCGAAGAAGGCCTGGAGTACCTGAGAGATTTTACCTACAAGGATCTTGGATTTGCAAAAATCGACAGCCACAGAGAGATGAGGGTCGGCTATCCCGAGACCATTTACTGCAGCGGAAAGACCCCCGAACAGATAGGAGAAATTTTCACCTACATGCTGACACAGAACGCGAACATCCTCGCCACGCGTGCCACAGAAGAAATCTATGAGGCGGTAAAATCCCTATGTCCCGAGGCTGAATACAACAGGCTGGCAAAAACTATCGCTGTAAAAAAACAGGAAGCGGAAAAACCGGACACCTATATCGCCGTGGTGACGGCGGGGACCTCCGATCTTCCCGTGGCGGAAGAGGCCGCCGTCACGGCAGATATCCTGGGAAACAGGGTGGAAAAAATCGTTGATGTGGGGGTTGCCGGCGTGCACCGGCTTTTCGATAAGCTTGATATTATACGGGGAGCACGCGTCATTATCGCCGTTGCCGGAATGGAGGGAGCCCTTGCAAGCGTTGTGGGAGGCTTGGTTGACAAACCGGTGATCGCCGTGCCCACGAGTGTCGGGTACGGCGCCAGTTTTGGGGGACTTTCCGCCCTTCTCTCGATGCTGAACAGCTGCGCAGGCGGTGTCTGCGTGGTCAATATCGATAACGGATACGGCGC
>CAYSHT010000126.1:0-2675 GCA_964430915.1 uncultured Syntrophaceae bacterium
ACAGAACATAAAATGTTCATCCGTGCCATATCTGTAGCTGCCCGATTCATCGGGCGCTTTTGCAAACCCCTCAAGGTATCATCTACATTTAATGACCTTCTCAATATCTTCAAGATTTCATCCCTTCAAAAGCAAATTTGCTAGGCTTCTTAAGCCAAAAATATTTTACATTATAGTGTCATGAAATCGCTGTACTTATACAGCGCAGGCACAATATGTAGTATTTATTCTTGACATAGCCCACAATATATTGTAGCTATCTCGCAATTTATTTTTCTCCTTCAATATATATAAAGGTGTTGCCTTGTTAATGGATTTTTTTTCGAAACGTGCCTATCCGAAGACATGGCATCGGTTTTTTTTGCTCAGTATTTCACTCCTTCTGGCCATACTCGTCCTGTCCTTTTTCTGCAACCAGAAAGCCTGTGCCGCGAACGTTACGCTTGAGTGGGACCCGAATCCCGAAACGGATATCGCTGGCTATGAAATATACTATGGTTCCAGCAGCAGAAACTATTCTGAAATGATCGATATCGGCAGCTATACAAGCTGTACAATCGGAGACTTGGAATTAGGCGTAACCTATTACCTTGCTGCAAAGGCATATAATACCTCCGGTTATCGAAGCGACTACTCAGATGAGGTGAGATTTACTCTCGGTGAACCCGGGGAGGAACCACCTCCCACTAACAACGAGGATCCCGTACCAGGACGATCAGGTGGTAGAAGTTCCAGTGGTCCCTTTGATATTTTTGGAGGGTGCTTCATCGAAACTTCTACGGGAGAATGCTTTACTCATACAAAAGCAGTTCTCGTGAAGTGTTCCTCAATGTTGACACGTATTCTCTGCGGACTGGTGTTTGAACTGAATAGCGAGCATTCCCCGTTGCTTGCGGCGGGGTCAGCAATCGAATTAAAAAAATGCATTTTTCCTTAACCCCGATAAACGGGATAAGTGCGTTAACGAAATTATTTTCTGTCAGAAACACAGAAAAAAATTTCTAACTTACTAAACAGTCGGAGATCCCCCCACAACTTGTTGGAGCAATAGCGGAGATCCTGCTTATACGGGATTGCGGGGAGCTTCAATGCGGTCCCGCGATATGATGAGAGATTTGCATAATGCCAATAGTGTCATTGCGAGCGTAGCGAAGCAATCTCTAACTCAACGTTATTGTGGGAGATTGCCGCGTCGTTTCACTCCTCGCAATGACCAAAACCGCAGTTGCACAAACCAGGTCTCATGACCTAATTCAGGTTTATTTCACCTCTTTTCAACTTTTCATACGCCATCTTATCTAATTAATAAAGAGCATCCGCTTTATCACAGGTTTTTTTCGAGGCCCTCTCGTATGGCCCGCTCTCCAAGGGGCGCCTTCAAAAGCTCCTTCCATTTTTTAATTATACATGATAGATATGCATACACTAATTAAGGGGGGCATCTACGGAAAGACACACATAGATACCCATAATCAATCGAATATTATTTACCATCGGTGACGTGATGGTGCTTCACCCGGTTTAGAACCACAGCTCAACTGCATGATCATAATCTAAAAAGACTATTGGATTACAATAGTAGGAATTATATAACAGCAGACATGGTGTCCTGACTCCATATCCTGAAGAAGGAGGTTTGATAATGTTTCATCATCGATATAGCAAATATGTTATTATTTTTATTATCATAATGATGGTCGGATGCGGCAGCTCCGAAACGAGAAAGACAAAGTTTTTTGATAAGGGAACTGAGTTTTTCGAGAAAGGTGACTACGGAAAAGCAATTCTGAATTTTCAGAACGCGATTAAACTCGATCCTCAATATGCCGACGCATATTCGTCCCTTGGCAGGTGTTACCTCAAACTGATGAATATTCAAGGGGCATTTAAGGCCTTCTCGACAACTGTTGAAATTAACCCTGAGATTCTTGATGCGCAGGTTGCCCTGGGACAAATTTACTTAATGAGCAAGGAGAAGGAAAAGGCGATAGAAAAGGCGGAACTCGTCTTATCGAAAAACCCCGACCATGAAGATGCGCTCATGCTGAAGGCGAAATACCTTATTCTGGATGATAAAGATGCCGAGGCGGAAACGATCCTGCATTCGCTTCTTAAGAAAAATGTAAAGAAAGAAGAATCCTATCTGACACTTGCCAATATACGGCTGAAAAATAACGACACGAAAGGGGCGGAACAGATCCTCAGAACCCTTCTGGGTGAGGATAGTAAAAATCAGAGCGGCAGATTGCTCCTGATCCAAATCCTGGAAAGAGAAAAACGTTTTTCCGATGCCGAGAAGGAATATCTGACGTTAGTAGAGCAGAAACCCGAGTCAGATCTTCCAAAGGTTCTGCTGGCGAGATTTTACAGTCGCACGCAACGTCTGGATGAGGCGGAAACTATTCTCAAAGATCTGGTTCAACTCCGTCCCGATAAAAATGAATACCCATTGCTCCTCGCGCAATTTTACGCGAACCAGGGTAAAGACAATGCCATGATCGAGGTATTGCAAAAGGCTATTACCGATTTTCCCGCCCACTTGGCACCCTATACAATGCTCGCACGCTATGAACTGGGAAAAAAACGGAAAAGTGACGCGATAGCGCTTATGAACCAATTTATCGAAAAAAGCGAAGTCGGACCCGATTTATTCAAGGCAAAGGTCTTTCTCGCGG
>CAYSHT010000126.1:2775-5918 GCA_964430915.1 uncultured Syntrophaceae bacterium
AATTGCCACAGACCTTTTCAGAAGTGTCCTGGATATCAACCCCGACATTAAAGAAGCGTTACTCTTTCTTGGAGATATGGCGCTTCAGAAAAAAAACTTTCGATCGGCAGACGAACATTATTCGCACCTGTTAAAACTCGAACCCGAAGCAGCACTTCCCAACTATAAAGTGGGACTGGTAAAACTCTTAGACAACAAAGAAAAGGAGGCCCTGCCCTATTTTGAAAAAGCCCTGGCGGTTAACGGCAATTATGTATCAGCACTGGCACAAATCGCCTACGCTTCGATACGAGGAGGCGACCATGATGCTGCCGTTACAAGGGTTCAAAAACATATCGACGGCAATCCCCAGAACCCTGATTTTTACGTTCTTCTCGGAAGAATTTACGCCATAGGAAAAAACTTCCCAAAGGCACGCCAATCCTTTGAGGAGGCCTTTAAAATTGATCCCGACAATGAGAATGCCCTTTTCAATCTCGCGCAGCTGGAACAATCTCAGGGCTCCATTAATGAGGCGCTTGAATATTATGAAAAAATCAGAGCGAAGAACCCTGATAATTCCTTTATCTCACTTATGATCGCCATGCTCCTTGAGACAAAGGGCGAAACGGAAAAGGCAAGGGAAATTTACGAGCAGGTCCTGGTTACAAATCCTGAAAACGTAATAGCCGTAAACAATCTTGCCTTTTACCTTGCGGAGCACGAACCGACACCGGAAAACCTCGCAAGGGCCGAGGCGCTCATTCTGCCATTAAGGGCTAAGGCGAAGGGAAATCTCTCATTAACGGACACGATTGCATGGATTTATTACCGGAAAGGAGAGTATGAAAAGGCGAGAGATCTCCTCATAACAAGTCAAGAAGATGACATAACTATTCCGGCCGTCAATTATCACCTCGGAATGATTTTTTCCCGTCTCGACGAAAAAGAACTGGCGAAAAAATACCTGCAGGTGGCGCTGGAAACTCAATCAGCATTCCCCGGAAGAGAAGATGCCGAACTGGAATTAAAAAAGTTGTCTCAATAAGAAGGACTTTTTATCAATCACCATGGGTCAAGCCCGCTCGCTACATAAAGGCTTTACAAAAAATGGTAAAACTATTAAGGCTACGCGATTCGCTAATCGCAAGTATACCTTACAATAACAGGAGGAAAACGTGAAAATTAAAAAAACGATAATACCAATTATCATTTTTTTGATACTGCTTGTGACAGCCTTCAGTGACGTGTTTGCCAGAGAAAATACCTACAGAATCGGAGCCGGGGATATGATCGAGATCTCGGTCTGGAAAGACGAATCCCTGTCGCGTCAGCTCGTCGTCCCGCCTGATGGTGTCATTGCCTTTCCTCTCATTGGCGACATCGATGTGACCGAATTGACGGTCGCGGAAACAAGAGAGGTCGTATCAAAACGCCTGAAGGAATATGTCACCGATGCCGAAGTTACGGTTATGCTCTTAAACGCCAACAGCCTCATCGCCTATGTGGTGGGCAAGGTGAATACTCCCGGGCAGTTTCCTATCAATATGGAAACAAGTGTCATGCAGATTCTGGCCATGGCGGGCGATCTCAACGAATTTGCCTCCGCGGGGAATATTATCATCCTTCGCCAGCAGGACGGAATCGTGATAAAAATACCCTTTGATTATGACGATGTAAAAAAGGGGAAGAAACTGGAGCAAAATATTTTCCTCAAACGGGGAGATGTGGTAGTCGTTCCGTAAATTTTGGGAAATAAGTCGTGCCGTCTTACCACTTTTGAACATTCTCGCTTAGTGTGGCAAAATAGTTACGAGGGGGGACATAACGTGCATTCCAAACATTTTTCTCTTATTATTATAGCTGTTTTGTTCTTATGTGCGGGAACGGTTTACTCCGCTGACATCACCATTACTCCCTCCATCAGTCTCAGGGGCGAGTATGATGACAACATTGATTTTTCACGAACAAACAAACTGAACGATTATGCGGGAACGGTGAGCCCCGCCCTTTCCTTTGACTATGCAACTGATCGTCTCACTATGCAGGGGAGAACACTCTTCGGTATCATCCGTTATGCCGATTACAACGAATACGACAGAGAAAATCAAAATCACGGATTGAATTTCGGATACAGGTTATCGGAGCGATTAAACGCTAATGCCAATGTATCGTATATCAAAGACACAACCCTCGATACGGCACTGGAAGAAACTGGCCTTATTGAAAGGCGATCCGATCGGGAGAACATTCGCGCGGGCGGCGGTCTTTCCTATGAGATAAACGAAGTGTCAAATGTGGGCCTCGACTACTTTTTTACGAAAACAGATTACGAGCTACAAAGCTACACAGATTCGGACACACATGGAATTTCCATGTCCTACAATTATTCATTCAATAATCGCCTCGATACGCTGACATTGTCATCATCCTATCGAAAAACCGATTCCGATGAAGATAAAACCGATAATTATTCCTCTTCGCTTGGCCTTGCCCATACATTTGGCCCGACTCTTCAGGCAAGTGTTAGTGCAGGTGTGCGATATCTCGACATCGAGGATCCTTCGGGACAGTCTGACACGGACTGGGGATGGACATCGAATATAAGTTTACAGAAATCATGGCAAACGACATCTGCAACCCTGGGCTATTCGAGAGATCTGAGTTATTCCGCTGAAGGAGAGCCAGTCGAAGTGAACCGGTTTTCTCTCTCTGCCGATCACAGGGTGACGCGTGAGTTCGGCCTCCGATTGTCAGGATCGCTTTATTTTACGAAATCAGCCGGCGAAAACGAAGAGGAAGACGTCCGATACTATTCTATCAGTCCCACGGTCTATTACAATATAACACCAGATCATTCGGTTGAACTGGGGTATAATTACTCCCGCGAAGCTAATAGATTACCGGATGATAATAGTGATATTGACAGGAATATTGTCTGGCTTGCACTAAACTTCAATTTTCCACAGAAGTGGTAAGTTACTGAAACTGGGAAAAAGTGGAGAAGATTAGTATTATTACTACGACAATTAAATATATCAAATGTGAAGCTCCCCGCCCACAAGGCGGGGCTTGCCGGTGCGCTCCCGGTCATGCCGGACTTGATCCGGCATCCAGGCCAATGCTGGATTCCCGCTTTCGCGGGAATGACGGTTTTGACGTAT
>CAYSHT010000127.1:0-5898 GCA_964430915.1 uncultured Syntrophaceae bacterium
GCAGGCGTTATATGTAACAAAAAGATGATTGCAAGATAGTGTATGGCAGGTCATCATCCTTCTGTTGTTCCTGTTGACTTAGGGTGAAATGAGTTGTTAGAGATTTTATGTTCTTACTCAATTGAAATAAAGAGAATGAAATTCCTGAATTAGGAGCTTTAATTTATCTACATAGTCTAAATTCGTTGTCTGCTTACATTTCATGCTATGGATTAACATCTGATGAAGTAATCCTAGTTTCTTTTCGTAATTTTTTGTATCAACCTTAATTCGCTGCGTCATGAAATATTGAGTTACAATTTCTTGAATTTCATCAGCATGCTGCTCTTTATTCATAATCCAGCGAACGAGTTGGTTAGAATTATGCTGTTTTGCCTTTTCTATTTTCAAAATTTGATTCATAGATTTCTCGATAGTGGCAATATGCTCGCTAATCATGTTCATTCGCATCTCATCATCGTAGATCCCACAGGGTATTTCGCAATGGGCAGCTGCTATGGTAGTAAAAAAATAGAAGAAAAATAAGCTTACGAAAATAGTTAAAAATAGCTTTTTCATAATAATCCTCCTTCTTTAGGCGATAAATTATAATTATTTTTTGCCTCTAACTGTCCAGATCACTTTCCGCCAAGGTAAGAAGTGCGTTTAACTCAGCACAGCTGGGCACCCCTGGTGGTCCGAGTGAAATCAATGGTTTTTTAATAAGAATGCTAAGGCTCCTTATATTGTTATGAGACAACTGAAAAAATAAATCCTGTCTCTCATTACGAAAAACAGGGTCTTAATAGTCACACCTAAACTTCCTTAGCAGGTCCAGTTCCGGCAATGTAAAATTTTTATCATTCAATCTGAAAGAAACTATAAAATTAGCTACATCATCAAAATATTTTGTCAAGTCATATTTCAATTGTTAACTTTGTCGTTGATGAACCGTTATTTTTTAACTGATTAGTATTGAAGATTTGCAGGCACAGCCAGTCATCGACCAGGGTTGGCACTCAAAAACTAGCTCGGTTCTTTTATAAAATTGTACTCTTAATATCAGGTTATAGGGAAATTAAAATTCTTTGACCGGGCCAAATGGTGTTTTCAGGCGTGATGCCATTCTTTTTGCAGAGCTTGTTGAGCGGAAGACCGTACCGTAATGATATCCGGTAAAGATTTTCTCCTTTTTTGACCACATGGTATTGCCTTGCTACGGCAGTTGTATGGAAGACTTCTTTGTCTTTCGTTTTAATTTCTTCATTCTGGATTACTATTATTTGAGCTTTTTCTATCCTGGCTTCCTTTTTCTGAACTTCTTCTTTCAGTGGTTCCTCTTCCTGAATTGCTTCACTCTGTGCTATTATTTCCGGCGTTTCTTCGAGTTTTTGTGTCAGCGTCACGTACTTTTCTTGAAGAGAAAGAAGTGCTTCTTCCATTTCGTCCAGTGATGCATTGAGCTCCTTCTCGCAATATTCGAGCCTGGTTACCCGGTCATAGCTCAGATATTCTTTTACCTTTACCTCAACTACCATCTTCTCCGTACTGTAATCATTGGGAAATTCTTCTTCTGCATTGCAGAGCATTCTTTTCACTATTCGGCTGGGAACCCCCTCGGGAGAATAATTCCTGAGATAGCAGCAGTCCCTCGCCTGCGTTTCAACAAGATATTTCTGCGCACAATAGTTGGTAGGACACTCAAATACCGCATGCTTTTTAATCTCCTTGAGAATATCCGCGGGAACTTTCTCATTTGTGTAATTATTCACCGTGATATAGGCACTTTTTTGCGATTCGATGACGCGTATCTGAGAATTTCGATCATAGGGAAATTGAGCAACAGCTTTTTTCTCTATTAAAATACTGATGTTTTCGGGAACTTCATCGGCTGAGACGGCATAGGCGGGAAAGAGAAAAATAATACAGAATAGTGCTATGGCGCTCACCTTACACCAACCACATGTTGTTTTATCTTTGAACTGCTCCCTGAGAAATCCCTGTTTTCCGGCTTTTGTCATTGTACCTTCCTCTATCAGATCAAGATTTTTTGCATCTTTATAGTTTCAAAAGATCACGCGGTTATCGCCGAGCAATGAAAAACCTGTCTCTCTTCATGAAAAACAGTGTTTTCGACAATCAGCACAAGGTCACTCCTATAAAAAGGCTGTCAACACCGATACGAAGCAAAATCTTAATGTAATGGGAAATATGGCATGCATTTTAAAAGACTATACAAAAGATTACTATGAAAAGACTCACACCCATAGTGTGAAAGTCCTCTCCATGTTTTCCCTTCATTTCTTTTTCTATAATAAATATCGCATAAATGAACATGCTTCCATACCCTTGTCAAGCACATTATTTTATTATGAAAATATCGTTACCAGGCCTCGATTATTTCACTGTTTGGCACCGAAGATCTGCAGGCGCTATGGCCGTTTTTACTCCTCACTGATTTTATTGAGTGTCGGGTGTGGATTTAAAAAATCACTTGTATAAAAAAACACTCCCTGTTAAAAATTCCGCATACTATTTATGAGAGGGCAGATATGGAAAACATTTCGGACGCTACACAGGGATTTGTTGACCTGAGACGGCATATGTGGATGGAAGGTGTCGAGATCGATCTTCGAAGGCTTATCTGGCAGGTCGCCGTTACGGGAAAATACATTTCGGCAAAGATACACGAATCCAACAGAAAACTGGCGGGGCTGAAAAATATCTATGGCGAGGATCAGCTTGCCTTGGACAAGAGTTCGGATGAAATTCTGCTGAACCAGCTTGAATTTTCCGGCTTTGTGAGGGAATACGCATCGGAAGAACAGGCAACGGTGGTTCCCGTCGGAACGGGTGTTGAAAAGTACTTCGTCACCGCAGATCCCCTCGACGGTTCCTCGCTCGTCGATACAAATCTTGCTATCGGCACCATCATTGGAATCCACGATGAACCGGTTCTGGAGGGGGGGCGGGAGAGCATGGTAGCCGCCATGTACATAACCTACGGCCCCCTTATCACCATGGTCTATTCGGCTGGCAATGGGACGCATGAATTTGTCCTGAATCGCGAGGGCGAGTATGTTCTTTCGGAAGAGAATATAGAGCTGAAAGAAAAGGGTTCCATTTACGGCATCGGCGGACTGCGCAGGGACTGGACTGCAGAACATAGAGCATATATAGAATTTCTCGAAGAAGAGGGCTACAAACTGCGTTACAGCGGGGGGTTCGTCCCCGATATCAATCAGATCATGATTAAAAAAGGCGGCGTCTTTACCTATCCCGCACTCACGGGTGCCGAGAATGGAAAACTCAGGCTCATCTTTGAGCTCCAGCCGATGGCATTTCTGATGGAGCAGGCGGGGGGAATGGCCACCGACGGGAACAGGGACATTCTCTCCATAAAACCCGAATCGCTCGATCAGCGGAACCCCATCTATATCGGGAGCCGTTACGAGGTAGAAAAGGCGAAGGAGTTTTTAAACAAATAACAACATTACCGGATTGAGGGAAATACCATGATTTACAACAACTACAACGCACTGAAGGATGGAATTTCCGGCATCCTCGCCATCGAGGGCGGGGATGTAACGGTCCTCGATGAGGAAACGCTGCGAGGCGACCTGATCGATGATCTCATCTACACGGCCGTTTTCAGCCCGGATTCCGAAACGAAGGAGGCCGCCCGATGGCTGATACGGAGGGCCGGCGCGGCACTGGGAATCGTTGCGTCTTCGATTCAGTCATTCTATGACGCAATGGGGGAAAAAGAGCTGACGGGATTTACGGTGCCTGCAATAAACCTGCGCGGTATTACCTACTACAGCGCCCAGGCCGTCTTTCGGGCCGCCCTCGCGGGAGATGTGGGGCCAATCATCTTTGAAATCGCCCGCTCGGAAATCGGCTACACCGGTCAGCGACCAGCGGAATATACGACCGCAGTCACCGCCGCCGCGATTAAGACCGGTTTCAGGGGACCACTTTTCATACAGGGAGATCATTTTCAGATCAATGCGAAAAAATATGCCGGCGATCCGGCGACAGAAACCGAAGCGATCAAAGCCCTCATTCGCGAGGCAATTGCGGGCGGTTTTTACAACATCGATATCGATGCCTCAACCGTGGTGGATCTCTCAAGGCCGACGATAAAAGAGCAGCAGGAAGGCAACTACTCAATTACGGCAGATTTTACCGCGCTCATCCGTGACATAGAACCGGCGGGGATCACCATATCGGTAGGGGGCGAAATAGGCGAGGTCGGCACGAAAAACACCACCGTTGAAGAGTTTGAAATCTTCATGGAGGGTTACCTTGAAGAGCTGAAAAAGAAGGGTAAAAACCTGAAGGGAATCAGCAAGATAAGCATCCAGACGGGGACAAGCCACGGTGGCGTTCCCCTACCCGACGGCTCCATCGCGAAGGTTAAGATCGACTTCGATACCCTCGAGACGATCTCCGATACGGCAAAGACGGGGTTCGGCCTTTCCGGGGCCGTTCAGCACGGTGCATCGACGCTCCCCGACGAGGCCTTTGACAAGTTCCCGAAAACGGGCACTTCTGAGATCCATCTCGCCACGGGGTTTCAGAATATCATTTACGACAGCGCGAACTTTCCCGAAGAGGTCCGGAATAGTATCTACGACTATATCAATGCCGATCTGCGGAGCGAAAAGAAGGAGGCAGATACGGAGGAACAGTTCATCTATAAGACAAGAAAGAAGGGATTCGGTCCCTTCAAAGAGGCCCTCTGGAACCTCCCGCCGGAGATCCTCGACAAAATCGGCGCGGAGTTGGAGCGGCAGTTCGCCTTTCTCTTTGAACAACTGAACGTGAGAAAGACGAAAGAACTTGTCGACAAATACGTAAAATCGGTGGACGTACCGCTTGCCGCACCGGATATTCTCTCGAAATAACTCGCACCGAATAGCTAAAAAAAGCCGGGTACGGATACCCGGCTTTTTTATGGTCTCACACGAATATTATCAGCATTTCCTCAACAATATTATGCCTATATCTTAAAATGATAAGGCCGAAAAAATGGCTTGACTCCCATATCAACTGTTGCTATTAAATTGAATCAGGTTCAATATATGAATAAGGTTATATATTATAATCACATTAAACACCTATAGGGCGGACGGATCATGGATATTATCGAAACAAGGATAGCTACAAAAGCGAACGAATACAAGAAAAATTACGAATCCATGGAGATCCTGGTGACGGAGCTGAAGGAAGAACTGCGAAAGGCCAGAGAAGACCGCTCCCAGAAATCGAAGGATCGCCTCGCCTCGCAAGGAAAACTGCCGGTTCGGAAAAAACTGGACCTCCTTCTGGACAGAAACACGCCCTTTCTGGAGATTGCCCCCCTGGCGGCCAGGGATATGTACGACGGAAAAATCCACGGCGCCGGCCTCGTTTCGGGAATCGGCATCGTGGCTGGAAAGGAAGTGTTGATCAGCAGCAACGACGCCACCATCAAAGGGGGGGCAACCTACCCAATGACGGTCAAAAAATCGCTCCGCTGCCAGACAATCGTCATGGAAAACCATCTGCCCGCCATAACGCTCGTCGACTCGGCAGGAGGCTATCTGCCGCTTCAGTCCGAGGTTTTTCCCGATATCGACGACGGGGGAAGGATTTTTTACAACCAGGCAATCACATCAAAGATGGGAATTCCCATGATAACGGCCGTCATGGGACTCTGTACCGCAGGCGGTGCCTACGTCCCCGCCATGTCCGACGAAACAGTCCATGTGAAGGGTACGGGTGCGATATTTCTGGGCGGCCCGCCCCTCGTTAAGGCAGCAACCGGCGAAGTGGTCACCGCCGACGAGCTTGGGGGCGCTGATCTGCACTGCCGGGACTCGGGAGTATCCGATTATTATGCCGAGGATGATGCCCACGCCATCGCGATTGTGC
>CAYSHT010000128.1:0-5807 GCA_964430915.1 uncultured Syntrophaceae bacterium
TGCGGCGATAACGCTTGCACTCGCCCTCACCTGTCCCGGTCTCCTCTCGGGAATCGTTGTCGTGGGTGGTGGTGCCAGGATGCCGGTGGCTCAGATGGTCTTCGACGGCATCAGGGACAATTTTAAGGGATTTGTTGAGAGCTCCCCCGATTTTGCCGTCCACAGGGAGAATCGTGAAGATGTGAGAGATCTGATCCTGGAGGGCTTCTCGCGGGCGACGCCCGAGGTATTTTTGGGCGATTTTACGGCATGCAAAGGATTTGACGTTGAGGGAAAACTGGGCGACATACTCCTCCCCACGCTCATTGTATGCGGAGACAAGGACATGATGATGCCGCCGACATATTCCGAGGCGCTTCATGAAAAGATCGAGAGATCCCGCCTGGAGATGATCCCTCAATGCGGGCACTTTCCAATGCTGGAGAAGAGCGCCGCCTTTACTACCCTTATAAGGGAATTTTTAGAAACGCGTGCGTGACCTATGCAGAAGATATTAATTGTGTATCATTCTCAGACGGGAAATACGAGAAAGATGGCCGAGGCAGTGGCTGAGGGGGCATCCCGTATCGACGAAACAGAGGTTGTGATGAAAATGGCCTCCGATGCGACCCTTGAAGACCTGCTGGACTGTGTGGGAGTTGCCCTTGGGACGCCCGAAAATTTCGGCTACATGTCGGGCGCCCTGAAAGATTTTTTTGACCGTACCTTTTATCCCGCCGAAGGGAAGGTGTTTCGGAAACCCTACGTGGTTTTTATAAGTGCCGGAAACGACGGCTCGGGGGCCCTCGCGAGTATCGAACGGATCGCTCTGGGGTATCCGTTTAAAAAGGTCTATGATCCCGTCATTGCAAAGGGTGAGGTAACGGAGGATATCCTTGAGCGGTGCAGGGAGCTTGGTCAGACCCTGGCAGGGGGATGCGAAGCGGGAATTTACTGAGAAGGGGTGACAATATTCCCCCATTGCTGTGGCACGTCCCGATTTTTCCTCTGAGATCAGGCCCCGAACTTTTTAAGCCTTCCCGCATGAGCGAGGGCGAGAGCCATCAGGTTGACCATCGGCATCCTTCCGATCCCGCCGGTTATGCATTCCCTTTCGCCGAAACACTCCGTTCTGTCCGGTCTGCATGTGGGCGATGAGAGGAGTACCGGCACGGGATGCCAGCTGTGTGAGGCAAGTGCCGCCGGTGTTGAGTGGTCTCCCGTGACGACCAGAACGTCGGGCTTCAGGGTCGTAATCCGGGGAAGGAGTTTGTCCACCTTCTCTATCGCCTGTACCTTTGCCTCGAAATTGCCGTCTTCGCCTCGGGAATCGGTGTCTTTTATGTGGAGGAAAAAGAAATCGTATTTATCAAAGTTTTCCTTTAATGCCTCAAATTCGCCCGCCACGGAATCGGTGGTGGGGTGGACAGTCATTCCCAGAAGACGCGCGATGCCCTGATACATCGGATAATTTGCGATGGCGAGGGGATTAAGCTTGAATCGTTCTCGTAGTGTTCTGTATCTTCTGTAGTGCGCAAATCCTCTCAGGAGAACCATATTGGCCCTTTCTTCATCCGAGAGTATTTCTCTCGCTTTTTCCCTTACCTCCTCTATAATAGAAACAGTTTTCTCTGCATCGGGAGTGAGTGCGCGGGGGGCGAGGGGGGGCATTCCCGTCGTTCCGGGATCTGTGTCGGCGATATCTTCGTGAAGTTTGCTGCCTCGGAGGACCATGAGCGCCCGGTGTTCTCTTACCGGCTCGAAGAAGACCTCCACGTTTTTCTTTAGCGTGATATTTTCATTCAGTTTACGGCACACTCTCCGGTTCGTTCCCGTATCGATCCGGCCGGCGCGTCTGTCGGTTATAATCCCTCTATCGTCAAGGGTTGCAAAATTGACCCTGGCAAAGAGTTCGTTTCCCTTCATGGGAAAATCAATTCCCGCTGCGGAAAGGAGGCCCCTTCCCACATTATTCCTGAAGGGGTCGTACCCGAAGAGAGAGAAATGGGCCGGTCCGCTCCCCGGGGTAATCCCGTAGCAGACAGGGTCCAGAAGACCGCAGATGGAACTCTTCGCAAGGGCGTCGAGATGTGGGGTCCTGGCCGCCTCGAGCTCGGTTTTATCTGTTCCGGGGAGGGGAAGTCCCCCCAAGCCATCCAGGATCAAAAATACAATCTTCGTGTCATTTTCGATGACAAGCGTGTCAAGGATCTCTTTTTTCATGGCTACACCCTTACAGGTTTTTCGGGCGGACAGCAGGACCGCCCGAAAGGGGGTTCAATTATTACCGTGTTCCCAGAAGTTTTCTTGCGATTACCACCCTCTGGATCTCGTTGGTGCCCTCGTAAATCTGACATATTTTTGCGTCCCGCATGTGGCGTTCTGCAGGATAATCCTTGCAGTATCCGTAGCCTCCGAATATCTGCACGCCTTCCACGGCGGCCTTCATGGCTACGTCCGAGGCGTACATCTTTGCCATGGCAGATTCCTTCTCAAAATTATAGCCGTTGTCTTCCATCCAGGCAGCCTTGAGCAAGAGCATCTCGGCGGCATCGAGTTCGGTCGCCATATCGGCAAGTTTCCACTGGATTGCCTGGAATGACGTGATCGGCTTGCCAAACTGTACCCTTTCCTTCGCATATTCGAGAGAATCCTCTAAAACGGCTCTCCCGATTCCGAGGGCCTGACAGCCAATTCCTATCCTGCCCGCATTGAGACCCTCCATCATCTGCCGGAATCCGTCGCCCGGTTTTCCCAAGAGATTCTCGGTGGGGACCTCGGCATCTTCAAAAACGAGTTCCGCCGTTCCCGATGCGAGGATGCCCATCTTTTCCTCTATGGTTCCCAGGCTGTATCCGGGAGTGTTTTCGAGGTCGACAATAAGGTTGATGATTCCCTTGTAGCCTTTTGATGGGTCCTCGTTGGCGGCGAGAACACAGTATTTTGCGACATTTCCGTTGGTGATGAACTTCTTGACGCCGTTCACGATATATTTGTCGCCCTTCAGTTCGGCGCGACACCTGAGGGCAGCCGCATCACAGCCGGCACCGGCCTCGGTGAGGGCGTAACACCCCTCCACTTCACCGCCCGCAACGGGTGAAAGAAACTTCTTTTTCTGTTCTTCCGTCCCGTAGCTCTTAACGGGGTGACCGTAGAGTGAGTTGTTGACCGAGGTGATAACGCCGCAGCTTGCACAGCCCCGGGAAATTTCCGTGAGGGCCAGGACATAGGTGACATTGTCCATTCCGGCACCGTTGTAATCGGTGGAAACGGAGACACCCATGAGTCCCATTTCGCCCAGCTTTCTGCAGATCTCTTCGGGGTGCCGGTGTGTCTCGTCCAACTCGGCGGCAATCGGTTTGATCTCCTCATCGACAAACCGCTTTACCATATCTTTTACCATCTGTTGCTCTTCAGTAGGTGCAAAATTCATATAGTTACTCCTTCTGTCGTAGTGTATTTTTTTGAGGCACCTTTCTTTCGACGGAAGACGGATTATCGACCCTTATAGCCGGGCTTCCGTTTTTCAAGAAATGCCTTCATTCCCTCCTTTTGGTCCTCCGTGCTGAAACACTGGGCGCAGCATTCCACCTCGAGTCTCCCTGCATTATCCAGGGGGAGATCGCATCCGAAATTGATCGAGTGCTTCGCCATCTTGAGCTGAAACGGGGGGAGACCTGAGAGTTTCCGTGCAAATTTCATCGTCTCTTCCATCAGTGTCTCGGGGGGATATATCCTGTTGACCAGACCGATTTCATAGGCCCTCTGGGCATCGATCTGTCCGCCGCCCATAATGAGCTCCTTCGCCCGTCCCGTTCCGATGAGTCTCGGAAGCCGCTGTGTTCCTCCCCATCCGGGGATGAGGCCGATGAGTATCTCGGGCTGACCGAATCGTGCCTTTTCCGAGGCGAATCTCATGTCGCAGGCCATGGAGATCTCCGTGCCTCCGCCAAGGGCAAAACCATTGACCGCCGCGATTGATGGCTTCGGTGCGGTTTCGAGAAGTCGCAGCGTTTCGTGGCCTAGCTCCATAAATGCAAGTGCCTCTCGCGGTTCCAGATCCTGCATCTCAGCGATGTCGGCACCTGCCACAAAGGCCTTATCGCCCGAACCGGTCAGTATAATAACCCTGATATCGTCATTGTCCCGGCAGAGGGTAACGGCATCCATAAGCTCCGACATCGTCTCGGAGTTCATCGCGTTCAGTGCCTTTGGCCTGTTAAAGGTGATGGTGGCGATACCTTCTTCCACGCTGAAGATGATATTGTTATAGTCCATTATCGCATCTCCTTTTTATTTCTCGCTGTAATCGTAAAAGCCTCTTCCCGTCTTCCTCCCGAGATATCCCGCGTCGACATACTTCTTGAGGAGTGGACAGGGGCGGTATTTCGAATCACCGAGGCCTTTATGGAGAACCTCCATGATTGCGAGACAGGTGTCAAGCCCGATAAGATCGGCCAGTTTCAGCGGTCCCATCGGATGGTTCATCCCCAGTGTCATGATACTGTCGATCGCTTCCACGGTGCCGACGCCTTCATAGAGGGCGTAGACCGCTTCGTTCAACATTGGTATCAGTATGCGATTTGCGATAAAACCGGGGAAGTCTTCGCAGGCAATGGGAGTCTTGCCAAACTGTGTGGCGAGGTCTTCCGTCAGATGAAAAGTCTCTTCCGACGTGGCGAGACCCTTGATCACTTCGACAAGCTTCATTACCGGCACGGGATTCATGAAATGCATGCCGATAACCAGCTCCGGCCTCTTCGTGGCAGCGGCAATCCTGGTGATCGGTATTGATGAGGTGTTTGAGGCGAGGACGACGCCCGGTTTGCAGGCTGCATCAAGCTTTCTGAATATATCGAGCTTCAGGTCTTCACGCTCGACGGCTGCTTCGACGACAAAATCGGCGTCTTTCATATCTTCAAGGTTCGTGCTCTTTTTGATGCGGCCGAGAATTTCACCCTTTTCGTCTTCCGTAAGTTTTTCCTTTTTGACCAGTCGGTCAAGGTTTTTCGAAATGGCGTTAAATCCCCTCTCGACGAATTCATCGGCGATATCGTTCATGATAACATTGAGACCGCCAAGCTGGGCGGCAACCTGAGCGATGCCGTTTCCCATCTGACCGGCACCCACAACTCCAAATGTTTTTACTTCCATTATATTTCTCCTTATCTTTCTTAGCGTAATAATCCGGGCCGGAGTTGATGGTAGGGCAGGCAGAAAGCATCACTTGTTTGACAGGGAGGCGCGGCACACTTTTGCTTCGTGCCTCCCCTAATACTTCTGCGGTTCCGTCTTTCCGGCCAGTTCTAAATATGAAAAGGTTCCCTATACCCTTTCAAGGACCATGGCCATACCCTGGCCGCCACCGATACAGAGTGTGGCAAGTCCCAGATTGAGGTCTTTCTTTTTCATCTGCATTGCCAGGCTGTAAGTGATCCTGGCGCCGGTGCATCCAATGGGATGGCCGATGGAAATTCCGCTGCCGTTGAGGTTACAGTTATCGAGGGAGATGTCCAACTCGCGCATGCATGCAATCGCCTGGCAGGCGAAGGCCTCATTCAGTTCGATGTAATCCATGTCTTTTACTGTCAGCCCCAGCTGGTGCATAACCTTCCGGGTGGCCGGTATCGGACCGAGCCCCATATAGGCGGTATCCACGCCGCCCGAGGCGTATCCCTTTATCTTTGCTATGGGCTCGAGTCCCAGTTCCTTTGCCTTTTCGGCGCTCATCAGCACAACGGCCGCGGCCGCGTCATTGATGCCGGATGCGTTGCCGGCGGTTACGGTTCCCTTTCCGTCTTTTGTAAAGACGGGGCGGAGTTTTGCCA
>CAYSHT010000129.1:0-3550 GCA_964430915.1 uncultured Syntrophaceae bacterium
AACACCCGTGACTCACGCTAACAAACCGAGCACGATTAAACCCGGTAAAGTGGGACCTCCTGTACAAGATACTGAAGTGAAAATTGGAGAGGGTGGTGAGCTTCTCGTCAAGGGACCCCAGATAATGAAGGGATACTACAAGAACGAAGCCGCGACAAAAGAGGCCTTCACCGATGACGGCTTCTTCCGGACAGGAGATATCGGAGAAATTGATGAAGACCAGTATCTGAAGATCACGGGCAGGATCAAAGACCTTATCGTAACCTCGGGCGGCAAGAACATATCGCCGTCAAATATCGAGAACAGCCTTCTCGCATCGGGCTTTATCGAGCAGGTTGCCGTCATAGGCGACAACAGGAAATTTCTCTCGGCGCTTATCGTTCCTGCCTTTGAGTCGCTGGAGGCCTGGGCGAAGGAAAAGAACATATCCTTCGGGAGCCGGAAAGAGCTTGTAGAGAACGCAGAGGTTATCAAGCTCTTTGAGAAGGAAATCGAGGAAGCTATGAAGGACTATGCCCGCGTGGAGCAGATACGGAAGTTCCATCTCATGGAAAAGGAGTGGTCTCAGGATACGGATGAGCTGACCCCGACCATGAAGCTGAAAAGAATGGTTGTAAACAAAAAGTATTCTACGGAGATCGAGGGAATGTACGTAGAATAGGGGCGACAGTAACGCTTAAAAAAGAGGCGGTCAAGGCCGCCTCTTTTTTTTACTTCGAGGACTCCACGTATTCTACGATCTTTTTTGCTATGGTGTTCACCGTTTTTTCGAATTTTGCCTCGTCCTTTTCAAGGAGGGTAAACCTGAATCCGGGGAGTGTCGTGAAGAAGGATGTCAGGGGCACGACACAGATTCCCGTTGCAGCGAGGAGATAGTAGACAAAGCGCTTGTCGTTTTCTATCCTGGCATCCACGATATTTTCCACGTAGTTTCTGATTGAGGATTCTTTGATCTTGAGTTTCTGCTTGCCATTCAGGACCGCCTCGTTAAATACGATGGTCATGTAGAAGGCGCCGTTCGTCCTGTTCACCACGGTATAGGGCACATCCTTCAGGATGTTGTAGGCGATGTTCGAAAGTTTTTCGTACTGCCTGATCCTGCTTTCGAGGTAGTTTTCGTATTCGGGATGCGTCATGATTGTAGGTATTGCCATCTGTGGAAATGTGGTGGAACATACCTCCGACATCTTCTGGGTTACGATGGCGTTTATATAACGGGCGAAGGTTTCATCTTTATCGGCGTTGTAGATCTCCATCCATCCGCAGCGGGACCCAGGCCAGGGGAATTCTTTTGATATTCCTTTCATACATATAGCCGGTACATCTTCGATAATATCTGAGAGGGGAACCGTCCTCTGTCCGTTGAATACGATATTGTGGTATGTCTCGTCAAAGACGAGAAAGAGGTCGTAATCTTTTGCAATCCGTACAATATCTCTCAAGGGTTCTTCAGGATAGACAAAACCCGTGGGGTTGTCCGGGTTGATGACAAGGGCACCCACAATCGTGTTGTGACTCTTGACCTTGCGTTCCAATTCGGCTATGTCGGGATGCCAGTTGTGGTAGGGATTCATCCTGTATGTGTTGGGCGGGAAGGATGCATGGTGAATCTCCGCCAGAAGATGTGTGGAATAGGTAGGCTCCGGCATGATGATACGTGCATCGATTCGAATTGCGCTGTACGCCCGTGCGATGGCGTCACCGAGACCGTTGAAAAAGACGATGTCTTCGCTGCTTAACTGGTATTTCCCCCGTTTGTTGACACGCTCGGCGAGAAACTCCCTGGTTTCATTCATTCCCTTTGTGGGTGAATAGGCGTAGGATATGTCCCTGTTTAAGATCTCCTTCAGGGCCTCCTTCATCCATTCGGGGATTTTTTCTCCCTTTTCAATCGGGTCTCCGATGTTTTCCCATACAACATCGACGCCATGTTCAATGAGTTTGTTTGCCACCCCTACAATGTTTCGTATTTCATAGGCGAGTCCGCTTCCGCTTTTGGCGATATCAAATCTCATGATGTTTCCTCCACATAATTTCCAGTCTATTTAAGCTAACAAATCTAATACAGATAGGGAAAAAAATCTATCATTTATTATAATCCATATGTTTTGAGGCAACATTATTTATGAAATTTAAGAAATATTCTTTCTTCTTGACACCTCAGTAAAACAACTTATAAAGTTTCAGCCGGTGTGATTTATCCAAAGGAGTTGAATATGAAAGAGCGGATACGAATCGGAATAGTCGGATATGGAAATATCGGAAGGGCGGTTGAGCGGGCCTGCAAACAGAATCAGGATATGGAACTTGCCGGGATCTTTACGAGGAGAGACCCCTCCGATCTGATGCCGGAGCTTGATGATTCAAAGGTATTTGCGATAGCGGAGGCGAAAAATTTTATAGACGATATAGACGTTGCCATCCTCTGCGGCGGTTCGGCGACGGATCTCCCTGAACAGGGGCCTTCGTTTGCCTCCCTTTTCAATACGGTGGACAGCTACGACACCCACGCCAGGATTCCCGAGTACTTTGATGCCGTTGACGGTGCGGCCAGGGGTGCGGGGAAAACTTCTATCATATCAACCGGCTGGGATCCGGGTCTCTTTTCCATGATGCGTGTGATCGAGGAGGCGGTCCTCCCCGTGGGTGAGAGTTATACCTTCTGGGGACCCGGCGTGAGCCAGGGACACTCCGATGCCGTCAGGCGGATTGCCGGTGTCAAAGATGCTAGGCAATATACGATTCCCATAGAGGGTGCCGTCGAGAAAGTCCGGTCCGGCGAAACGCCGCAGTTTGAAACGCGTGAGATACATTTCAGAGACTGTTATGTTGTTGCCGAAGACGGGGCCGATCTCGAAAGGATAGAGAGGGGAATCGTCACGATGCCCCACTATTTTTCCGACTATGACACGAAGGTGACCTTTATCTCGGAAAAAGAGATGAAAGCAAATCACGGGAAAATGCCCCACGGCGGTTTTGTGATACGGACGGGAAATGACGATGCGGGTGATGGTCATGTGATAGAGTTTTCCCTGAAGCTGGGGAGCAATCCGGCATTTACGGGGAGCGTGCTTGTGGCTTATGCAAGGGCGGCATATCGTCTGAATAAAGAGGGTCAAAGAGGTGCAAAGACAGTCTTCGATATTGCACCGGCCTATCTTTCGCTGAAGTCTTCCGAAGTATTGAGAAAGAGCGATTTGTAGTTGCCTGATTTATCAGGCATAATGTTTTGATAAATCGGCGAGCTACTTAAAGGAGGAGTTATGAATCGTGGATACATGGGAAAGATCCTGAATGTTGATCTGGGAGCCGGTGAAATATCCGAGGAAGTCATACCGGATGAGATTTATGAGACCTATCTTTCCGGTATGGGACTGAGTGCCTATCTTCTCAATGAAAGAATACCTGACGGTGCAGACCCTCTGGGTCCTGAAAATGTCCTGGGGTTTGTCTCCGGTCTTCTCACGGGAGCGGGAAGCTTTTTTACGGGCCGGTGGATGGTGGTGGGAAAATCACCGATTACCGGCGGCTGGGGAGATGCCAACTGCGG
>CAYSHT010000129.1:3650-5786 GCA_964430915.1 uncultured Syntrophaceae bacterium
AACGACAGGGGAAGGCTTGCCGCCCGTTCGGGTCTCGGTGCCGTCATGGGATCAAAAAAACTGAAAGCGGTGGTTCTCTCCGGTGCGAAGAGAATCAATGCGGCAAATCCCGATGAGATGAAAAACCTGAGCAAAAAGTGTAATAAATGGGTCCAGTTTCAGCCACCCTTTGTCTCGGGAACGGCCACGTCCAAGTTGGGCGCTCTTCTCCGGATTATGCCCACCCAGATGGCCCAGGACGGTATGCTTTTCAAGATTATCCTCAAAAAGTGGGGCACCGCCTGCATGAACCAGATGTCCATCGAGATGGGAGATTCTCCGATCAAGAACTGGATGGGGAGCAACAAAGACTTCGGTACTGAAAAGTCGAAGGCAACCAATCCCGATGCCATCATAGCAAGGGAGCGTATTAAGTATCACTGCTACTCCTGTCCCCTGGGATGCGGAGGAATTTGCTCACTTGAGGGGGAATATTCGGAGACCCACAAGCCGGAATACGAAACGGTTCTTGCCTTGGGAGGTCTCTGCATGAATGATGATGTGGAGAGCCTCTTTGCCCTCAACGAGGTGCTGAACAGGGCGGGTATGGATACCATCTCGGCGGGAAGTACCGTGGCCTTTGCCATCGAGTGCTTTGAAAGGGGAATCCTTACCAGAGAAGATACGGATGGGCTGGAACTCACCTGGGGAAATACAGAGGCCATAAAGGCGCTCATTCAGAAGATGATTAAAAGGGAGGGAATCGGCGATCTTCTCGCAGACGGCTCGAAGTATGCCGCAGAGCGGATCGGTAACGGTTCCGAGCAGTTCGCCATGCATGCCGGGGGGCAGGATCTCCCGATGCACGACGGACGGAACGATCCTGGGTTTGCCCTCCATTACTCCGTCGAGCCGACGCCGGGAAGGCATACCATCGGTGCCCAGCTCTACTACGAGATGTTTCAGCTCTGGAAGACGGTCAAGGACCTTCCGAAGCCGGCGATTCTCTACCATAAGAACAGGAAATACGAAGCCAATGAGGAAAAGGCGATATGGGCGGCGGCCTGCAGTAAATATGTGAATGTGATAAACGGTGCGGGACTCTGTCTCTTCGGGGCCTTTATCGGATCGACTCGTCTGCCGCTTTTTGACTGGCTGAATGCTGCCACGGGATGGGATAAGACCCCCGAAGAGTATATGGAGATAGGCGGCAGAATACAGACGCTTCGTCAGGCCTTCAATATAAAGCACGGCGTTACACCGAAAAGCTTTGTTGTGCCCGACCGGGTTCTCGGAAGGGAGCCCCTCGCTGAAGGTGCAAACAAGGGGCGGTCCGTCGATATCGAACCGATGATGCGCGATTACTGGCGTCTCTTAGGCTGGGATGAAACCTCGGGAAAACCGATGGAATAACTAATCAAGTCACCGGGAGCGCACCCGCAAGCCCCGCCTTGTAGGCGGGGAGAGTCACTCAAAATTAGGGGCTGAAAAAAATAAGGGGGAATTACTATGTCATTTACGATTACAGATCTTTGCAACGGATGCGGTGCCTGCATGCGGCTCTGTCCCGTCGATGCCATTACCGGAGAAAAAAAAGAAAAACATCATATTGAGGAAGCACTCTGTATCGAATGCGGGGCCTGCGGGAGAATCTGCCCGGAAGGAGCTGTCGTAGACTCCGGGGGGGAGGTTTGCACGATGATCAAACGTTCTCAGTGGAATAAACCACGGTTTGACGAAAAGCTCTGCACCTCGTGCAATATTTGCATTGATGCCTGTCCGGTGAACTGCATCGGCCTTTCTGGAGCCAGAAGTGAGAAAGACCCCCACGGCTACCCATATCTGAAGGACGAAAAAGCCTGCATCGGCTGCGGATTCTGTGCGGACGAGTGCCCTGTCGGTGCCGTTGCCATGGCATAATTATAGATTGACCGTTTGTGGGTACGGGGTTTTTATAAACATTAGTGGCGCGGGAACGTAAACAATAGAGTAAAAAGGCCCGGCTGTAATTTCAAAGCCGGGCCTTTTCTCGCTGTGATATATGGTGGTATTTCTACCAGACCACCTCTGCCTCATCGCCCATTCCGTATTCTTCGAGCACCTCCTTGACGGGGATCGCCTTAACAGGGTCGATCTTCATGAGATCGTAGAACTTTG
>CAYSHT010000130.1:0-5436 GCA_964430915.1 uncultured Syntrophaceae bacterium
TTGCATGGTCATCGAACAGGAAGGCCCTCGACATATATATTGAACTCAACAGAGATACCTGGGCAATGGTTGATTCCTTCAAACAGCTCTTTCCCGATATCGACACAAAGGAGGGACTGACCCCCGAAGTCGAAAAGCAGAAAAAATTCCTCTCCAAGGTACTCATTAAAATGATCGGAAGCGACCTGGAGGAGATATCCCGAAACTGGGCCGCGGATGTACAGTCTGTCGCGCCAAATCTCACCCCCCATCTCGATACGCTCCTGAATATGAACAGAAAGGTACTGAGATGTGTTCAGGTATGGTTAAAGGGAAGGTCGCAGGCCATTGATTTTGACGAGTTTCTGAAGAAGGGGAAAACACTTTCCGATCTTGATATTCCGCTTCCCGACGTACTGAACGCAATGGCGCTTAGCAGGAAATCGATATGGGTGCATGTGGTGAAAAAAAAGATCCTCTCCTCGCCACTCGAGATTTACACGACACTGGAGCTGAACAATCGGATAATCTTTCTCTATGACAAGATAAATTATTACCTTACGGCGGGATACTTTAAAGAAAAAAAGACCTGACAGATCTTATACAGCCTAAAATCAAAAAACAATAATCTATTAAGATTTCTGAAATTAAGAAAAACTTGACGATATAACAATGTTATAATATATAACACCGTAATTATTAGTGGAGGTGTAATCATGTTTAGTAATTTTATTAATTCTAAGGACAAAAAATGGGCGACGATGCCGTATTCGGAGTATCAGCAGCGTAGCCTAAAAGCCAAAGAGCTTTTGGCTAAACACAAGATGGATGCAATGATTCTCTTTTCACCCATAAACTGGTGGTATTATGGAGGATGGACAGACGTTGCCCAGATGCATAACTGGGTCTGGCGATCCTGTATGATCATTTCCCAGGATCACGACCCGGTTCTTGTGGGACACGGAGCATTCTTGTGGCAGACGGCTTTGACAACCTACATTGAAGACCTGCGCTTCTGGAGCGAAACCGAGGGTTCACAGTTACTCGGCGAGATCCTCATCGGGAAGAAACCCTCCAACGAGTTCTGGAAACTGCTACTTGACACACTCAAGGATCTAAAACTGGACAATGGGGTCCTGGGAATTGAGAAAGGACCGGATATAGATACCTATCTATCATTTGGTGAATATGATCTATTGAGTGAAAAAATTCCAGACGCAAAAATCGTGGGAGCAGATAAGGTTATATGGGAACAGAGAAGCGTGAAATCACCATATGAGGTTGAGATTATCAGAGAAGGGTGCAAGAGGTCATGCAAAGTATTAAAAACAGCATTTGAGTCCATAAAACCGGGCGTTAACGAACTGGATGTCCACAGAACTTTCTGGAGTGCCTGTGCCGAGCAGGAACTTTTTGAGAGTCCTCATGCTTCAACATGGCTCTTCTGGTCAAGTAATGCCGCGGAGGATGGCGGAGTCTTCAGGTGGATAACGGGACCGGTAGACCGCATTATCAGAGAAGGAGACATGGGAATCAGCGATTGCGGACCATCATACAAGGGGTACCAGATGGATTTTCAGAGAACCTTTTATGTCGGCGACCCGCCTCAAAAACAGATTGACCTCAGCAAGCTGGCTCTGGATGCCGAACAGGCAACGATTGATGCCCTCAAACCCGGTGCCACGGTGGGAGAAGCATATAATATATCACTTGATGCCTTGAAAAAGGTAGACCCCATGCAGGATCATATAATCAACTTTGTGGGACACAGCATGGGTTTCTCAAATCATGAACCTCCGTGGATTATAAAGGATGAACTCACCGTAGTTCAGGAAGGCATGATATTCTGCGTTGAAGTGGGAGCATGGGATCTTGATATGCAGCTTGTTGGAGCAATGCCTGAAGACATTGTACTTGTGACAAAAAACGGAACAGAAAACCTTACCGGTTCGTTTCCGAGGGATTTATGGATAGTTAAGTAACGAAGTGAGGCTTTCTGTAAATAAGGGGGCTAGGTAATCAGAAAATGGTCGGTACCCTGCCGGCCAAAGCCGGCAGGGACTTCAAAATAGAGGTGGACAAAAATGGCTATTCAAATCTCCCCGGAAGAGAGATTATCGTATTTAATCCTTATGGCTGGAAGCACATACAAAGTCCTTTATGAGATATATAAAAACGCTGGCGAAGAAACCAAGCAGAAGGTTATTTCTGAAATAGGAAAGAGTTTTCTGGAACTTGAAGCGGTAATGGATATGTATGACCTGGGCCGCAACCCTGAGGATATTGCCAATGCCATGTTATTAACCGAGGATCTTATCGGATGTGAACCAAAAGGTAAACTGTTTTCTGTCAGCGCCGATGAAGCCGTTCGAAAAGTAACCTCGTGTCCATGGACAACCACTTTTTCAAATGATGGGGGCACTTGCCGAATGATGATGGCAGCAACGGAGGAGGGGCTTGGCCGGAAATACGGTCTGGAAATCATCTGTGAACAGTGCATTTCAGAAGGTGCGGAATACTGTATCTGGAAAGTCAGGAAGCGTAAATAAAGAAGAAAGTTGGGTTGTAAAAAATAATGAACGCAACTCTGACTTGTGTGCCCGAACGTGCTGATAAGGGAGAGGTCAATTCTCGAAAATATCATTGGCGTAAGGTTTAGAAGTATCCATGGTAAAATTAACAGATACGAAGGTGGTTAAATTATTTTGTATGGAGTATAAAAAAATAGCATACACACTAATCATATATTGACGATGACAATTCCATTGAAATAAGATGTTTTGCGAAAACGAACCTTAATTCACAACAGGGAGCGATATGGATAAAGTAGTTGCGAGGCGAAGAAATGCCGAAAGAAACGAGCGCGTTGAGAGAATCCTTGGGGCAGCAAAAAAACTCTTCCTTGAAAGAGGATATTTTGACGCTACAGTCCGTGACATAGCCAAGATGGCAGAGCTCTCGGTAGGGCCTATCTATTTCTATTTCAGGGGAAAAGATGAAATTTACGGGGAGGTATGCAAGGAAGCATTTCATGTTCTTCTTAAGCTACTTGATGAGGCCATACAGAAATCGGGTACTCCGATAGAACGGCTACGAAATCTTGGGCTTGCTTATGTTAAATTCTATGCTGATTATGGAGAATATTTTGATATTCTCACTTTTAGAAACATGGGGTTCAAAAAGGTTGGCCTACCGGATAATATTTTGAAAGAACTCGACAGTCTTTCGAAACAGGTCCTTTCAATCGTTAATCGTGAAGTGAAGGAGGGAATAGAACAGGGATATATAAAAAAGGGGGACAGCTGGGAAATTACTATAAGTCTTTGGTCGTCACTTGATGGACTCCTTTCGGTGCACAAACGGGGGTATCTTGAAAATTACGGTCTCGATTTAATTAAAATGTTTGATGTACAAACAGAGGCGCTTATTAAGGGTATGACATGATTTTTTACTTGAAAATAAAAAATCATGAGCCTGTCAGGAATTTTTCTTATTAATGACTTGTACGGGAACGTGTTTGTTTGTATAGTAACGTCGATTTGTCTGCCGACAGATCGTAAAAACCTGGGGGAAGGAGGTATCAACCAGCACATCTGAAAATCCCAATCACATAACTGACCTGACATAGAATCTGAATACGCGCTTTCACACACTCTTTCTTTAGTAAGCGAATCCCTTCAGGGAACCAGGGGGAAAATTTCGATTATTACTACAATGAAAAGGAGGGTACCATGCCAGTATTTGAAAGTACGGAAAAGATGTATGAGATATTAGGCAGTCTATTCGAATTATTGATGAACGACCCCGTTGTAGGTCCCAAGTACGCTGAGTCTAATATCACCATCAAATTTATCATCACCGATCCCGAGGGGACTATCTGGCTCACGAATGAAGAACCAGGTGTCATATGCGGTGATGCAGCCCTCAAACCCACCATCCAGATGACGTTGAGCGGTGATTCCTGCCACCGGTTCTGGCTCAAGGAACTCACCCTTCCCATAGCCCTGGCAAAAGGCCATATAAAGGCCAAGGGTCCCTTGCCCAAGGTACTGAAGCTTCTTCCGCTTCTGAAACCTGCCTACGAGGCATATCCGGATATAGCAAGGAAACATAATCTCCCCATCGCTTAGATATTTTTTCATGTAAGGAGGGAAAATTATGAGCTTAGAGAGAAGTTTGCGTCAGTTTGAAGAGGACAGAAAGGAGGCGGTCAGGATAGCGGCACGCCTTCTTCTCGCCTCAGCGACCACCACGCCCCGTGTCGGCGGCGTGGGTGAATGTACCACGCATATTTTCGACGATGAATGCGACATAGAGGATCTCTGTCAGCAGATAGAGAAGATGTCCGAGGAAAGCGAAGCCTGGGGGTTTTTCAAGAGAGACGCCGTTATCCTGCGCGACGCCGATGCAGTTTTAATCGTAACCTCCCTCAGGAGCCTCACCGATCCTTCCGATATCAACTGCAATATGTGCGGAAAGCTCACCTGCGAGTACATGCGGGAAGAGGAAAAACTCCCGAAGGAACCGGGGGTCGCCTTTACGGGCCCCTTATGCTCCTTCAGGGCAAACAATATCGCCTATGCAATAGACGGAATCGTCTCGATGGCGAGAAATATCGGGATCGACTATGGCGTCTACTGGTCCCTCGGTGCGGCAGCCATGAGGATGGGGCTCCTTCCAAAGGCCACAGGATTCGCTCTCGGTGTGGGCATCTCTGTAACCGAGAAGAGTCCCTTCAGGGATATACCCCAAAAATACGATGAGATAAATGAGAGAACAATGAATGACCGCATCATACAGAGGCTCTGGCCGCAGTTCAGGTCAATATACAGTTAAGAAAGGAGGTCGTGATGGCTATTATTGAAATGGACAGTTTGATCAGAAACGGCCTGGATAAAGCTGTTGAGCTCATGGCGGTAGCGGCTCACAACAGCTTCAGGTTCGGCAATAGAAACACCATGAAAATGATCGCCGTGGGAAACGAAGAGCTGGAGCAGATTGCGGAATTCTGCTTTTCCCTCGGCGACATGTCACCCCTTGCCGCGCGAGACGGCAGGTTTGTAATGGAACTTATCAAGGAACCCACATCGCTTTTGATTTTTGGAGATACGCGAAAATCACCCTACAATTTCAACTGCGGTGCCTGCGGATACAGAACATGTGCGGAGATGAACAAGGCGGAAGAGGTGGAATCACTGACAGCGAACGGTCCCAGCTGCCAGTTCAAGAATTTAAATCTGAATATCGCTGCGAATGCGGCCGCCTCACTTGCATGGCGTCTGGGTCTTCACTGCAGGGTCATGAGCACCCTTGGTTTCGCCGCCCGCGCCCTTGAAATCATAGAGGGTGTCGATCTCGCCGTCAGTGTATCGGTGAGCGTCGCGAAAGTTGATCCCTATTTCGACAGGCACAAATTCTGGACCCAGGACTACTGGGATGAGATATTCAAGAAGGAAT
>CAYSHT010000131.1:0-5153 GCA_964430915.1 uncultured Syntrophaceae bacterium
ATGTTCCTTACCGTGAGGTGCACCGCCCTAAAGGGAGTGCACCTCCATTTGAAGCTTTTTACTTTGCCATCTAATATCACTTTTTAGGAGACCGTTATATTTATTTTAGTGAAAAACTCAACCAGTTTTTGCGAGCTCAAGCCTCCCTCCCCACCTCCTCAGGAGAACTTCCCTTAAAAGGGCATGTTTTTCCATCCCCAGACGGGGGTCGGCTTCGAGAAGATCAAAGGCTGCATCTCTCGCCTGATTTAAAATTTTTCCGTCCCGCATGATATTTGCCACCCTGAAATCGGGGAGACCCGACTGCCTTGTACCCATGAATTCTCCCGGTCCTCGTATGGAAAGATCCTCTTCGGAAATTCTGAACCCGTCATTAGTCTCCTCCATGATGCGGAGCCGTTTTTTTGAATCTTCCGTCCCGGTATGATGGGCCAAGAGAATACACGAAGAAAGAAGGTCCCCTCTTCCAACTCTTCCCCTTAGCTGATGAAGCTGCGAAAGTCCAAATCTTTCTGCATGTTCCACAATCATGAGGGATGCCGTCGGTATGTCGATTCCTACCTCGATAACGGTGGTCGAAACGAGAATATCGAGGTTTCCCGCGAGAAAGGTCTTCATGATCGCATTCTTCTCGCCACTTTTCATCTTACCGTGGATCAGTCCCACTCTGGCCTCGGGAAATATATCCTCCTGAAGATGGATAGACATGCTGGTTGCATCCTTGAGATCGAGAACTTCAGACTCCTCGACGAGAGGATAGACGATAAATGCCTGGTTTTTCTTCTCTATCTCTTTTCGTATTATCCCGTATACCTTTGCCCGTTCCTTTTCATAGAAAACCTTCGTCGTGATCGGTTTTTTGCCGGGCGGCATCTCATCGATAACCGATATGTCAAGATCTCCGTAGGCGGTCATTGCCAGGGTTCGTGGTATCGGTGTGGCGGTCATGACAAGAACATCAGGGTTCATACCCTTTTCACGAAGGATCGCCCGTTGCAGAACGCCGAATCGATGCTGTTCGTCAATAACAACGAGTCCGAGCTTCTTGAATGTTATTCCTTCCTGAATCAGTGCATGGGTACCGACGATAACATTCACCATGCCATTTTTTATATCTTCTATCGCTTCTCTTCGCTGTTTCGATTTTGGACCGCCCGTGAGAAGAGAGACAGTAATGCCGAGCTTTTTCGCCCATGTTCTCATGTTGTTAAAGTGCTGTTCCGCCAGAATCTCCGTCGGGGCCATAATCGTCGACTGGTATCCGTTTTCATATGCGACAATCATTGCAGCCATCGATACGACGGTCTTTCCGCTCCCAACATCACCCTGCAGAAGCCTGTTCATCGGGTATTCTTTCCCCATATCTCTTTCTATCTCTCCGATGACCCTTTTCTGCGCCTCTGTCAAAGCGAAGGGGAGAATTGCGCGAAATCTCTCCCCCATATCGCCTCTGATATCAAAGGATATCCCCTTCTCGCGCTCATACCCCTTCTTCCTGAATGCCATACCAAGCTCAAAAAAGAAAAATTCATCAAATACGATTCGCTGGTGCGCCACCGATTTGAATGTATTGAGCCGGTCAATATCCTCCTCAAAGTCGGGAAAGTGAACAGCCCTGAGAGATGTTTCCAGTTCTCCTAGAGCGATATTTCTCGAGACATAGCCGGGAATGGCATCTATCGCATACTTTCCATAATCGGTGACCACATTTTTCATAATTCTTCGAAGGTATTTCTGATGAAGTCCTTCTGTCTCGGAATAGAGGGGAATAATCCTCCTCACATTGAGAGATTCGCTTTCTCCCTCACCGATCATCTCGTAGTCGGGATGAATCATGTCCTTTCCGAAAAGATATCCCCGAATTTCACCCGTGAGAAAAAACCGTTTACCCTTTTTGAAGGTGTTCTTGAGATAGGTGGAATTCCCCCGGAACCACTTTGCCGTCAGCATACCGCTTCCGTCGTCAAAGGTTACCTCGAAGACACCTTTTCTTCTGTATCTTTGCACCATCACATCGACAACTTCGCCAATCACCGTTTCTTTTTTCCCGAGCTCTGCTTCCGATATTGTCTTCACGAACCGTCTGTCTTCATAACGACGGGGGAGGAAATAGAGCATATCCTCTACCGTACTCAATCCCTTTTTCGAAAGGAGTGCGGCCACCTTTGGACCGACCCCCTTGACGTACTGAACAGAGAGAGAAAGTTTATCAAAAGACTCCTCTAGTTCTTTTTCAGGAAGCCCTTGTATTGATGATGGAAACTCTTCGCTTTCTTTTGATCTCCTCAGTCCTTCTATCAATGACAATCCTCTCTCGATGCGGCTTTTTTTGTTCTCGTCTTCCAATTCGTCGAAGTTGCGGAAGAGTTCATTGAGTCCGAAAATGAATTCTCCGTATTCCTCCTTAACCCCTGATCCTGACGTATCTAACTTGAGGAGAATGTCCCCTAAGTCGTCCAGATATCCCGAAATGGTAGTCTCGAGATCACGTATAAGAGAGATGTTCCTGTATGCATTGCGCCTGAGGAAAAGGAGCGGCGCTTCTATCTTATCGAGGGTTGTTAAAATATCGTTCATTGATATTTGACCATAATACCTTGGAATATCAAATATAACAGACGCAATTTACTAACAAAAATACCGTATATTTACAAGGAAAGAATTGACTTTTCGCACTAATTGGGTTACTGAATCTCGAATTACTTTTTGTATGGGGAAACGGAGCGTCATGGCAAGCAAATATAAAAATGCTGGAGTGGACATCGATAAAGCTACTGTTTTTGTTGAGAAGATCAAGCCGCTCATCAAAAGAACCCACCGTAAGGGCGTTGTCGGTAATATCGGAAGTTTCGGGGGGCTCTTTCATCTCGATAGGGAGAAGTACAAAAACCCACTCCTTGTTTCAACTACGGATGGTGTCGGAACAAAACTAAATATAGCCTATGCAATGGACATTCATAACACGGTAGGTATCGATCTTGTCGCAATGAGCGTCAATGATCTTATTGTTCAGGGAGCGGAACCCCTTTTCTTTCTCGATTACATAGCAACGGGAAAGATAAGTCTCGAAAACAGCGTCGAGATCATTGAGGGAATCGTTCAGGGGTGCAAAGAGGCTGGCTGCGCCCTCACCGGAGGCGAAACGGCTGAAATGCCAGGATTCTATAAAGAAAACGAATATGACCTTGCAGGATTCTGTGTGGGCGTTGTCGAATATGAGAAATTGATAGACGGATCGGAGATAAGCGTCGGCGACAGAATCATAGGATTCGCCTCAAGCGGGATCCACAGTAACGGCCTCTCGCTCGCGAGAGACGTGCTCTTCAACAAGGGAGGGCTCACAGTTAACGATTCTGTCGAAGGCCTTGACCATTCCATCGGTATGGAACTTCTTATCCCCACCAGGATTTATGTGAATACCATCCTCAATCTGATAAAAAATTTCAATATCAAGGGAATAGTAAACATTACCGGCGGCGGTTTTATCGACAATATCCCCCGTATCATGCCCGAGCGGTGTAAGGCCGTTATCAAAAAGGGAACGTGGACAATCCTCCCGGTATTCGATATTATCGCGAAAATCGGGGACGTTGATCAGATGGAGATGTTTAGGGTATTCAATATGGGTATAGGAATGATGATAATTGTCTCCGAAGAAGATTCGAAAGAGATTCTTGACAGATTGAAGTTTCTCGGAGAGACGGCATATGATATCAGTATTATAGGCAATCGCAAGGCAGACGGAGAACGGGTGACATTCGAGTAGAAAATGGAGAAAAAAAAATTATCTCTTGGCGTTTTGGTTTCGGGAAGCGGGTCCAACCTACAGTCTATTATCGACAGCATTGAGAGCGGTATTCTTCATGCATCAATCGAAATTGTAATAAGCAACAACCCTGATGCCTTTGCCCTTGAACGGGCGAAGAAACACCACCTGGAATCTATTGTCATCGATCATGCCGAATTTATAACGAGAGAGGACTTCGATCAAAGAATGATAGATGTCCTCACATCGCATTCCGTGGATCTCGTGATTATGGCGGGATTTATGCGTATACTTTCCACCCTCTTTCTCAGGTCCTTTCCAATGAGAATAATAAATATTCATCCTGCACTCCTCCCCTCATTTCAGGGACTTCATGCCCAGAGGCAGGCACTTGATTATGGCGTCAAATTCTCCGGTTGCACCGTCCATTTTGCCGATGAAGGCGTTGATACGGGTCCTATTATCATCCAGTCCGTTGTGCCCGTCTACGATGACGATACCGAAGAGAGCCTGCAGAAGCGGATACTTAAGGAGGAGCACCGAATCTACCCCCAGGCAATCCAGCTCATAGCCGAGGGGAAGGTCGAGATTGCAGGGAGAAAAGTCAAGATACGGGGACATGGGAAAATCGACGACACACCGCTTCACAATCCTCCCCTGGTAACGTTTTAAAAGCGAAATGATTATCGTAAGCGCATGCCTCCTCGGAACCAAATGCCGCTATGACGGGGAAAGCAGAAGCGATGAAACTGTTCTTTCGATGATTCCCGGGGAAATTCTCATACCGGTCTGCCCCGAACAACTGGGAGGTCTTTCAACCCCCCGCTCTCCATCAGAAATAGTAGGGGGCGATGGCCGAGATGTTTTGAATGGAGTCGCCAGGGTAATCGACAAAGAGGGCTCAGATGTTACCGCCTCTTTTATTCGTGGTGCCCGCGAGGCCCTGAAAATAGCCAGACTTTTGAATATCACGAGAGCAGTTATGAAAGAAAGGAGTCCCTCCTGTGGTGTCTTTCATATAATGCGCAAGGGGGAACGGGCAGAGGGACCCGGGGTTGCTTCGGCACTTTTTGTACAAAACGGCATAGAAGTAGTATCGTCAGAGAGGATCAATGAATACCTCGCTCAATACCATTGTAATAGGAAGTGACCTCAGTTCTCTTACCGCGGCCCTTATATCTGCCTATCACGGAAAGAGTACGGCGCTGATAGTTGAGAGAGATTCCCCCGCCTCGGTCTCGGAGAAGGGCTATGTTTTCGATACGAGGAATATGTCCTTCGATGGAATCCATCCGGACGGAATGCTGATTCGCCTTTTGAAAATGCTTGGCCTTTCTCTTCCTGAAAATACCAGGATTCCCCCTCCCCTTCAGGTGGTCTTTCCCGA
>CAYSHT010000132.1:0-5105 GCA_964430915.1 uncultured Syntrophaceae bacterium
CCTTTGCGACGATGACGCCATGGGGTGGGAAGGTGAAGAAGGGGACGGTTGGCGTTCCCATGCCGAATACGGACCTTAGGATCGTTGACACCGAAACGGGAACGAAAGAACTCCCTGTCGGTGAAGCTGGTGAAATCTGCATAAAGGGGCCTCAGGTTATGAAGGGTTATTACAAGAAACCGGAAGAGACGGCAGCAACGATACGGGACGGCTGGTTTTACATTGGCGATATCGGATACCTTGATGAAGAAGGATATCTGACCATATCGGACAGGAAAAAGGATCTCATTGTGGCGAGTGGCTTCAATATCTATCCCAATGAGATTGACGATATGCTCTTTTCCCATCCCAAGATACTCGAGGCCTGCTGCATCGGCATTCCCGATGAATACCGGGGAGAGACCGTCAAGGCCTATATCGTAGTAAAGTCGGGAGAAACCCTGACAGAGGAAGAGGTGATCTCCTATTGCAAGGAAAAGTTGGCGGCCTACAAGGTTCCGAAGAACATAGAGTTTATCGATGAGCTTCCCAAAAGCGCCATCGGCAAAATCCTGAGGAGGGAGCTGAGGGAAGTCGACAGAAAAAAAGAGGGAAGAAGAGAAATGACAAAAGATATGAAGAAATTTAACAGCTTTACCGTCGAAGAAGTGGAGCCATCCATAGGTCTCGTGACGTTGAATCGTCCAGAGCAGCTCAATGCGCAAAATGTCGAGATGTTGTCAGAGTTTGAGGAACTTTTCCGGATTCTCTCTGATTACGAAACTACCACATTCAAGGTCCTGATAATAACAGGTGCGGGAAAGGCCTACTGCTCCGGCGCCGATCTTAATGATGCGATGGCCCATAAAGACACGGAGGCCTTTTCCGATCCTGAGCTCTTTCTCAAGATCGTTCAGGAGCGGTATGCCAACCTGATTCTCGGTATGAGAAAGATTCCCCAGCCCATAATATCGGCGGTGAACGGGGCGGCTGCAGGAGGAGGTTTTGCCATGACCCTGGCGAGTGACATTCGTGTCGCCACGCCCGAGGCATTTTTTGTCGCCTCCTTTATCAATATCGGTCTTTCCGGCGGCGAGCTTGGCTGCTCCTACTATCTCCCCCGCCTTGTCGGTCTTTCCAATGCGTCTGATATCCTTTTAACGGGGAGAAAGATCTCTGCCGAAGAGGCCGAAAAGATCGGCCTCGTGAGTAAAGTGATCCCGCGGGAACAGCTTCTCGAGGAAGCCCTGACCCGTGCGCGTATGTTGGCGAAAAAGAGTTTCGGGGCGCTGAAACTGACCAAACGGGTGCTCGATCAAAATATCGACGCTCCTTCTCTGGAGGCAGCGATAAATCTGGAAAACCGTAATCAGGCGATAATGGTTTTTTCGGGAGAGTTTTTTAAACTCATACAATCCTTCTTTAAGGGTTGAGATGGTAACGGTTTATGGTGGAAAAAGGATTACCACCCTGACGGATATCTTTTTTACCTTCATTCCGCCTCTCTCTCATTTTTGGCGGAAGCGGTAGAGAGAGGCGACGTACCTCCATAAAAAACAGTCCATGGAATCGGCCTTTCGAAAGGGAAATTCTATTGTTGCGCGAATGCAGAAGATATGAAGGAGGAGTAATCAAATGGCACAGAAATATTTAGTCGACCTGAGGGATATTGAGTTTAATCTCTTTGAATTTCTGGATATTGAAAAATTGGGCCGATACGCTCGATACGAAGGATTTGACCGGGATATCTATGAGGATACGATACGACTTGCCACAAAGGTTGCCGTGGAACAGATTTTTCCGGCAAATACGGCGGGGCACAAGGAGGATTGCTCCTATGACAGGGAGACAAAATCGGTCAGACTCCCTTCGGGATATAAGGAAGCTTCACGGGCCTTAATGGAGGCTGGATTTCTCTCAATCTCCGACGACCCGGAAATTGGCGGTGCGGGAATGCCTCTGGCAATTCAATCGTCCTGCTGGGAAATATTCTGTGGTGCCGGTGGAGCCCTCATGCTCTTTTTCATGCTCAATCACGGTGCGGCAATTATGATTCAGAATTACGGCAGTGATGAGCAGAAAAACCTCTACGTTCCCAGGATACTCTCTGGTGAATGGGGCGGCACCATGTGTCTGACGGAACCGGAGGCGGGCTCAGATGTGGGGGCATTGAAAACGAAGGCCCAAAGACAGCCCGATGGGACCTATCGCATCACGGGCCAGAAGTGCTTTATTACAAACGGTGATCAGGATATCACGAAACAGATCATCTATCCCGTCCTCGCACGGGTGGAGGGGGATCCTGTCGGAACGAAGGGAGTTTCTCTCTTTCTCGTTCCGAAATATCTCATACATGACGACGGGACGCTCGGTGAGCGAAACGATGTGTTCTGTGCCGGTATAGAGGAAAAAATGGGTGCCCACGGTGCGGCTACCTGTTCGATGTCTTTCGGAGACGACGAAAAATGTATCGGATACCTTCTCGGGGAGCAGGGGAGGGGTATCAATATTATGTTTCAGATGCTGAACGAGACCCGGCTTGAGGTGGGCATCATGGCGCTCGGAGGTTCGAGTGCCGCCTATATGCAGGCCGTCGATTATGCGAAAACGAGACTGCAGGGGGCTCATATAACGAGAATGTTTGATGCCGATGCTCCCAGGGTTCCCATCATACAGCATCCTGATGTCATGAGGATGCTCTTCTGGATGAAATCATATGTGGAAGCGGAAAGGATGCTCTCCTTTTACATATCACAGCAGATAACCCTTCAGCATCTGCTCGACGGTGAAGACGCGAAAGAGGCACGGGCCATTGTGGACGTCCTTGTTCCCATAGTAAAGGCGGGGAATTCCGATATGGCCTGGCTGATTACAGCGGAGGCGATCCAGGTTCACGGAGGCTATGGTTACTGTTCCGAATATCCGGTGGAGCAGTTTGCCGTTGATTGCAAGTCTCTCTCCATTGTTGAGGGGACGAACGGAATCCAGTCGCTCGACCTGGTGATGAGAAAAATCCTCATGAATCGCGGGCAATACAAGTACGGTATTTTGAAGAAAAGAATCTTCGATACCCTTGGCGATGCCGGGGGAATTGTCGATGATGTCTACATCGAATCTGTTGCCGAAGGAGTTGAGAAACTTGATGAAGTGGTTGAACGTATGAAGGAATCCATGGGTAATGGCAATTTTCTCACCCTTCTTCTGAGTGTCGATCCGCTTCGCAAAGCGATTTTTGATCTTGTCCTGGCATGGATGCACCTCCGGAGCCTGACGATTACGAAGCCCAAACTGGAGAGCCTTGCCGGTAATTCCACGGGTGATGTGCTCGAAAGCATCCTTGAAAAAGACAAAGAAGCGGCCTTTTATTACGGCAAGGTCATGGCGTCGGAGTTCTGGCTTGCCACGGAATTTCCAAAGTACTTTGGAAAAATGTGTGCTATTCTTCGCGGCGAGAAGGTGGACATCTCAGCCGCAGAGAAGGTGTTGTAGCGGAGATGTCTCGTCGCTTGATATGCCTGATGCGTTAGGAAAAGGACCGAAAATTGAAGCTTTCTGATCTTAAATCCCGGCGAATCGGCCTTATGGCCGACAGCCACGGTAACCTTAAGGCCACGAAAAAGGCAATTGAAGTACTCCGCAAAGAAGGGGCCGAAAGCCTGATCCATCTCGGAGATTTCTTCGATTCCCTTCAAAATGATCCTCTTCCCTCTCTGATTTCGCTCTTAAAGGACAATGGAGTGCTCGCAGTCAAGGGGAATAACGATCATCAGATTGAGAAACTGCTGAAGGATAATTCCTACGAGGAAGGCGCGGATAGAGAGGAGGTACTCAGTTTTATAGAAGACCTTCCGATGATCATGGTTATGAAAGATATCTGTTTTGCCCATTCGCTTCCCTTTGACGCCCTCAGGTCTTTTTACGAACCAATCGATACCGGGTCGGCGAAACGGGCACGGGGAATTTTCAAGAACACTCCCTACCGTATTGTATTCTCCGGACATTCACATATACCGGTCTTTTTCAGATGGAAAGAAGGCCATACAACAAGAGAAACCATTATGCCGGGTCATTCACTTTCGATAGAAAAGGGTGAACGGTATATCATGATAGTCGGTGCCGCCTATGGCGGTGAATGTGCCCTTTATGACAGGGATTCGATGGAATATAAAAGGATACGAATAATGTAAGGGGATTGTGCCGTAGTGGAGAGTTTTCCTTTGACTGGTATAGAGTTTTAGGTTAGTTTTAAAGGCAATTTACAGAAGCAGAGAGTGAGGTGTTATAGAAAAATAAAGTAAATATAAAAAAAGGAGGTAAGGCATTATGATGGATTATCCTTTGTTGCTCAGGAGTTTTCTCCTGAGAGCGGCGAAATATTTCCCGAAAAAGGAAATATTATCGATTTATCCTGATGAAATTTTCCGCTACACCTACGGGGATTATTTCAAACGAACCTGCCAGCTGGCCAATGCGCTTGAATCTCTGGGTATAAAACGAGGGGACAGGGTTGCAAGTATCGCATTGAACAATCACCGGCACCTTGAGCTTTACTTCGGTGTTCCCTGCATGGGTGCCGTCCTGCATACGGCAAATTTCAGACTACCACTGCACCATCTTTCATATATCCTTAATCATGCCGAGGATAAGGTCTTATTTATAGAAGAGGATCTTGTCTTCATCGTAGAAGCCATAAAAGATCAGCTGGAAACGGTTGAGCATTTTGTCATCCTATCTCAGAGCGGAAAGCTTCCCGAGACGACGCTCTCACCGGCTTATTCATACGATGAGTGGATCTCGCAATTTCCGGAAGAATATGACTTTCCCGAAGACCTTGATGAGAATGACCCTGCACTTATGTGCTATACATCAGCTACAACGGGCGATCCCAAGGGTGTCGTCTATAGCCACCGGAGTATCGTTCTTCACAGCTATGCGGTGGGGGTAACCTTTGGCGCGCTGGAGAGCGATTGTGGACTCCATATCGTTCCAATGTTCCATGCGAATGCCTGGGGCCTGCCTTTCATTTGTGTCGGTAGTGGAGTCAAGCAGATCCTGCCCGGCAAGGAAACTCTCAATATGGAGAAGATCTGTCAGGTCATCGCCGATGAAAAGGTGACCATTACCTG
>CAYSHT010000133.1:0-4958 GCA_964430915.1 uncultured Syntrophaceae bacterium
TCGGTTCCGCTTTTCTTTCTTCCTTTTCTATATCGGACTCTTCAACCTTTGTTGGTCCCGACCAGGAGACAATATCCGGGTCAACGCCTGAGCCTATGGCAATCTCGGTCAACTCATCCATGCGGCTCTTTGTTAAAAGGGGACTCTCTTTGAAGGCCCAATCGAGACCGAGGCGCAGATACTTATCCCTGCAGAGATTGTTGAACGAACAGAGCTCCCAACGTGCAACCCCGTCGCCGAGATGATTGGCGATGAATGTGCCGATCCCGGTGATATTATCATTCCTTTCCGTTGCACCGGGGATGATGGGTGTCCTGATCCAGAGCTCGCAAGGATTATCGTGTGTCCTCATATAGTCGTATATATGAATCAGATTATTTAAAATCAATTCATTGGAATTGCCCGTAAAGTCATTATGCTTTACGGGGTCTATCTCTTTGACATCAAAGAGAACCAGATCTGAATAGGGAAGTACCCTGTCGAGTACTTTCTCGGAATAGAAACCGCATGTATCGAGGGCCGTATGTATGCCCATTTCTTTCAGTCTTTTAAATAAGGCAGCCACAAAATCGGCTTGAACAACAGGCTCACCTCCCGATGCGGTAATCCCGCCACCTGACTTTTCAAAATAGATACGGTCTTTTTCTACCTCTTTTACAAGATCATCGAGAGCCCATCTCGTTCCGAGAAGTTCCATCGCTGTTGACGGACAGGCTTCACTGCAGATACCGCAGTTCGTGCAGAGCTCTCTTTTGATTTGTATTCCCTCTTCCGTAAGGGAGAGTGCCTTTTCGGGACAGGTTTCCACGCAGGTTTTACAGCCGATGCACCGTGATTCCATCCATTGAATCTGGGGTGCAATCGAAATGCTCTCGGGATTCTGGCACCAGCTGCATTTCAGTGAACAGCCCTTAAAAAAGACGGTTGTTCGTATCCCCGGACCATCTTCCGTTGACAGTCTCTGAATCTGCAGAATGGTTGAACTCTCTTTTGAATCGATGACTCAATTCTCCTTCTAAACGTTTATCTCAATAATTGTTGTGAATCTCGCGGGCAATTATCTCATCCTGAAGTTCTCTGCCGATACCGGTAAAGTATGCGTTGTACCCCGTTATTCGGACCAGAAGGGTACGGTATTCATCGGGATGCTCCTGGGCATCTTTCAGCATGTCTGCATTCACCATGTTTATCTGAAGTGAAGTTCCGCTGTTTTCCGTATAGCCCTTGAGAAAGGCCTTGAATTTATCCCTGTGTTCGGCATCACGAAGGAGAGACGGATTCAGCGTAATGGTATGACTGGAGCCATTGGGAAGACTGTTCAAATACTCACCCCAGTCACCATTTCCGTCGCTTGCTTTACCTCCCAGCGCCTTTCCAACGGAATTTATATTGGCCGTCGGACCGTTTATATCGGCACCATTCGACGGACAGATTGCGTTTGATAAGAATTGTCCCTTTGGCCTCCCATCGGCACTGGCGGCCATGATGTATCCGTCACCGACCCAGTAGTTCCAGCTCAGCATTCCGGGGCGGAACTGACGGTTTGTTGATGTTGTTTTGTGCTTCCATGCCTCGTCGCTCCAGAGATCCATGACCTTCTCGGCCATTTCATCCGCTTCATCGTTATCCCTTCCATACTTTGGTGCACGGAATTTCGCCTTGGCCTGTAAGACATCATGTCCCTCCCAGTTATCCCTTAAGGCCTCAATAAGCTCCTCCATGGTGCATTCCTTCCGGTCATAGACGAGATATTTGATGGCAAGAAGGGAATCGACGGTGGTTGCAAAGGTGACGCCCTCAAGAGTAGTAAAGCTAAGCTCTGCACCGCCCTGGGTTATATCAATTGCTTTTTCGGCGCACCCCTTGACCAGACAGGAGAGATAGGGAGTGGGACAAAACTCTGCCCTGATGGATTCCGAGGTTTCATAAGTAGTGACGCATTTTCCAACTATATATCGTGTGTGTTCTTCGTAGGCCTTCCAGAAGTCTTCCCAGGTTTTGAGTTTGCCTGCATCCCCTGTTTTTGGTCCGTCCTGCCGTATCTTATCCTTTTTTGCCGTAATCGGATCGATAAACTCGATCATATCCTTACCGCCGGTGAGAGTAAGTTCTACCGCCTTAAGGAGGTTAAGGTTGTTGTCGACTGTGCCTGATCTGTCATTTCCTGCCATGGTGTTTTCGAGGCATCCTACCGGCGCATAATCATAGACATTATCTTCATTGATAAGATTGGTGCAGCCGGCCCTTTTTGCTTCACGCATCATTCCCGCCATGGACCTCTCATCGAAGTTAAGGAGGAAAGGGGAACCCTGAGAGGATGAAATCATATCAACGACTTTATCGAGAAGCTCGTCGGGAGAATTTCTGTGCAACCGCACGTTGGGTTTAGGCTCAAGAATGGGCGACAGCTCATCAATGACCTCGAGCATTGCGTAGGTAAGGTCATTTGTCATGTCCTTTTCATCCTTTCCAATACCGGAGAGGGTAATAAGCTGGCCATATCCAGAAGTAATACCGTTATTGCCAACATTGATCATGGCATCATAGACGGTGTTGGCATGTATCCAGAAACACTTCAGTATTTCTTTTCCGAACTCTCTTGACATACCGTTTGAGAGAGAATATTCCCAATAGGGAAGCAGATACTGGTCAATTCTCCCGAAGGATACGCCCGGTCCAGGGTAGTTTTCGTCGCTCATAATCAGCATGTGGGTAAGCCATAACGATTGCACTGCCTCCCAGAAGGTTTCCGCAGGTTCCCAGGGAACCTTCTTCAAGTTTTCGGCCATTCGGATAATCTCGTCTTTCCTATCAGAATCGTTTTCTTCCGCCGCGAGTCGTGTTGAGAGAGTTACATACTTCTCTGCCAGGTCTCTCGGAATCGTTGCGGCTCTCATCATGGCACGTAACTGATCGCCCTTTTGACCCGTTTGTTCTTTTGGCGAAAGAAGGTTGTACCGTGCCTCCAGATCTGCATGTATCCCCCTCCAGCCGATTTTCAGCGCATTTTCGTATCCGGGGATGACATGACCACTCGTAGCTCCCGAGTTCCCGTATCCGTGGTCATGAAACCATTTCATCTTTGCCCGAGCGCCTTTTTTCCCATAAATGAGCCTGTCTCTCTTCTTTGCCTCTTCTTCTGTCCAGCACATGGAGGTCTGAATATTGAACCTCGCACCAGCAATGAGATCTCCCGGAAGAATTTCCTGAGGAACATAGTTGATCAAGACCTCCTTTAAAAACCATGCCTTTCTCTCGGGGAGGCTCCATGACCAGAAATCCTTATCCAGTTCGACCGTGCGGGCAGCCTGATAGATGGATGACCTGAAGGTCTGCATAAAGGGATAGACCTCCGGCACGATGTAAAAGGTCATTTCGTCAAAGAGTATGTCCCACGGTGTGCCTGTCGTCCAGGCAGTGTAGTCGTTATTCCATGCCCTTTCTGATCCCTTGAAATAGTAGTCTCTCAGCCATGTAATTCTGGGAGAAAGGTTTTTGGGCTCTTTGAGTTTTGGTTGAAAGCTTTCTGCTCTATTTAGTTCCATGATACACTCCTTGTAAATAAAGAGTTTTTAGAAACAATAACTATGCCTTGCCAACAGCGGTGTGCCACCTCTCCAACACCACTTTTCGCTCATCATCGTCAATCTCGGGTTCAAAGCTATGGTACTCGTTCCCCATGCCGGTTATTTCGCTGGTGTTTTTTATGATTCCTGCGCCTATTCCCGCAAGAAATGCAGCACCCAATGCGGTTGCTTCTACCATTTCGGGCCGTACAATTGTGCATCCCAAAAGATCTGACTGCATCTGCATCAGGAGGTTATTGTTACTGGCCCCTCCGTCCACCTTGAGACGTAACAGTTTTCGTTTGCTGTCAGATTCCATGGCATAGAGTATTTCGACATTTTGCAGCGCAATTCCTTCCAGCACGGCCCTTGCGAGATGGGCGCGATTTGTGCCATGCGTCAGGCCAGATATCAATCCTCTGGCATCTGATCTCCAGTGAGGGGCACCGAGTCCTACAAAGGCGGGAACCATGGTGACACCGCCTGTGTCGGGAACCTGCCTTGCCAGTTCTTCGATATCGGCAGCATTTTCTATAATATTCAAGCCGTCACGGAGCCATTGCACGGCCGCACCGGCTATGAATGTTGAGCCTTCGAGGGCGTAGGTGGTCCTGCCGTTCAGTTTCCATGCCACTGTAGTAAGAAGTTTGTTATTGCTGAAAACGGGTTCATTACCCGTGTTCATGAGAAGAAAGGATCCCGTGCCATAAGTACACTTGGCCTCACCCGGTTGAAAACATGACTGACCAAAGAGCGCCGCCTGTTGATCGCCGGCAATGCCGCATATGGGAATGCCGTCGGGAATGCCGGGTACGTCGGTGGTATGACCAAAAATTTCGGTAGACCCTTTTATTTCGGGCAAAACATTCATGGGGACTTCGAGAATACTGCAAAGATCTTCATTCCAGGCAAGGCTTTCTATGTCCATCAAAAGCGTTCGTGAGGCATTTGTGACATCCGTTACGTGCGCTTTTCCACCCGTTAACTTCCAGACAAGAAAAGCGTCTATTGTCCCCGCTGCCAGCTTTCCTCTGGATGCTTCATTCCGAATGTTTTCTACATTTCTGAAAAGCCAAGTCAGCTTTGTCCCGCTGAAATAGGGATCGAGAAGAAGCCCCGTCTTTTTCCGAAACATGTCTTCATGACCTTTATCCTTTAGATCCTCACAGATATTGGCCGTACGGCGGCACTGCCAGACAATAGCGTTATAATACGGTTTTCCGGTTTCCCGGTTCCAGACTACAGTTGTTTCTCTCTGATTGGTAATGCCGATTGCCCTGATGTCCGAAGGATCGGCGCTGCTTTCTGTAAGGGCGGCATCAAGGGATGCAAGAACTGATTTCCAGATGTCCTCGGGATCGTGTTCAACACAGCCCGGAGTGGGATAAATCT
>CAYSHT010000134.1:0-4925 GCA_964430915.1 uncultured Syntrophaceae bacterium
TGATCGGGAAGTATCTGGGTTACCTTTCCCTCGTTCAATCCGATACGCGACCCTCGTTGAAGGACAAAAAATTTTCCGTCCGCTCCCTCCACCATAGCGATCCGGGTTCCGCCCCCCTCGCCGATGCCGACAAGCCTGAAGAGCCCAATATCCACCCTCTGAAGCGGCGGGAGGAAAACAGATTTCATCACTGCTTCACCATTTTCTCCCTTTTCGATCACCCTCTTTGCCTGCTGTGTCTTTGGGGCCTGCTTAATGAAAGGCATGAAGGGGTCGGGTTTCCCCGTCGGATCGTACCTGTAGGTCTCTGCCTCCCCTTTCTCTCCTCCGAAGACTTGGGCCGTCATAGGATAAACTCCCGCAAAGAGAAAAAGGGAAACTATAAAAATAATGGTGCTATTTCTAGCCTTTTTTTGCCTCTTCCGTTTCATTTAACATTTCCAGGAACATATAAATTTTTATGAAACATTCTGTGGTAAGTATATTCTCTTCCGCGTCACTCGCTGTTGACCTTTTCATGTTGATATTGGTTACATTGGTAATACGTGGCATACTTGTCACACTATCAAAAAAGAGGGCCGTATCATGAAACGTGCCGTCAATAATTATTTTTACCGGTATCTCCGCATAGAATTCTCTCGATACAACGGCATTGGGTTCGAAGAGGATAAATTGCAGCCCCGCCTTTTTCCCCAATTCAGAAACAGATGTAAGCAGACTGGGAATCTCCTTCTGTTCGGGCAGCTTGGCAAGGGCGAATTTCAGATTTTCCTTGAGCTTTCCTATCTCCTTTTTATGCTTTTCAATCTGCTTGGCGATTACCTGCCTTCGTGCAATCTGAAACTCAAGGGTTTCCAGGTTTTCTCCCAGTGAAGCCCTCCTATCGAGCGCCGGCTGGAAAAAGAAGAAAAAATAGGAGTAGCCAAGAAAAAGATAGACTACGAGACCGATAAGAATTTTATATTTGTTTGGTATCTTTTGTATGTCATCCAGCGTTAGCGCCATCTTCTATCCCTTTCCCAAAGTACAGGACAAGACAAAGCTCATAAGCTTGGAATCTGCGATACTTGTCTGTCTCGATGAAACCAGATCGACCGACTCGATCGCAGGAGACTCTTCCAGGGTTTTCATAAAAAGGGCTATGGCGGGATTACTGATGGCCACACCTTCTAATTTAAGGGTATTGCCATTTTTCTCAAGCCTGACAAGCCATATCTGCCCGGCAGGGAGCCCTTGTGCCAGTTCATCCAGGATACGTATGGGGTCTTTTCTGTTCTTTTCAAGATTTTCTATGATTGCTATCTTCTTTTCCATCAACTCCTTGTCTTTTCTGAATTTGTCAATATCACCCGTGAGTGCTACCAGGGTCTTCAATTTCTCCTCAGCGACCTTTACCTCCTTCTCAAGGTTCCTGATACTCAGCGACATATAGAGCTGGAGAGAACCGATTATGAAGAAAAATATCAGCGCGGAAGACACTACACCGATTATCTGGCGTCTGATTTCCGCCTTTCTTCTCATTTCACGATAGGGGAGAAGGTTAATCCTGATCATTTGTCATCCATTCTCCTTAGGGCCAAACCAACTGCCAGCGCAGCGGTGGGTCCGATACTTTCTATATATGATGAGCTAAAGGTCTTTTCATTATACGAAATCTTTTGAAAGGGATTCATGGTCTCCACATCAAGGCGCAACCTGTCCCTCAAGATATCAACGAGACCCTTTATTTTGGCGCAGCCACCACTCACGAAAAGCTTCTGTATGCTTAATCCACCGAGAGATGAGATGAAAAAGTCAATCGAGCGCTCTATCTCCATAAAAATGGGTTCCGCATAAATGAGGAGATCTTCGCTTACATCGGCGCCCTCGGAGGTTCCTTCAATTTTTATCTTCTCCGCCTCCTCGAAGGTGACCCCCAGTTTCTCCTTCAGGGCCTCCGTAATTGTATTACCCCCGAGCATAATATTTCTCGTAAAAACCGACCCGCCACCTCTTGCAACGTTTATATTTGTCATGCTGGCACCGATATTCACCAGCACCACCACATCTTCATCGTCAAAGTCGTAATTCTCCTCGTAGGCCGTTTCCAGGGCAAAGGAATCCACATCCACAATTGCCACGTTGTATCCGGCCTTCTCGATGGGAGCGGTGTAACTCTTGATGACCTTCTTTTCAGCCGCTGCAATAATAACGTCAATCTGTTCCGTGTTGAGGGCGTTTTCGCCCATAATATGGAGGTCAAAGTTGACCTTCCCTATATCGTCAAAGGAAAGGTATTCATCCGCCTCATCCACGATAAGATCACGTAATTCGTCTTCTCCCATGGCCCGGAAGCTTGCTTTTTTTACGATCGCAAAATGCCCGGAAAGGGCTGTGGCAACATTCTTCGTGGTAATCTTGGAAAGTTTTGCAAGATCCTTAATAGTGCGTGTGAGGGCACCCGGGTCTACCACCTGGCCGTCTTCTATGACGCCCTTTTCAAGGGGAATCTGGGCGAAGCCCTGCAGGACATAACCCTGAGAAGTATCCTCTAAATCGACGAGCTTAATAAGACTTGAGCCTATATCAATCCCGATTATATTTTTTTCGATGGAAAAAATGTCTTTTTTTAAAAACATAGCCTCACGCCTTCCGGCAATTATAAGGGTCATGTGCATCATACACAAGCCCTAATTTCGATATTCTACTCCTTCGCAACAATCTCCCTGGGGCTACTCTACAAATTGATATACAATATCTTTCCCGTCCACCATGCCAAGTTCTCTTCTTGCCACCATTTCAATGTATCGAGAATCGCCTCTCAGCAACATAATCTCTTTTTTCAAGGCTTTGTTTTCGTTGACTATAAGACTATTCACCTCCCTTATTGAAGATAGCTTTTCTTGTAATTTGCAGTAATCTTTGAGACCTTTATCTCCAAATACTATGAGAAGAATGATAAGAGAAAGGGGTATCAAGAGCAACCTGCCTATCTTCATATTCTATCCCCTTTTCTGTAAAGGTTTGAAGGTAGTATACATAGAAAAAGATTTTTTGCAATTAATAATTCCAACCACATTCTTCCTCACCTAGTTTGGATGATCAATTCCCGATAAGCGATTTGATCACCACAGGGGAATAACTGCCTTCTCATCCTTATAGTCCAGGAACCGTTGCGAGAGAGTTATTGCCTGTTCTTAGGGGGAATATGCATTGGGACTCTGGAAAATTTATGAATATACCGTTCTTGATGTGGATTGGCACTCTGCAGGATATCACAGGCAGAAGGCATGTAATCATTTCGAATTGAAAACTTCGGCGGCCTGGCGATCCGCTCTTTGCGGACCCACGGCTTTGCGTCCTACCCTCACGGGTAGTTTGCCTTTTTCGATTTTCAATGAACAATCATTAAAGAAGAGTTTCGAAAATTAGAATTTTTCTTGAAACATATAGGCCTATTAGAAATGTTTCAATGAAATGCCCCATACTCCGGGTGTGAAATGAATCACCCTTTATTCCAATGACTTCTTTCAGGAATAAATGAAGGCGAAACTCCTTGTACTGATTACGATTATAAATTGTGATCAATACGAAATCAGGCCCAATCACTTTTTGCAGTGAATCTCCCCGCCCACAGGGCGGGGCTTCCCGGTAAGGAACATGTTTGTTTTATATTGCGCCCCTTACCCCGCCTACAAGGCGGGGCTTGCGGGTGCGCTCCCGGTCACATCTGTTAATACTCCGAAGGAAGTAGCTGTTGAGCTTCTCCCAAGAGAAACTCCCCTTTTTCCATCCACTCTTTCAGTGTCACCGCGATCTCTCTTGCCTTATAATAGCTCGACATGGGCGCCGTATCGATCTTTTTGCCATTCAGGACTATTGTGCCACTTCTCAGCTCTTTATAACTCACCTCTCCAATACTCTCGCCAGTCCCGCTCGGATAATCGACACCATAATCATAGACCTGGGCATAGATATCCTCATCTCTGACCGCAGTGAAACGTGCTATTTCCTCGTTGAGAAGAGGTATTGGTATCCCTATTCCCACATAGAGAGAGACACCATAGCCAAGCATGCTCGCACCAACGAGCCAGTCGGGACTCATATTTTTCATGTCCCCGATTACCGCGAGCGTCCCTGCCCCCTCCTTGGGAACACCGTTTTCTCCCCTCATCACATGGGCATTATGCTGCGTGCCCTGCCACGCGACATACCCCTTTGCGCCACCGAGGAATATCCGAGTTCCCACGCCTATCGTCCTGAAATAGGGATCATTAAGAAGGGGACTCAACTGCCCGGAGGTAGAATAGGTCGCATTTGCCATAAAGGGTCTCAGAACACCCATATAGGTATAAATCGTCCTGTCGGACATATTCACGGCACAGTTATAGTTCTGGTAAGCATTTCTCGGGTTGAAGAGGATGGCATCTCTCAGGTCATGAATGGTGATGCTCTTCTCATGTTTTCTGGAAGGGTAACAGTCGGTACCGTATGACTCGAGACGAAGCCTGATAATATTGCCTGCCACGAGATCCTCTAAAACATGTCCACCGCCGTAATTGAATTCTCCGGGATGAATGCTGTTTAAGGGATCCCCTTCTGCAACTTCCGTCGCCCCTATATAGCAATCAACGGCGGCAATCCCTCCATAGGCATTGACATCATTAAGCCATACCTTTGATGCCCGTATCTTGGGCGATGTATGACCAAAATTAAGGAATGCCCCGGAGGAACACATGGGACTGAAGGTTCCCGTCGTTACCACATCAATTTTCCGGGCCGCTTCGACGCTTCCCTTTTTCTCGACGATGTCGATAATCTCCTCCGCCGTCACGATGACAGCCTCTCCCGACTTTATCTTTTCATTTATTTCCTTAATTGTCTTTTTGACCTTGTATTTTTTCATCGCACCTTCGTGTCCTCGCGCCGCGACAGAGTCTCCCCCT
>CAYSHT010000135.1:0-1142 GCA_964430915.1 uncultured Syntrophaceae bacterium
TTATGTCATAGTGAAAAGGTTCGTAATACAGCCGGTTGTTGCGATTGAGCACTCTTGTCGTTTTCTTGTCATACTTATCAACCACCGTTATCACGTCATATGGGCGGTATACGACGGCGAATAGTGTGTAGCCCTGGTCGTTTGCCGTATCAATGCTGGTCATTATATAATTCTCAGCATTCGGCACATTATGGTCATTTAAAATTTTATGCAAATTACGTGTGGCCTCTTGCATGGTGCTGAATGTATGTCCTGTGTCGCCATCAGCCGGCACCTCGTCAAAATTTTTCCCGTAGGCGGCTCGGTATGTATCGGCAAGCGTAATTTCTGCACCGATTTTTTCAAATTGCGGGTTGATTTCATCCAAGTCCACGTCTGCCAATGCATAGTAAGGTAACGCCGCCAATCCCTGTCCCAGGCCATTTGCGATCTGTGTCCCCGTCATAAAAGTAACTGTCGCTACCGGATAAGGGCAGGCATACAAGCAGAGGGCTAATAAAAACAAAAATAGTATAGTTTTGCTTCGCATTTCTTCCTCTCCTTTCTGTAAATGTTTGTTTTATCAGCAGATTCGCAAGATGACTCGGAATGTCCTGGTTACCGGATAGGATAGTTTAAGTATGAAATTCAACGTTACGTGATAATCTGGGTAAATTATCTCATTAGAAAATTGATATGTCAAACGTAATTGAAGTTCCCCGCAACAAGTTGCAAGGAGGGATATGGTTTTTTGCTTTATCCCCTATCCTTCAAGAGATCTACAACCTTCATATATTTCTCGTGAATCATCTTTCTGTCAAATTCCCAGAATTCGTCAAGCATCCTGTCCTGTTCCTCTTTTGTGAAATATTCCATGCAGGGATAAAAGAAATGCTTGTCTTCCTTTTCGATATGCTTCGGATAGAACTGGGCCAGCTCCTTCAGATAGTTGATAACCTCCTGTGAATTGTCCTCCCCCTTGAGGTATCGCTCCTTTGCATCCACCAGCTCTCTCACTGTTTTCCTTGAATATTTGTGCTCCTCTATCAGTTCGTTCATTATCCTGACATGTTCCGAAGAGAGTTTCTTTTTCCCCAGATCACGGAAAAGAATATCTTCCTCTTTGCCATGGTGTGTGCGATCAGCATAGGTTCGGATAAAGT
>CAYSHT010000135.1:1242-4772 GCA_964430915.1 uncultured Syntrophaceae bacterium
GTCAACAGCCATGTCGATGAACACGGGGTCCACACTGTTCTTCTCATTAATCTTTTTGATCTCGCCATCAAAGAGACGTAACATTTTCTCAATAAGCCTATGTTCCCACATCATAGGACCAATCGGTTTCATAGTATCATCTCCCTTCGCTTCATTTTTTTTACTATCTTAAGATTTTCATCGTTCATCACGCAAGCCACCGTAAGAAGCCCTCCATCCAACGAAGTCTTTCGCCATACGGAGGATACTTTAGACGCACATCAATCGGCCATGTCTGCTGGTAGACACCTTTGGAATTCGAGAAAGTATCGAATCCCGCTTTCCCATGATACTTTCCCATCCCGCTATACCCCACACCTCCGAAGGGAAGTTCCCGCGGCGTTATTTGAACGAGGACATTATTGATAGCGACGCCACCGGAAGAAGTATCCCGAAGCACCTTTTTCTGCTTATCGCGACTTTTTGAAAAGAAATAGAGGGCCAGCGGTTTTCCCCGTTCACGAAGGTCCGAAATGACATCCTCAAGCCTTTCATATTCTAAAACAGGAAGTATCGGGCCGAATATCTCTTCTTTCATAACGCTCGACTCTCTTGAAACACCATCGAGAATCGTTGGCGCTATATAGCGTTCCTCCCGATTGATTTGCCCCCCCGTCACAATATGACCTTCCTCGAGGTAGCGGCTCAGACGATCGAAATGCCCTTCATTGATAATTCGTCCGTAATCGGGGCTCTTAGACGGATCTTTCCCGTAAAAACTCTCGATTTCAGACTTCATGGCATCCACTAATTCATTTTTGACTGATTTATGGACGAGCACGTGATCCGGTGCAATGCAGGTCTGACCGGTATTGATAAATTTGCCCCAGATAATCCGTCTGGCAGTAATTCTGATATCGGCATCCCAATCGACAATCACGGGAGATTTTCCCCCAAGCTCCAGGGTAAGAGGGGTACAATTTTTTGCCGCAGCCTCCATTACGATCTGCCCGACACGATTTCCTCCGGTGAAAAAAATATAATCAACCTTCTCCTTCAAGAGTACCTGCGTTTCCTCAGATCCCCCCTCGACTACGGCAACATGGGCCGGATCAAAACAGCGAGAGATGATATTAGCCAGTATCGCCGAGGTTCGGGGAGCCAGTTCCGAAGGTTTCAGAATTGCGCAGTTACCAGCAGCTATGGCAGCTATCAGAGGTGCAATCATGAGTTGAAGGGGATAATTCCAGGGCCCGATGATGAGAGCAATTCCGTAAGGCTCAGGATAAATAAAACTTTTCGCGGGATGATGGGCGAGAGGCGTGGCGACCCGCTTCGGCCTCGCCCACCGCCTGATGTTTCTGATAGCATGATCCAGTTCCTGATTTACAAAGGAAATCTCCGTTGCAAATGCTTCAAAGCGTGATTTGCTGAGATCAGCCTTCAGGGCACCGAATACATGCTCTTTTTCCAGCAAGAGACTCCATTTCAGCGCTCTGAGCTTCTGAATTCGCCACGAAACATTTTTTGTAACTCCGCTTCCGAAAAATTCTCTCTGCCTTTGAACCAATTCGTCGACGGGTGCATATTCATTCATTCTACAACCTCCTCGATGACCGGTGGCGCACCCGCAAGCCCCGCCTTTTGGCGGGGTCAAGGAGCGCAATATAATTAAACTATTCCTTGCCGTGAAGCCCCGCCCTGTGGGCGGTTAGCTTTATTTGAGAGAATCACGTCGTCTAATAAATACCAGCACCAATAAAGAACACAAATGCACAAAAAATTGAAAACAAGCGATACGAAGAAAGATTAAGAAATCAGAGACGCTATTTTCTCAAATATACCACCACTATTATTGAGGAGGATGGACAGGATATCCTGCAGATTTCCAGGCCTTTGTTCCCCCCAAAAGTGCTTTTGCATTGTATCCCTTCTTAATATACTCCGCTGCCGCACGGGCAGACGTCGCTTCAGCCTTTCAGGAACAGAAGAAGATAATTTCCCGCTCTTTCGAAACATTTGAAAGCTTTGACACGAATTCCGTCATGGATATGCCCCGATCGAGACGAATCTTGTTGCATTTCGCATCATCTTTATAGGCGCAGATGAGCAGAGATTCCCCGGAGAGAGTATTCTGTCTCGCCTTCTCGACCGATATACGCGGTATCTTTGACTTGGCTTCGGCTTCCTCATCGTTACATGACTGTAAAGACCCCAGCAGTATTCCGCATGCGAAGAGAACAAGTATCATGAATAGAAATCCATAGGGACGTTTTATTTGAACGCCTTTCATTACAAATCCTCCTTTCTTACGACATTTTTATCATTCCGGAGTTCATGAATACTCAAGTTCTTTCATGAACTTCCATGCTCTTTTCTGCTCGCATGCCTCGAGTCTCATTATTCATCTTTAGTTATAAGAAACAGATCACGGATATGGTACTGGACATTGAAAATATAGGGGATGAAATGTTGGCCGGATTGGATGTCAATTCTTGAAGGGGAGACATCTTATTATGAGACATATGGAAAGACAAAGGAACAACCGCTTCTCTTCTGGTTCAAAGCTGATATGTGAAGTAAAATTACGGTTAAAGAACTGTGTGATCAAATATGAGGGAGAATTATTTGTATGTCAATAGTATATTTTCAGTGGTTCTTTGTTCGGAGGAGTGTATAAAATTGAAGCTCCCCGCAACAAGTTGCGGGGAATCTCCGACTGTTAAGGAAAATTTTATTTTTTATTCGCTCGCTAACCCCGCCGCATAGAGCGGGGAATGCGCTCCCTGTTCAGTTCAGCTTTCAAATACGATCTTTCCCGTATCTTTCAAATCGTAACCCGGTAAATTGCTCGAAAGCCTGTGTATTTTTGCTGAATCTATATAGGTAACAAATCCCTTCATTACACTTGTAAGCCAGAGTTCCTTCGGAACAACAAGATCGAATTTCTCTTCTTTCAGGGGAATAAAATCAAGATTCAGCGGATGTGTGACATATTCGATACCCAGACCCACGTCCGCTTCGTTAAAAAATACCTTAAGCGCTACTTCAAGATGTGTGTCAACCTCATCGGAATAATTAGCGATTTTTCTCTGATCCAGACCGCACTCTCTCAGGAGATATTCGAGAAGAACCCTTGTGCCAGATCCTTCATTCCTGTTTACAAACTTTGCCTTCTTTTCTATTACCCCTTCCAGTCCCTTGATTCCGAGAGGATTGCCTTTCTTAACAATGAGGCCCTGGCTTCGGTTCCACAAATTGATCACAACATATTTCTGCGGCGACAGTATCTTTTCAAGAATGGGAAGGTTATATTCCCCCGTTTCCATATCCAGGAGATGCGCACAGCACGCCTGCCCCTTTTTCTTCTCAAGGGCCTGGATTCCTTTGAGACTTCCAACTGATGAATAAAAGGCCTGCGATTCGGGAAAATTCTCCTGAGAATAAAAGGATAAGAGTCGTGCGAGGAGAATGTCGTCACTTCCCACTATTAATAAATCTTTCTCTCTCTGTACGCGCTCATCAATCCACCGCATAACGTGGTTTCTTGG
>CAYSHT010000136.1:0-4762 GCA_964430915.1 uncultured Syntrophaceae bacterium
AGGCAAGCATGTCCGACATGACATCTCCGTCATAGTTCTTGCAGGCCCAGAGCATCCCCCCCTCCGACTTCATGATCCTTGCCACTGCATCGTCGATAAGGGTAAAAAAGTATTCGATTCCCGCTTTGTCGAATTTTTCCTTCCAGTTCGCCTCATACTCTTCCTCAAATATTGTGCGAAATTCCGCATCGTAGGTCTTCGAGATGGTATCTTTCGTGCTGAACCAGAGGTCGATTGTCTGGTCCATAGCGTAGGTAAAACAGGCAACGGCAAAGCTCCTGATGGAGGGAACGGTGTTATGAATTCCCTGAAGAATCCCGGCGCTCTCAAATTCCTGAATCACCTTCCTGATCGGTTCGCTCCCGTCACGGGGCGTAAAAACAAGCTCGCCTGTCCCCGGACCCGGCACCTTAATCTCCTGGTTTTTATAGACGTCGCCATAGGCATGCCTCCCGATGTGTATCGGTTTCTTCCAGGTCCTCACAAAGGGATGAATATTATTGACCAGGATGGGGGCCCTGAAGACGGTGCCGTCCAGGATCCCCCTGATTGTTCCGTTGGGACTTGACCACTGTTTTTTCAGGCCATATTCATCAACCCGTGCGGCATTCGGCGTAATGGTGGCACACTTGACCCCCACCCCGTATTTCATGATTGCATGGGACGCATCGATGGTAATCTGATCGTCAGTTTCATCCCTCTTTTTCAGCCCGAGATCATAATATTCGGCGTTTATATCCATATATGGAAGAAGGAGTTTCTCCTTGACCATCTGCCACATGATTCTTGTCATCTCATCGCCGTCAATCTCTACTATGGGTGTCTTTACTCTGATCTTTTCGCTCATCACTGCCTCTCCTACTTTTTATTCTTGATATACGAAAGCATACCGCCTGAAAGCACAATCTCTTTGGCCCTCTCCGAAAGATCATAGCCAACTTCAAACTGCACTCCCTTCGTTGTGTTGTTGACGATTACTGTCTCGCCGGCCCTCACTTTTTCGCCGACGCCGGAAATCTCAAGGCTGTCTCCCTGATCGACTTTTTCGTAGTCCTCCTCATTTTCAAAGGTGAGGGGAACGATACCGAAGTTGACCAAGTTGGCTGTGTGAATCCTCTCAAAGGATTTCGCAATCACGGCCTTCACCCCCATATACATGGGACAGAGCGCCGCATGCTCCCGGGAGGAGCCCTGACCGTAACTAATTCCGCCGACGATAATATTGTGGCTACCCGTTTCCTTTATCTTTCTTGCCCTCTCATAAAAGTCGGGATCGACAACCTCGAAGAGGAATTCCGAATACTTTGGCACATTTGACCGGTATTTCATCCGGGAACCGGCGGGGATGATGTGGTCCGTCGTGGTGTAATCCTCCGTTTTTATTGTCGCCACACCCCGTATGTCCCCGGGCAGAGGATCATTGGTGGGCGGTTCTCCTATATTGGGTCCCCGGTAGATCTCGATCTTTGCCGGGTCGTCGGATGGGGGAATAATCATGGAATCATCGACGATAAATTCGTCGGGTATCGCCACATCGGGATAGGGAACATCGAGGTCTCTCGGATCGGTAATTTTTCCGGTAATGACGGCGGCGGCGGCTGTCTCGGGACTCACCAGATAGACGTTAGCGCTCTTCGTCCCCGATCTGGCGAGGAAGTTCCTGTTGCTCGTCCTCAGAGATACGGCATCGGTCTGCGGTGACTGACTGTTGCCGATACAGAAACCGCAGGCATTCTCTTCGAGCCTTACACCCGTCTCAAAAAGATCCGCGAGTGACCCGTTTCTCGCCAGCATATCCAGGACCTGTTTGGAGCCGGGGGCAAGGATAAAGCTGACCCGGGGATGCACCTTTTTCCCCTTCAGGATTTCTGCAACCACCATCAGGTCACGGTAGGAGGAATTGGTGCAGGAACCCACGCAGACCTGGTCAACATCCATACCGTCCAGTTCTTTTACTGTAGCAATATTTCCGGGGCTGTGAGGCGTTGCGGCAAGGGGAACAATGTCCGCAAGATCCATTTCTATTACCTTAAAGTATTCCGCATCGGGGTCTGCCTCCATCTTCTCCCATTCTTCCTCTCTCGCCTGGGCCCTGAGAAATTCTCTCGTCACCTCATCGCTGGGGAAAAGGGATGTGGTTACCCCGCATTCGGCGCCCATGTTCGCAATGGTAGCCCGCTCGGGGACGGTCAGCGTCTTGACACCGGGACCGCCGTATTCGAAGACGCAGCCGACGTTTCCCTTCGTCGTAAAGAGCTCCAGAATCTTGAGAATGACGTCCTTCGCGCTCACCCAGGGATTGAGTGAGCCTACGAGATTGATCTTGATGACCTTGGGGCAGGTAAGGTAGAAGGGTTCTCCCGCCATGGCGAGTGCCACGTCAAGTCCGCCCGCACCGATGGCTATCTGTCCGATTCCTCCGCCTGTCGGTGTATGGCTGTCGGAACCGAGAAGGGTCGTACCGGGCCTGCCAAATCTTTCAAGATGTACCTGATGACAAATCCCATTTCCTGCCCTGGAATAATCTATCCCGTATTTTGCCGCTACCGTTTGAAGATACCGGTGGTCATCGGCATTCTCAAAGCCTATCTGTATCGTATTATGATCGACAAAACTTACCGAATGTTCCGTTTTTACCCTGTCAAGCCCCATAGCCTCGAACTGGAGATAGGCCATGGTACCCGTTGCATCCTGTGTCAGGGTCTGATCGATGCGGATCCCGATTTCCTTTCCCGGTTCGTACTCACCGGTAACGACATGCTTCTCTAATATTTGTTGCGTCAGCGTTTTTGGCATGGTTACCCCTCTTCTTTTAATTGTATCGAGTGGATATGTGGCACTAAGGATTCGGTCCTGAGATCCAAGCGGATTAATTTCATCGCAACCTGTATCATAACACCTTAATTTCTTTGAATAGATAGTTCAAGCAAACCATAAAACGGAACGATCAGGAGTCGAATCTCACCTCTTAGATACTCTGCCTGGCCCCTCATTATCAGGAATGAGAGCGTAGTATTTCACACTCTTCCCATTCTTTTTGTCAAGTTTTTTATTTCCGTGAGCTCGCTGATACAGACCCATTTCCATAATTGCCGGTAGAAGAGGGGGCGTCCCCCATCATTATAACGAGAAATATTCCCAGAAAGACGCATCCCGAAAACCATGACCAGACGATCTGATAATTACCGAGGAGATCGAAGACAAAACCCGCCAGGGTCGGGCCCACAATACCGCCGGCGGCACCGAATCCCATGACAATACCAATCATCGTACCGAATGAGTCCATTCCGTAATATTCCCGCAGAATGGCACCCCTTAAAACGGTAATCCCGCCGATTCCCATGGAGAAGGGAATCAGAAAGACAAAAATGAGATAGTCCGTCCCCGCATAGGGAAGAACCAGCATACCGCACCCCATAGAGGTAAAGGCCCATGCCATGACAAGACGCTTGTTGAAGAGATCGCTCAGCCATCCAAAGAGAAGCCTCCCGACAACACTCACGAGCGGTATGGCCGCCGCAACCAGGCCGGCACTGGTTCTCGACCATCCTACCGTACTCAGATAGGGCATAATATGAATAATAACGGCGGTAAGGACCATGAATCTGATCGCCTCGGCCAGATTGAGACAGCGGAGCTCTTTCATTTTCAGGAGATCCAGAAAGCTTCTTTTCTCTCCTCGGCTCACCGCAATATTTTTGGAATCTCCAGAGGGACCGGGATCGCCATCGATGAAATACCCGTATGGTTCCGGTCGGTCACGTACGACCAGAGAGAGGGGTATCCCGATTATCCACATGCCGATACCAAATGCAATAACCGCCGTTCTCCAGCCGAAGGCATCGATTACCATAACGACGAGGGGAATCATCAAACCGCTTGCACCGAATCCCGATGTCATGATACCGAGGGCCGTGCCGATTTTTCTCCGGAACCAGTGTGCAACGACCGTCATGGTAACCACGCTGGTACATCCGCCGGCTCCGAAGGAAATCAGGAGAATGGCACCATAGAGTGTCACGAGCGACCGGGTAAACCCGAGGAGGATGAGGCCCAGCCCGACGGTAATAACCCCGAAAAACATGAGCTTTCGTGAGCCGAACCGGTCGGCAAGAATGCCTATAAAGGGGGCGAGTATCCCCATCTCCAGACCGCGGAGACTCATGGCAAAGGAAATTTCCGTGTAGCTCCAGCCGAATTCACGAACGAGCGGTTCGAAAAAGGCTGTGAATCCGAAGAAGATAATGCTGCTCACATAGAGGGCTATGCTGAAACAGGCACACACAATCCACCAGCCGTAAAATAGTCTCACCCTCATGCGGCGATTTTCCCGTTTTTCAATCTCGTCATCGTGATGTTCCCAAAGCCCCCATGGGAAAAGATGGCCACTCTACGACAAAAGAAACCCAGGATACAAGTGAAAATATATATTTTATGATGGCAGTTTATTTTCTTCGGCCGATGCAGCAATTAACAGAAGATCAGGCAGAGAAATGGTATTTTTTCCGATAGAGCAAAAATCCCCAAAGCAGCTCTGCGGGGAATCTCCGACTGTTAAGGAATTTTTTGTTTGATATTCGCTCGCTGTTCAGTTCAATCCCCTTGTTACGAAAGATGAGACTATGCTATTTTTATTGATATATCCGATGCACAATAAGGAGCCCCCTATGAAGGCAATGGTACTGAATGAAATCTGTTCCCTCGACAAAAAGAGGACACCGCTTGAAATGGTCGATCTTCCCGATCCCATCCCGGGCGATAG
>CAYSHT010000137.1:0-4749 GCA_964430915.1 uncultured Syntrophaceae bacterium
ATGAAATCAAAAAAGTGGTTTGGTTATACAATATATGGGATTCTGGTGACCGTTCTTTTTCTCTATGTCCTTTTTCCCGCCCATCGTATGGCGGGATATATCGAATCGGTCGTCTCGGAAAGAAACCCGAGAGTGGATCTTTCGATCGGATCGGCAGACATTGCCTTTCCTCTGGGCCTGAGTTGTGAGAAAGTGGTTATAGGACTCAAGGAGAAGCCGGGTTCAGAAATAGAAGCTGATCTAATAAAGGGAAGACTTAGCATCTTGCATTTCCTGAAGGGGGATCTTTCACTCTTTGTCACGGCGGAGGCCTATGGAGGAAATGTCGATGCGAGGCTGGATTCGCCGGATCGTTTTTCATCGGGCACCATAACGGCAGATATGAAATTTGAGGGTATTGAACTGGGAGAATGTACATCCTTGAAGGATATTGCCGGACGTGATATCGAGGGACGCCTCGGGGGGACTCTCCTCTACGAGGGAAGCTGGCATGACATCATTAATGGCGAGGGGAATACCAGTTTTTCCCTGAACGAAGGAACGATAGGATTTCAGAAAGATATGTTCGGTTTTGAGACCCTGGTCTTCGAAAAAGCGGAAGGGAAAATGATTCTCAAAAACAGGATCGTAGCCCTCGATTCTCTGAAGGTTGAGGGAAAGGAGATGACGAGCTCCCTTTCCGGCCGCATTTTTCTCAATAGGAATTTTGCCAAGAGCAGGCTCTCCCTGAAGGGGAATGTCGATATCGAGGCTCTGGGCAAGAACCTCTCCCTCAATGTGAGGGGGACGATCTCGAAACCCCTCTCAAATGTAAGGTAGACCTATGATAGCAGGATATCGACCTTTTTTCATTCTTGTCTCGATCACAATAGTGTCGTTTCTGGCGGTGGACATTTTTTACAAGACGGTGGATTCTAACCTGGCCCGGATTCAGAAGGAAAAGGTCCTGACTGAAGATGTCGCCCTTCGCAAAGTAGCGGGAAAGCCGTCCCTCAATTTGTATAACGTTATTTCGAAGAGGAACCTTTTCGGGACGAAGGGGAAAGAGGTAAAGGAAAGGGAGATCGATCTCGAAAACCTTGAAAAGACTGACCTTAATCTTGCCCTCCACGGTACCGTTGTAAGGGGTGGTGATCTTGATTATGCGGTGATTGAGGAGAAAGACAAAAGGAAGCAGGGACTTTTCAGGGTGGGGGATGAAATAGCCGGTGCGGAGATCAGCAGGATCATGCGCGGTAAGGTCGTTCTGAGCGTGGAAGGCCGCGATGAGATATTGATCATGGAGGAATCCGGCGCCAAAGGTGCCGGCAGAGATACGACGGTCGCCACGGCAACGAAAAGCTCCGTTAATGTAAAGAAAGAAGAAATAGACAATGCCCTGGCGGATATGAGCAAGATACTCACGCAGGCCCGTGTAAGGCCCTATTTTTCCGAGGGGGAAGCTGACGGCTTTATGATAAGCAGGATAAAGCAGGGGAGCATCTTCCAGAAGATGGGGATACGAAACGGCGATATCATTCAGGGCGTGAATAGCGAGCCGATCAAGAGTCCCGATGACATGCTCGAGCTCTATAAGGGCCTGAAATCCGGATCTCAGATAACCCTGAATATCAAACGGAGGGGCAAGGAAGAAGCCCTGGAGTACGTTTTCCAATAAAGAGGAACGCACTGGCGATATACGTTGCGGCTCACTCCGATTATATCGGGGCGCTGAAAAAGGGCCTGAGAAATTAGGCAGTTACTTTCAACCTTAGACTTTTAACTTCAAACTTATTACATGTATACATCCTATTTCGGTCTGAAAGAAAACCCCTTTAATCTGACTCCGGATCCTCAGTATTTCTTCCTCAGTCAGCAGCACAGTGAAGCGCTCAATCATCTAATCTACGGCATTAACGAGAAAAAGGGTTTTATTGTAGTGACGGGCGGGATAGGGACGGGTAAGACAACCATATCGAGAACTCTCCTTGCCGAGCTCGACGATTCCGTGGCGAGTGCCCTCGTGTTCAATCCCTCTCTCTCGGACATGGAACTTTTGAAAACAATCGTTCAGGAGTTCGGAATCGAAACGGGGGAGGGGAGTCCCACGAAGAAGCTCTACATCGATGCCCTCAACCGGTTCCTTTTAAAAAACTTTGCCGAGGGGAAAAAAGCCGTCCTGCTCATAGACGAGGCCCAGAACCTGTCGCGCACCGTCCTCGAGCAGATAAGGATGCTTTCAAATTTGGAGACAGAGAGGGAAAAACTGATCCAGATCGTCCTTCTCGGCCAGCCGGAGCTTCAGGAACTCTTGAGTCTTCCCTCTCTAAGACAGCTCAATGAAAGGATTACGGTCCGCTATGATCTGGCGCCTCTGGATCATGAACAGGTGAAGCATTACATAGCGCACAGGCTCAAAGTGGCAAGTGAGGGGAATAAAACTGTGGAATTTTCGCCGGGGGCCATGAAGATTATCTCCGATTATTCGAAAGGGATACCGAGACGGATCAATGCCATCTGCGACAGGGCGCTTCTCGTCGCCTACACAAAGGATAGTCCGGCCGTCGATAGAAAGGTGGCGAAAGAGGCCGTGGATGACATGGGGAGAGCCTATTTGACGGGGGAAATGGACCATGACAGGAAAAGAGGGAATCTGATAGCTTTTCTGCCCCTCATTATTGCGATCCTCTTTATGGGTGCCCTTATGATTGTGTACTGGGAAGACATACTTGCATTATTCAGAGGGTGAAAATGAGTCATATAAACGATGCCCTGAAGAAGGCCCAGGAAGAAAAAGACAGCGTTTACAGAAAGTACGAGAGCATAATTTCAGCCCCCTCCGACGGAAAGACGGTTAAGAAGAGGAAGTGGCTTGCCGCCACTCTTTTTACGTCGATTATCCTTCTCGTTCCCCTTTTTTTCCTGGCAAGATATTCGACAGTCCCTCCTGATGTGGGTGGAGACAAGGTAGCATCGGTTGAAAAGATTATTCGCAAGGAGAGGATTATACAGAGAGAAGAGAAAGCGTCTCCTCCCGTAGTATCCGAAAAACCCGTTACTACGGATTCTCTCTATCAGAAGGCCCTTGGCTATCAGCGGAAAAACGTTCTTGACAGGGCGGAAAGGCTCTACGAAGATATTCTGAAAAGGGACCCCGTATTTGTCTTCGCTCTCAACAATCTTGGAGTCATTTATATGGGCACAAAACGGGATGAGGAGGCGAAAGCAATGTTTGAGAGGGCAATTGAACGCTCGGACGGCTATGTGGACCCTTACTACAATCTGGCCTGCATTTATTCAAAAAGGGGAGACGTGTCCAAAAGCCTCGATTATCTGAAAATGGCGGTGCAGTTAAATAATAGTGTGAAAAACTGGGTAAAAAATGATAAAGATTTTGGAAATGTATCATCCTTGAAGGAATTCAAGGAGATAGTAGAATAGTTTATTAATTTTAAAATTTGGTGAACAGGATATGTACGATATGAAAAGATTGATAGTGAGAAGCCTTATATTTCTTTTCCTGATCCTCTGTGTTGTATCTTTTACATGGCCAGGGGCGGCAACTGCTGCGAGGGTTACGGGTAAGGACGGAACTGTTACTACGTCCCAAAAGGATAAGGGAACGCCTGTCGCAAAGATACCGAAGCTCCCGACTGCAAAAAAGGTCGCAAAGGCTGAGACAGGGGAGGAAAACAGGGAGGAAGCAGCTCCGAAAAAAAACAGCAATGCCGAAGAGGAGTCCAAATACATCACCATCGATTTCGATAATGTCGATATCCGGGTCTTCGTGAAATTCATAAGCGAACTCACCGGTCAAAACTTCGTAATCGACAAGGCGGTGAAGGGGAATGTAACGATTATCTCCCCCAAGAAGATATCGGTAGATGATGCCTATAAAGTATTCGAGTCTGTTCTGGAGGTGCACGGGTTTACGGCCATTCCCGCCGGCGATATCGTCAAGATTCTTCCCTCCAGGTCTGCCAAGGCGAGAAACGTGGAGACACGCCTCAAGGAAGGGGCGATAAGTCCCGAAGACAGGGTCGTGACCCAGATCGTTTCTCTCGAGTACGCGAATCCTGACGAGATGAAGAAAATGATGACTCCTTTGATCTCGAAATCGAGTGTGATCCTTTCCTATTCGCCAACGGGAATGCTGGTGATTACCGATCTCCTTTCCAATATAAAGAGGCTTCTTACGATTATCAATGCCCTCGATGTGGAGGGTATCGAGGAGCAGATTTCCGTTATTCCCCTTCAGTATGCCTCGGCGGTGGAGATTGCCAAATCACTGAGTCAGATCTTCCAGAAGACACCTCAGCGAAAAGGGACAGTTGTGCCTTTCATAAAAATAGTCCCCGATGAACGCACGAATACGATAATAGCCCTGGCCAGTGAAAATGATGCCTCCCGGATACGGGAGCTCATAAAACTCCTCGACAGGGAAGTGCCGAAGGGGGAGGAGAGGATACGGGTATACCGTCTCAAGAATGCCGATGCTGAGGAGCTGACCAAGGTCCTCATGAACCTCCCTTCCGAGAAGGGTGCTCAGACGGCACAACAAAAGGGGAAAGAGCCGGTTCTCTCGAAGGATATCAGCGTGGTTCCCGACAAGGCTACAAATGCGCTCATCATCACTGCCAGCAGGGACGATTATAACGTCCTTGAAGATGTTATAAGCCAGCTCGATATTCCCCGTCCCATGGTGTACATAGAGGCGTTGATCATGGAGGTGAACGTTGACAAGGGATTCAAGGTCGGGGTGGAATGGGT
>CAYSHT010000138.1:0-4637 GCA_964430915.1 uncultured Syntrophaceae bacterium
AGCCGAGCAATCTGGGTGCATGCGCCTCCAGGACCTGCTCGATATGGCGATAGAAACGCTCCGCACCATCATTAGAAAATAAAAGCAGCCTGGAGACCCGTTCCCCATAGGGGGCATCAGTTTGCCTGCGAACATTGTCAATTCCTCTTTTTTCACTGGCAAGTTTTTCAAAGATCGGCTCGAAGCCAAAGCGAATCCGGCCCTGAAGCCGTGCCTTCTTCAGCGCAATTTTCAGCGGTTCACTCAGGGTAATAAGGGGCACATCAATGTTGCTCCCGGTCCAGAGCCTTGTTGTGCGTGCCATCAATTCCCTGCGAATAATTTCGACAGAACCTTCCGCCTCCAACTGACGGGGAAAGCGCATATCGGATAGGTTCATCTTCTTCTCCTTATGATCGATTACCAAGGCTTGTAACAAGTTCTTCCAACTCATCCCAGCGGGAATAAGCCAATGTTAAATCGGCCTCCACTTCCTCAAGCTTTGTATTGGCTGTCGTCATCCGCACATGGTCATGGTCTTTATAGAAATCCGGAGAATTTAATAATTTCAGCAGCTCTGATTTTGCTTTTTCCATCTCCTCAATTTTTTGCGGCAACGCTTCAAGCTCCCGCGTTTCTTTAAAAGAGAGTTTGCGCTTTTCACGCGGGGGCCTTCCCCTTTTAGCTTTTAACTCCTTCGGCGCGGCGTGTAAAAGGTTATCCGATTTACCGTTCTGCCGGAGCCAGTCATCGTAGCCGCCTACATATTCCTGCAATCGTCCTTCCCCTTCCAGGGCAATGGTTGAGGTGACGACGTTATTGAGAAACGTCCGGTCATGGCTGACAAGCAAAATAGTGCCGCTGTATTCCAAAAGACGAATCTCCAGTAGTTCCAACGTTTCCGCATCGAGATCATTGGTTGGTTCATCCAGCACCAGAATATTGGAGGGCGTGGCAAAGAGCTTGGCCAGAAGCAGACGGTTTCGTTCGCCGCCGGAAAGGGACGCAACAGGCGCCTGAATCTGCTCGGGCGGAAAAAGAAAATCCTGCAAATAACCCACAATATGCCGGGGAGCACCGCCGATGAAAACCGTATCGCTACCATCAGTTATATTATTCTTGATGGATTTGGTTTCGTCTAATTGTGAGCGCAGTTGATCGAAGTAGGCAATCGCAATCCCTGTGCCCAGCCGTATCTTTCCGCCGGAGATGGGCAGTTCGCTCAGCAATACCTTGAGCAACGTGGTCTTGCCGGAACCGTTGGGGCCGATAATGCCGACCCTGTCTCCGCGCAAAATCGTGGTGGAAAAGGTATCAATTATTTTCTTATCGCCATAGGCAAAACTGATCTTTTCGGCGTCGACTACCAGCTTACCGCTACGCCTGGCCTCCGAAACAGCGAACCGGGCGTTCCCTTCTCGCTCGCGCCTGCGAACACGCTCCTCTCGCAGCTGCATAAGTGCGCGCACGCGGCCTTCATTGCGCGTTCGCCGCGCCTTGATGCCCTGCCGGAGCCAGATTTCTTCCCTGGCCAGCTTTTTGTCGAATGTTTGCCAGTGTCTTTCTTCCTCCTCCTGCATCGCCTGACGCTGCGTAAGGTATTTTGCGTAATTACAGGAAAAGGAATAAAGCTTGCCCCGGTCTATTTCAACGATACGGGTAGCGATATTTTGCAGAAATGTCCGGTCGTGCGTAACAAACATCAGTGTTTTATCAAAGCCTTGCAGAAGTTCTTCCAGCCAGAGGATGGAAACAATATCCAGGTGGTTCGTTGGTTCATCAAGAAGCAGAATATCCGGATCGCTCACCAGCGCGCGTGCCAGCAACGTCCTCCGTTTTAGTCCCGCCGATAAAAGTCGGAACTCGGCCTGTTCATCCAGAGAAAGTCGGGAAATCACGCCCTCGACTTTGCGGTGGTATTGCCAGGCACCCGCCGCTTCCAGCTGGTGCTGGACTTGCTCGATTTTATGCAGCAGTAGTTGATCATCGCTGCCCGTCATCTGCAGGGTCAAATCATGATATACCCGCAATAAATCCAGGTGTTTTTGACTCCCCGAGGCAACCACATCATAGACAGTGCCCGGAAGCTCATCAATATCCTGAGGCATGAGAGAGACGCGAACTTCACCACCACAAAAAATTTCGCCCGCATCGGGAACAATGGCCTTATGAAGCAGCCTCATCAGTGTAGACTTTCCTGAACCATTTCGTCCGAGAAGCCCGATTCGTTCACCCGCTTCAATCTGGAGCGACGCGCCGTCGAGCAGCAGTGGCCCGCCGAAACTCATTGAAATATTATTAATCCATATTAATGACATAAAGCATTTTCCATTTCCGAGAGCGCCGTTTCCCCGAGTATAAATTATTGTACAGCGACTCCCTAACACATTCCTGCGACTGGTGCATCATTGAAGGTCGCCGCAACAAGTTGCGGGTAATGCGCTCGCTCACCAGTTCGTCATTACAGTAAAGCGTCACGAAAAAGTGAGAGGGATATCGGGAAAAATCGGGGGCAGCCTATATATTCATATTATTGCTTTTTTTCTTCGGGAACCAGGCATACTGCTCCATAGAATATCAATAACTATATGATATTACATATCATAATCCTCGCCTTCACTTACTGCAAAGAGATTCTCCTCCTTACAATATTTCACCCATTTTCTACATATGGTATTTTACTTGACAACAGATACAATATATTGTATCTGTCGGATAATTTAAAAGCTCTCTATTTCCATTACCAAAGGGGGAAGGGTTCCCACAATTCTGACTAACTTGAAGCGGCGAAAAAATGGATAGAAGAAGCTTTTTGTACAGAGGTACCCTCGTAATGGCTGGAAGTTTTCTGAATCTTGCTATGTTCTCCAGGGCTTTTGCCTATGGAGTACAGAGGGGGAAGTCTTTTTTACGGCCCCGGGTGGCCCTGATCATTGACGATATTGGATACAGAAAATCCCAGGCATATCGGTTTCTTAAAATGGGTGTTCCCATTACCTTCTCAATCTTGCCTCGCCTCAGAAACTCTCAATTACTCGCTCACGAAATCAATCACGAAGGACATGAAATCATGCTTCACCAGCCTATGGAACCTTACAACTCCCGTCTTGATCCGGGCCCCGGAGCGCTTTATGTAGGAGACAGAGGAAAAAAGATTGGCAAAACGATAAACGATAATATCTCCGATGTGCCCTTTGCTATCGGTGTTAATAATCATATGGGGTCGAAGTTCACGGAGTGTCAGCATGAAATAACAGATGCTCTCAAGACTATTAAAGAAAGAGATCTCTTCTTTATCGACAGCCGCACTTCAAGCCTCTCAAAGGCATATGGAACCGCGCGAAAGCTGCATATGACAACCGAACGCAGGAATGTCTTTCTCGATAACTCCCGCGATGAAACGAAAATTCTTCATCAGCTTCATCTGCTCAGTCAACAGGCACAAAGGCACGGACATGCAATCGGAATTGGACATCCTCACGAAGTGACAGCAAAGGCCATCGGAGATTATATAAAGTACTATAAAGATCCCGACATAAAACTCGTACATATATCAGACATCCTGCATAGCTAAACAATCCCTATTCACGCCCCCCTAAACTGTCAAGATATTTTACAGTTGTATTTGCATCCTAACAATATGATATTATTATATCTATTATACAACCGCAGCGGGTAACGTATTTTCGAGTGTCCAAATACTTTACACTTTTGACATGAGTCCCATACGATACTTCCTGTTTATTACAACTATATCGTATGGTTGCGTTGTTGGCATAGTGTTTGCTGTAGAAGTACACCGATGATCAAATTCGTGCATAATATTGGCAAAGTACTCTTTTGTATACTTCTTGTCACTACTTTCGCTGCTGGATGCGCAGAGACAAAGAAGCACGCTACCCGTCTGCCCAGTACGACCTATGAACTTCCTGGAATTCCTGCTAAAATTGTTGATGTTCAGGTTAATGACCTTCGGCCTGAAAAAGAGGCAACGGATGGACTCAAGGCCTTTCTCAAAGGACAGGTAATGGCTTCACTATCTTCCCGGGAGGTGGAACAGTCTCCGGATCACTATACCCTGATTATCGACATCATCGAGCATCGGCCGTTTCTCAGGCATGATGATGATTGGATAGCAACTACCTGGCTTCGCATCAAGTTACTGGACAGAAGAGGCAAATGTTTCGAGCAATGGCAGGCCATGGGTTTGGCGCAAAGTTCGCGCGCATGGGGCCTTGTAAAGGCGGAATCTGTTTCTCAGGATTCCTATGAAATGGCCCTTTCCTATATGATGTCTTCCCTCTCACAAGTTACCATTCGATAATAATTCATTGAAGCTCCCCGCAACACATTGCGGCGAATCTCCAACTGTTAAGGAAAAATGTATTTCTTATTCTCTCGCCAACCCCGCCGCATAAAGCGGGGAATGCTCGCTCTTCAGTTCATGCCAACGCGCAGGCAAGCAGTATCGTCTAAATACCGAGACTCCATGAAACACGCTAAACCAAAGAGGTCCTAAAGTGAATCTTTGGTCTGGTTTTGACAAAATCAGATCGAAAGTTCCGTGACAGAAAAAATACAAAAGCTGACTGCTGAATTGAATAGCGAGCGCATTGAAGCTCCCCGCAACAAGTTGCGGGGAATCTCCGACTGTTAAG
>CAYSHT010000139.1:0-4540 GCA_964430915.1 uncultured Syntrophaceae bacterium
CATCGGCTTTGCAAGATCTTTCACCCCTCCCCTGTCGATGTAACCCAGGACAAAGGCAATTTCTTCAATACAGGCAATTTTTAATCCCTGTCTTGTTTGAATAGCACGGACATAATTCGCGGCTTGCTGCATGGATTCATGGGTTCCCGTGTCGAGCCAGGCGAGCCCCCTACCGAGGAGCTCTACTTTAAGCTTTCCTCGTCCCAGATACTCCATGTTGAGATCGGTTATTTCGAGCTCTCCGCGTGCAGATCGTGTCAGGCCTTCGGCAATCTCCACGACATTATTGTCATAGAAGTAGAGGCCGGGAACCGCATATTTTGACTTCGGTTTTTCAGGCTTTTCCTCTATTCCCGTTACGTTATTATTGTCGTCAAAATCCACCACGCCATAATCCTCGGGATCACTGACAGGATACCCGAAGATTATCCCCCCCTCCTCCAGGCCGGAACACCTGACAAGCACCTCGCGTAGTCCCCGTCCATAAAATATATTATCTCCCAGAACCAGCGCCACTGTATCGGAACCGATGAATTCCTTTCCTATTATAAAGGACTGTGCAATACCCTCGGGATTTGCTTGTTCGGCATAGGAGAAGGAAAGGCCCAGTTGAGAACCATCGCCGAAAAGCTTCTTGAATTGTGGTAGATCATGGGGCGTGGAAATGATCAGGATATCCCTGATACCGGCGAGCATAAGTACCGACAGGGGATAATAGACCATCGGTTTATCATAGACAGGTATCAGCTGTTTGCTTACCACCCTCGTTATGGGGAAAAGACGCGTACCAGACCCTCCAGCAAGAATAATACCTTTCACAATTACCCATCCTTTCGTTAGATTATTATTGAACTGTCACCGTTCCAACCGTAAAAAATCGAATCGTGCCGCGGCAAAACCTGTATCTTACTTCTCAGTTCCTAACTCATCCATCAGACGCCCCTTGAATCGAGCGACATAGAGATCCATATCACTTTTCCAGTGTGACATAGTATCTATATTATCCTCTTGTAATCGTACATTTTTCAATATGGAATTTTTCGGCCTTAGGGCGGGAGTGGGATACTTCTCGGTTGTGCATGGCATTATCCTGTGCTCTATCCCCATCTTTTCAAGGAAATATCTGGCCGCCTCGTACCAGGTGCAATACCCCTCTGCAGTCGTATGATAGATTCCCTGCCCCTTTACTTCAATCAGTTTTTTGATCTGTCGGGCCAGAGAATATGACCATGTGGGAGACCCGAACTGGTCATTGACTACTTTGATTTCTTTCGCTGGATTCCGCAGGGCCAAGCGCAGCATCGTCTTAAAGAAATTGCCTCCGTGAATGCCATACATCCACGCCGGCCGCACTATCATATACCGGTCGGCTGTTTCACCGACAGCACGCTCACCCTCCAATTTTGTCACACCATACCAGGAGGTGGGTTTCGGCGCATCATCTTCCACATAGGCATCCGGAACCTCTTTTTTTCCATCAAAGACATAGTCCGTCGAGACGTGTATGAAAAGACTGGTGTATTTTTTTGCCGCCGTCGCCATATTTCGGGGACCCTGCACATTTACCTGCCATGCCGTTTCCCTGTCGGATTCGGCGGCATCCACATTTGTATAGGCAGCACAATTTACGATAACATCGGGTGAGACACCCCCTATTATCTTTTCTACATCTTTGTCATCCGTAATATCGATTTCATCCAGGTCAACACCGACAACATCATGGTCTTTTGCTAAGAGAGACATGCAATCACTTCCCAGTTGACCTTTAGAGCCTGTTATGACGATCTTCATTACACACTTCCTGCCTGCATACTTTGGATTGTCTGGGAAAAAAGGGGTGCTGCGAATTCGGGAATAAACGTACCTGAATTTGTGCAGGTTTTCAAGATGTTTCCAGAATAAATGGCAATTCTTTAGAATGACTTAATGTGGTGAAGTATATTGGTGGAGTCAGTGGAAATCGAACCCACACTGAGGAAAATAATATCCCATATAATCAATAGTTTAGAGAGGCTAAAAATGACTTGGGGGACATTGGGAGGGACGATAAAGCTTTTTTGATATGTTGCCCCCCTCACTAACGTAAAGCTTCATCCGTAGCGAGATTTCTGAGTATTGACAATTACACATATTGTCCTTAAAGTATAATAAAACATATCTTATGAATTTAGTAAGCAGAACAGCGGCTTAAAGTAGAAGAATGGGATAATTAATAATACGGGAGCCGCTGAATATGGCGGAATCCGCTGATACTGGTGGCCTTCTGAAAATGGGGAAGATCAACCCATAAAGATGGAAGGATTGAACACCAGGAAACTAAAGCATAGGGAGGTATGTTATGTCCGAAAAAATATTGATTCCATTAGATGGTTCTATATTTGGCGAGGCGGCCCTACGATATGTTGAGGAACGGTTGTCGAGACTGGCACAAGGAAAAGAGACAGAAGTTGTTCTCCTCCAGGTAATTACATCATTGGCTCATATTGTTACTTCCGGAGAGTCAGCTGTCAAGGTTCCCTACACTGAGAGTGAGCTGGAGCAAATAAAGATGAGGGCAATAGACTACCTTAATGAGGCCGGTGAAGGCCTGAAAAGTAAAGGGGCTGTTGTGAAATGTGAGGTGAAGGTCGGTACATCCTCGGCTAACGAGATTATTAAGGCTGAAGAAGAATTCGGAGCTGACCTGGTGGCCATGTCAACACATGGACGTCATGGTCTTTCCCGATGGGCTTTCGGCAGCGTTACTGAAAGAGTACTGCGAGGAGGTAAGGTACCCGTATTAATGGTGAGAGTGCCGAAGACGGCCGAATAAGGTTTGCAGAATGCAGTTGTTCTCATCGCGAGTTGGTATCAGGCCGACTCGCGAGCTTTAAGTCATTGATAATAAAATAGGGTACTCAGTCCCACCATGCTTCGCCCGCAGCCAAGGGCCCACTTACTCCCCGCAACGATCAGAAAAGGGAAAACGGAAAGCCATATACGAATAAAAACCTCAACAAGATATGGTCTGAGGCGTGCAAAAAGGCCGGAAATGACCCGAAGATATGCGAAAAGGTCAAACGAAAGTATAACCGAAATGTTGGTCGGTAGACGTGCTGAGGTTGTTGAATTCAATATTAATAAAATGAACAAGGACTAGCAGATAGTGCCAAGCGAGGGATAGCGCAGATTACTTAGGCAAGCAGGCCTTTGGTTTGATTATTCATCAATTCAATTTTTATATTCAGCCACTTTTTGGCTACATTCAAGTCACAGAAGATTACAATAACAACGCCGGGGAATTTTTTTTCGTTCTCTTTCTTATAGAGCTGCGCTGTTTTCCAGATATGTCTGTTTTTGTGTTGTGTGACGATGGCACAATGGGAAAGTCTTGCCTTTATTGGTAGGCCAACCCTCTGTTCGATTGCTTTTAGCACTCCATTTTTTGTGATTTTGGAAATGGAATCGGGCTTAATCTCAAACACTACATCGGCGCCCGGGCTGATGCGATCATCAGTCACAAAAAACTTTTCATAATCTAATAATTCTTTGTCGGTCACCGTTCCAGAGACAATTGCGTGAAAAAGTTGTCCTTCGTTATGCGCTGTATATTTGATCGGCATATTGGTTTACCCTCCGGTAAATAATAAATATAATATGTCCCTTTCAGCTTTTTTTAAGAAGATTTAAAGTGAAAATCCTTGATCTTCCAAGCTTTAAGATATCTGAGTTTAGTGGTCTTTTAGAGGTCAAAAATGGAACTGCAAGCAATTGGTATTATTAAATATCTTGGTGGAGGCGGCGGGAGATTATCCGAAAAATTCCTAAGTGCATAATATGTTGGATTAATTACCTTTTTAAAAAATACCTTGACCCCTAACCTTGACCCCTAACCTTGACCCCTATATACGTCCAACGAGCAATGTTTTAGGAGTATATCACAATTGAACAGTACACGCTATCTTCAAAAAATCGGCCACTCCTGGTACGTTCGCGTTAAGGTCCCTAAAAGCCTTCAGGAAATCGTTGGAAACACCCACATACGTAAAGCACTCCATACACGAGATCTAGACGAAGCCAACCGTCTCAAGTGGGCAATGGTTGCAAGTATTAAAGCTGAATTGAGTCGCCTTAAGGGGCTAGATCCACTCAACATTAAGGCTCATCAGTATCGTCAAGAAGTTCGCAAAGCATATGAGAAGGAAAATTATAACCTTGTGGATGTACTGGAAGACTTAGCAGTTGAAGAAGCGGAGAAAATAGAAACAAACACAGGTAACCTAAAAAAAGCTCAGGAATGGTACAACCTCGCGACGACGAAAAGTCAAACACTGGATGAGCTAATCAACACTTGGCTTGAAAACTCCGAATACATCGAACAGACAAAAAAACAACATCAAAAAGCTTATGATGAACTTAAAACATTCATTGGCGGTGAAAATCTACCGACGTCTGTGACAGATGACATAGCGATCAGTTTCGTTGAAGATTACATCAAAAAGTCAGGGTTAGCCTATGAAACACAACGTCGAAAGATAAACTCCTTAGTTGCCTTTTGGAA
>CAYSHT010000140.1:0-4506 GCA_964430915.1 uncultured Syntrophaceae bacterium
GATGAATTTAATAAACTTCAAAGATTTTTAAACAGAAATTAGGATATAATGGCGGAAATATAACGAGGGAGAAAAAATGAAACTAATAAAAATATTTAAAAATACTGTTTTCGTGGTCATATTTACAGCTATCCTTTTTATCGCTTGTCCGATTTTCAACTCTCCGGTTTGTGCCGGTGATAATGAGACGATCATTGAACTCTGGGACAAGGCAAAAGCACCGCCACCGGTTGAGTTGAAGGCCGTTAAGCTTGACCCGAAGGAAACGGCATTTTTGATTTTGGACATTGAGGAGCTAACCTGTAATCCGGAAAGAAGACCACGGTGTATTGCCTCCGTTCCCAAAATCAAAGGCTTTCTGGATCGGGCAAGGAACAATGGCGTTGCCGTTGTGTTCAGCCTGACAAGCAGGGGAGAAATAGAGACGATTTTGCCCGGTGTGACCCCCCAGGGAAAGGAGCCGGTTGTCAAATCGAGTGTCGACAAATTCTTTAACACTGAATTGGAAAAAATCTTGCGCGAAAAGGAGATTAAAACGGTGATTATCGTAGGTACCACAGCTGAAGGTGCCGTATTACACACAGCGACCGGTGCTGCCATGCGTGGATTCAAGGTTATCGTTCCCGTTGATGGTATGTCTGCAGGTACCCTTTATGCCGAGCAATATACTGCCTGGCATCTTCTCAACGCGCCGGGAACCAGGCGGAGCACAACCTTGACCAGATTTGACATGATTGGGTTTTAAAATGTTCCTATTTAACCCTGTCGGAAAAATGGAGAATGATGAACTTGATTGAGAATAGCAATTTCGGTATGGGCCCTGAGGAATTCGGAGCCGATATTCCAATTACACCGCAAGAGAACTTCGTCAACGGTGTGTATTCTTCTGTGGATGAAACGATTGCATGCGAACTGGACCGGCTGAGTAGTGAAGATGGCATCATTCCAACCTGTAAAATGGGCTGTTGTCACTGTTGCCGGTATCATATCCTTATGGACATTGCAGAGGCCCACACCTTGGCGCAATATGTCAAGCGGGAACTGTCAGCAGACCAGATAAACGATCTTCGGATGCGGACGCATCAATGGCATGAGTGGAATAATTCAAGGCCGGGCAGATATCAGTTGGCCAAGGTTGATGAACAGACAGACCTTTCCAACTATGACCCTTGCTGCCCGCTGCTGGTAAATGGCGCATGCATCGCCTACCCAGTGAGGCCAGTCGTGTGTCGAGCGCATTTGGTCTCTTCGCATCCCCGATTGTGCCGCGCAGTCCACGATCCTGAATCCACAGAGGATGCTCCGACGGTGCTCACGTCCATTAAGTCGGTGACACAACCGTTTTCAAAGGCAATAAGAGATCATATCGAAAACGCGGGAATGGATTTCTCTCAGTCAACAATGCTTCTTCCGCAGTGGTTGGCGATTGAAATGAGTTGGGACTTCGCCATATCACTATGATTTCTCGCAGATCTTCGGCAGGGATACAATTTGCCGCATATGCAATCACTCAACCGTAAATAGGTAAATAGGGAGAGCGCACGATTTTATTCATCATAGTTTTACTCCATATTGAACTGAGCAGCGAGTGCATTCCCCGCTGCTTGCAGAGGGGGAAGCGTGAATAAAAAATAAATATTTCCTTAACAGTCGGAGATTCCCCGCAACTTGTTGCGGGGAGCTTCAATAATCAAGGTCTGACCCAACTTTCATTCTGCCTTATTGGCCCTTGTTTTTGATTTCCTGCAAAAACTCGTGCCACAATTCCTGGAGTCCATTATTGTAAGCTTTCCGAAAGGCAACTGAAAGCCCTGATGACTATCCCTGGAGCAGTTATAGTGCCTACGTAAAAGGAGGAAAGGCTGTTCCCTCATGGCTTGAACGGGATCGACTGCTTTCCTATTTTAAAACCACCACCCAGAGGGCGATTAACCGGCAGTAGCCGGTTTGTTAATGAAATTGAAAAGAAGATTGAACGGCGGGTGGAATTTCGAGGGCGGAGAAGACCAAGAAAGATAAAAAAATAAATCTGTCCCCTTTTTTTCTGTCATTTAGTGGTCATTGATTGTAATTAAAAGACAAATAATACGAAGTAAATGACATGAATTTATAAATTTCAATTAATTAACAGATAAATAATAACAAAAATAAAATGGAAAAACTTTATCCTGACTCAGGAGTTGAATTATCAAAATTCATAGCAGGCAACTATGATAAATTAATGAATATTGCCTCCTTTGGTAAATACAAAGGTTTTATTAATAAGGCTATTAAGGATTTAGATATTAAACCCAAAGAGAAAATACTTGACTTGGGATGTGGAACAGGACGAAATATTTTATTGATGAACAAATATCTGTCCGATGATTCACTACTAACGGGACTTGATATTTCTGAAGATATGGAAAAGCAATTTAATTTTAATTGTAAACAATTTTCAAATATTAAATTTATAAATAAAAGAATTGATCAGCCTTTTGAACTTGATCAAAAATTCGACAAAGTTTTTATCAGCTTTGTCATTCACGGTTTCCCGCATGAAATAAGAAAAATTATCATTAAAAATGCTTACAATAATTTAAAATCGGGCGGCACTTTTAATATGCTCGATTTTGCTGAATTCGACATGAATAAAATGCCGTTTCATCATCGTTTTATCTTTAAAAAAGTTGAATGTAAATATGCCTTCGATTTTATTGAAAGAGATTGGAGGTCAGAACTAAGAGAATATGGTTTTGATAATTTTAAGGAAACCTTTTATTTTAAAAAATATGTAAGATTACTAAAAGCAGAAAAAAATGATAAATGATGCTTTTCATGTTTTAAAGCAATTCATAATGATAACCGGTTTTGTTTTTGTGATGATGCTGGTTATTGAGTATGTAAAAGTCAATTGGCAATTTCCTGTTTGAGTATAACCACCTCCGTAGACATGGTGGATTGCATTGTGAAACACCCTTTGATAAACTCCAAAAGGTTACCGAATTATTGAGATAGTACAGCTGTCCCTATTTACCCAAAAAATAAATCTGTCCCCTTTTTCCCTATCAAGACGAGGTTGGTAATTACAACTCATTGGGTTGTGAACGAAAGTGAATTTCTGCGCTCAGACACTAGTGCATCTGAGCGCATGGTATCCGCTTCGTGTTTCTTGTTATACCATTTTCTTCCTGAGCTCGCGTTTCAGCACTTTTCCCACACCGCTGGTGGGAAGTTCTTCCATAAACTTTATCACCTTCGGGACCTTGTAGGGCGCAACGTTTTCTTTCAGGTATTTGATGATCTTTTCACTCTGGGCATCGCTCTTCTCAATGCCGGGCCCCAACACAACTGCGGCGGCAACCCGCTCGGAGCCGGGCCTTTCCGGATCAGGGATTCCCACAGAAGCCGCAAGTTCGACATCAGGGTGCTTCATAAGGACATCATCGAGTTCACGCGTGAAGACCTTAAACCCCGAAACAATGACCATGTCCTTTACCCGGTCTACAATATAAAAGTACCCGTCCTCGTCCATCCTGGCAACGTCTCCGGTAAACATCCAGCCATCCCGGACGGCATTGGCCGTCTCCTCGGGCTGGTTGTAGTACTCCTTCATGAGCTGGGGCCCACGGATGGCTATCTCGCCTGGCTCTCCCGGCTTTGCAGGCTGACCGGTCTCGGGATCTATGAGTCTGAACTCCGTGTCGGACAGGGGCATGCCGATGGAGGACGGTTTCTTCTCCCCGTAACGGGGATTGCAGCACGTTACCGGTGAGGTTTCCGTCATCCCGTACAGCTCAATGAAATTACCCTTTCCTATGATGCTTTCGAGTTCACCAATGTGCTCGGGGGGGAACGGCGCCGCCGCACTCAAGCACCACTTGAGTTGGCTTAGGTCGAGTTTTTTGAACTCGGGCTTTTTCATCAATTCGAAAAAGACTGTTGGTACGTTTACCACAGCCATGGGCTTGTAGGCCTTCATCATATTGATGATGAAGTGCGTATCGCGCGGATTCGGTACGCAGATCTGGGTCGCGCCGATTGTAAGACAGCAGCTCCCGAAGAAAAGACCTGCAATGTGGAAAAGGGGGAATGCCGAGAGTGCCAAAAACTCCGGTCCGAGATCAAGCCAGGCCAGGGTTTGCCCGCGATTTGACATAACGCTCCACTGCGTGAGCACCGCACCCTTTGCCGGACCTGTGGTGCCCCCGGTGTACATCATGAAGATCATGTCGTCCATGCCCCTCTTCACTGCGACAGGATCCTTCGGCATATCCCCGATGACATCCATGAATTTATTCACGGTCTTCCCGGCCAAAGGTTTCACCTCGGCCGTGGGGATTTTTTTAAGGAGCTTCCCAAGGACACGCTTGATGCCCGGCAGGAAATCGGCGATCTCGGAGACGACTACGGTTGAGAATTTTGTCTTATCCGCCACTTCCGCAATCTTCTCGAACAAAACATCCACAGTTATGATTACCTTAGCCCATGAGTCGTTGAGCTGATGCTCCAGCTCATTCCGGGTAA
>CAYSHT010000141.1:0-1376 GCA_964430915.1 uncultured Syntrophaceae bacterium
TAAAGGGAGTTGTAAATGCTTGTAGATTCGCATGCACATATTGAACTGAAAGATTTCAACAAAGACAGGGATGATGTTATCGATCGTGCCAGGCAAAACGGGATCGACTATATCGTGACCGTGGGAATTGAGCTGGATGACTGCAGACGGGCGATCTCGGTGGCCGAGAGCTATGAGATGGTCTTTGCCTCGGTGGGTATACATCCCCACTTTGCGAAGGCAATCGATGATGGAACCTATGATGCCTTAAGAGAACTGGCGAAACACGAGAAGGTGGTCGCCTATGGCGAGATCGGACTCGATTTTTTCAGGAATCTCTCGCCCCGGGAGGTGCAGATACAGCGGTTCAAAGAGCAGCTCGAACTCGCCCACGAACTTGACCTTCCCATTATTATTCATGACAGAGAGGCACATAAGGAGATCATGGAGATCCTCGAGCCCTGGAACGGGAATCAGAGGGGGATCATTCACTGTTTTTCCGGCGACTATGCCATGGCGAAACGATGTCTCGACTGGGGATACTATATTTCCGTTCCCGGTACGGTGACATACAAAAATTCATCCATACTAAGGGATGTGGTGAGAAAGGTGCCGCTTAATAAACTGCTGGTAGAGACCGATTGCCCCTTCCTTACTCCTGAACCCAAAAGGGGGAAGCGAAACGAACCGGCAAACGTGGTTCTCACGGCACGAAAGGTTGCCGATATAAAAGGAGTTCCCTTTGAGGAGGTTTGCAGAATTACTTCCAAAAATGCCATGGATCTTTTTGGAATCCAATAGATTATGCTTGATTATTGGGTAGAGTTGGAGTAGCATCATAGATCACAATTGAGATAAAGATTCCGGGGTGCCTTCAGGGCTGAGATAATACCCTTTGAACCTGATCTGGGTAATGCCAGCGTAGGGATTGTGAGAGATATCTATTGAGGGCATATCCGGAAAGGGGTAGGCCCTTTTTTTGTCAGTCTCGAAAAATCGAAGAACGGAAACCGGATATCGGATAGCAATTTACATTTTGCGAATTCCGAATTACGTTTTACGAATTGCGATTTCCGAATAACGAATTACCGGGGCCAGGGGGATGGGGAAATCAGATGAAAAAGAAAGTTTTTATTGTTTCCGGCGGTACCATCGAGGACGAAAGATTTCTCAAGGAGAGGATCAGAGAGGCAGCTGATCCCGTGATCATCTGTGCCGACGGTGCTTCCAGGCAGCTTCTTGCTCATGACATTATTCCCGCGGTTATCATAGGGGATATGGACTCGGCGGAAGAGGACATTCTCAGGTATTTTAAGGAAAGGGGCAGCGAAGTAATCAGATTTCCAAAAAGAAAAGATGAGACCGATACCTGGCTTGCTCTGGAATATGCCTTCAAC
>CAYSHT010000141.1:1476-4440 GCA_964430915.1 uncultured Syntrophaceae bacterium
CTGAAAAGCGGGGCACGATATCAGTTGAGACGGGATATCTTCTCGTTGTGAGGTTTTACAGAGAGGTAAGCTAAGAAATGGATGTGAAGAGAGTATTGACTATAGCCGGTTCAGATTCCGGCGGCGGTGCGGGGATACAGGCCGATTTGAAGACAATTACCGCCCTGGGCGGATTCGGAATGAGCGTAATAACGGCGCTCACGGCCCAGAACACCCTGGGAGTCCAGGGCATACATGAGGTCCCTATCGACTTTGTGGAAAAACAGTTCGATTCCGTGGCAGAGGATATCGGAGTCGATGCGGCCAAGACGGGGATGCTCGCAAACTCCGAGATAATTAAAGCGGTGGCAAAAAAGATTCAAAACTACGGTATTGAAAAACTTGTCGTCGATCCCGTGATGGTGGCGAAAGGCGGTGCAAAACTTATCAGGGACGAGGCGAAAGAGACCCTCATCGAAGAGCTTCTCCCCCTCGCCTTTGTGATTACGCCAAACACGCCCGAGGCGGAAGAACTTGCGGGAATCAAGATAGAGAGCGCCGATGATATGAAGAAAGCGGCTGTCATCATTCACGACATGGGTGCCAAAAACGTCTTCGTAAAGGGCGGGCATATGGGTGGTGACGCCCTCGATATACTCTTCGATGGCAGGGATTTTCACGAACTTGTCTCCGAGAGGATTGAGACGAAAGATACCCACGGGACGGGATGTACCATCTCGGCGGCAATTGCGACGGGGCTTGCCCAGGAGATGACCGTGCTTGACGCGGTGAAACGAGCGAAGGACTACATTACCACGGCCATCAGATTTTCATTTCGCATCGGGGGAGGACACGGTCCGACGAATCATTTTGCCGCCCTTTTGCGCGAGAGTGAGAGGTATCGATCAATAATCGAGCTGAAAGATGGGGTAGGGCTCCTGAAAGACGGAAAATGCGGGAATGTTATTCCCGCGATTCAGTCGAATTTTGTCTATGCCCTTCCCTATGCGACGACAAAAGACGAAGTGGCCGGGATTCAGGGCAGGATACTGAAGGTCGGAGACAATGTTGGGACACTTTGTGATCCTGAATTCGGGGCGTCGAATCATGTCGCAAAGATCGTTCTCACGACAATGCGCTATGACGGTGATTATCGCTCTGCCATGAATATCAGATTCTCCGATAAACTCGTCGATATATGCAGAGATCTCGGCTATGAAATAGATGAGTTCCGCCGTTCGGACGAGCCGAAAAATGTCAAAAAGAGGGAAGGTTCATCCCTGGAGTGGGGGACGAACTGGGTTTTGTCGAGAAGGGATACGATTCCCGACATAATTTTTGACCGCGGTGGCATGGGAAAGGAACCGATAATCCGTATCCTTGGAAAGACGCCTGCCGAGGTGGCCGGAAAGGCACTGGCCGTATCGAAACGATTAAAAACCCTGAAGTAACAGAATTCCAGGGGACTTGACTGAAAAAGGGAAGGAAAACTTTTTTGCTTTCTGTGGTTGATTTAAAAAAGAGCTTTGGCGATCTTACAGTCTTTGATGGTTTCAGCCTTACCGTGCCGAGGGGCGGATTTACTGCCCTCGTGGGGCCTTCGGGCTGCGGAAAGAGCACACTGTTTGATGTTTTGACCGGTGTTGTCGCCAAGGATAATGGTGAGATTTCCTGGCTTGGGGAAACCGTATGTCATCTTGGGAAGAAGGCCGCCTATATGCAGCAGAAGGACCTCCTTTTACCATGGCTCTCGCTTCTTGATAATGCGCTGCTTCCCACACGCATTTCGGGAAGAAACGAGGGCTCCAGTGAAAAGGCGCTCTATCTCTTTCATCGTCTTGGTCTTCAGGGATTCGAGCATTATCCTCCCCGGAAGGTATCGGGTGGAATGCGCCAGCGGTGTGCCCTCGTTCGTACCCTTATGTTTGAACACGAACTGGTTCTCCTCGATGAGCCGCTTTCGGCCCTCGATGCCATAACGAGAAGGAGCCTGCAGTCCCATCTTCTCCTCCTTCAGAGCGAGTTTGAAAAGACGATCCTTATGATAACCCACGATGTGGAAGAGGCCCTTTTACTGGCCGATGAAGTCCTGGTACTCACGCCCTTTCCGATGGATGTTCGTGAGCGTATTGCACTCGATTCATCGAAGCCGAGAAAGGGAAGTGAACAGGGCCTTCTCGAAATAAAAGAGCATGTCCTTGAAGAGCTCCAAGGGGAGTTATAACATGACGCGATCAAATATTATCTCTCTTACAATTATACTGGTAATTCTATCGACCTGGGAGCTCGCGTGCAGGGGCCTTTCTGTGCCCGATTTTATACTACCCGCGCCAACACAGATACTTGGGGTGGCCATTTTTCAGTCTCACATACTGCTTCCTCATGCGGCAGTTACGGCACTCGAGATTGTTCTCGGAATATTCCTGGCCCTTTTTATTGCCCTCCCGCTGGCGACGGTAATGTTTTCTCATCCCTCAATCGAACAGGCTCTTTCACCCTTTCTTGTGGTGTCGCAGGCGATACCGGTATTTGCACTGGCTCCGCTTCTGGTCATCTGGCTCGGGTATGGCATTGCAAGCAAGGTCCTGATGGCGGCTGTTATTATTTTTTTCCCCATCACCGTCAGTCTCCTTGAGGGATATAAGAACTGCGGTACCGAGTATGTGATGCTCTTTCGCCTGATGGGCGCCGGATTCTGGGACACGATGCGCCTTCTTTACTGGCCCTGGGCGCTTCCCTTTTTCTTTTCGGGGCTGAAAGTGGGGGTCACCGTGGCAACGATTGGTGCCGTTATCGGCGAGTGGGTCGGCGCCCAGCGCGGACTCGGGTACCTCATGATTCAGGCGAATGCCAGACTGAACGTGGATATGGTATTTGCCGCCATCCTGTGGCTCTCGGCGATGGGTCTAGCCATGTGGGTTTTTGTGGGTTTTATGGAAAGGAAATTTATTTACTGGAATAGATGGTCATAGATTTTGTAGCTCG
>CAYSHT010000142.1:0-4431 GCA_964430915.1 uncultured Syntrophaceae bacterium
GGCGGTCGATAAAGGCCTTGATCCAGGCAGTGATGTTATAATTATGAGTCGGCGATATCAGGACGAGGCCCTGTGATTCCAATAACTTCGGATATATGAGGTGCATTCCGTCATTGAGGCCGGTGCATATCTCGTCCTTTCTGCACTTCTCGCATCCGATACAGGGTTCAAAGTAATAATCCCGCAGGTGAATTGCCTCGGTGGCGATATCCTTTTCGTGAACACCTTTCAGGATATGTTTCAAAAGCGCGTCCGAATTTCCCCCGGCCCGGGGACTGCCGCTGACACCTAAAACCTTTAGTCTCTCGAAATGATTAGTGGTGGTTTTCCCTTTCATGGTATTCCATTCCTATTTTTCTTCTGGAGATGCTGCTTCTGGATATTCGTGCCGTTCGTACACGCTTTGGTCATTAGGGTCTTTTTTGAAAATACTTTTCGAGCAGGCACTGCCACTCTTTAATAAAGTCTTCGTAATCCTCTTTTGTGAAGTCCTCTATAAAACGATTACCACTTTCCGATAATCCGATATAGGTATAGGTGACGTCAACCCTGGTGGATGATTCATCCAAGGGGGTACATGTGACGGTGACGATTCCCACCTTTTCTTCCGGCTCTATCTTGTAATATTGCACATGGTAAGCTTCCGAGTCGTAGTCCTTCACGATCCACACGGCCGCACCGGCGGAGTGGTCGTGGCTTTTTGTGAGAAAGACATAGTCCTCATGGAGGGTGGTCGTTCCCATGATATTTTCGTATTCCCAGCCGGGGACCCACAGTCTTTCGCCTTCGGGACTGAAAAGGGGAAAAAGTGTCTCCGCTTTTCGATTCATCTCAAATCCGGCTGTGTAAGAAACAGAACGTGAGTCCACGGTTATTCTCCGAGATAATCTGTTGCGTCGTTAATGTCCATCCTATCGATTGCGATCACTATCGAAATATTTTTTTCGTACGATTCGGGAATAGTACCGGCATGCAAGTTCCCTTTTGTAGTGATACACTGTGTTTCAAGTATTTTATCGTGTCACTTTGTCATAAAAGCATAAATTGCCTTATGGGGCGAGAACTTTCCCTTGATCTCAATCGTTTTTAATTCCTCTATCTTGAAAAGGGGATCGTAAAGGGCCTTCATTTCTTCCTCAGAGGATAAATACAATATCGTGTCCAGTGGAGTCTTCCTGTATTTCCCCGAGTTCCCGAATTGCGGGTTTTCTTCACTGAAACAGACCGACAGGTACTTCCCCCCCGACCTGAGCAGACGATGGACGTTTCGAAGATAGGTCTCCCTGTCTGATGGATAGATATGGTGAAGCAATTCCCAGTCATAGGCAAAATCGAAAGAGGAGGTTACTTCTTCCAGATTGCCAAGAATATCCGCCACAATGAAGTTACAATCGAGCCCCATTTGAGATGCCGTGTTTCGTGCCAGCTCGATGGCCGATGATGAGAAATCGACACCCGTTACATTAAATCCCTTTTCCGCCAGATAGAGTGAGTAATTTCCCGTGCCGCATCCGAAATCAATTGTCCTGCACGGTATTATTTTTCCCCTCTCGACAAGGTTTTCAATGATGGCCGGGGGCGTCTCGAAATTCCAGGGAATATCGTTGACGGAGAGCGTCGTATAAATATGTTCCATCTGGGCTTTTATGTTTATTTCCGTTATCTTATTTTCTTTCATTAGCCCAGTGCCCTGGCACGGCTACTTTTTAGCCTTCTTTTTCTTCTTCTTTTCAGCAGCCTGGGCGAGTTTTTCCTTGAGGACGTCGCCGAGAGTTCCCATCGAAGCGGGTGTTGTTCCCATGTATGCCTTATAATCATCGCCATCGGCTGCTTCTGTTTGATCGGCGCCTTTTTCTTCCTGAGCCAGCTTCAACGAGAGGCGTTTCTTTTCCAGGTCGACCGATTCGACGGTTACCTCAAGAGACTGTCCCTGCTCTAGGACCTCACCGGGATGATTGAGGCGCTTTCCGGCGCCCAGCTTTGAGATATGAACGAGGCCGTCCACGCCCCCTTCAAGGGTCACGAAGGCCCCGAATTTTGTCAGTCGCGCCACCGTACCGATATGGGAAGATTCTGCGGGATATTTTTCTTCAACCTTTTCCCAGGGATCGGGAAGAGTCGCTTTGATACTGAGAGATATACGGTCATTTTCCCAGTCCAGTTTCAGGATCATCACTTCCAGTTCCTGGCCGACAGAGAGAACATCGTTCACATTATCGATCCGTCCCCACCCGATCTCCGAAATGGGGAGCAATCCCTGAATGCCGCCGATATCGAGAAAGGCCCCAAATTTCTGAATGGACGCCACCGTGCCTGTGATCTTCATGCCCTCCTGCAGTTCCTCTTTGAGGGCTTCTATTTTTACACGCAATTCAGCTTCCAGGATTGCCCTGTGGGAAAGGATGATGTTTCGGCCCTCTTCACTGTATTCGGCAATCAAAAAGGACATGCGTTGCCCCACGTATTCGGAGGTATCTTCCACCCGCCGGAGCCCCATCAGCGAAAAGGGACAGAATGCCTGGGTGTCGCCTGCGATTTTTATCTGAAATCCACCCTTTATTTCCTTTTCTACCAGCCCGTCAACGGGGATTTTGCCGTGCCAGGCATGTTCGAGAAAGTTTCGTCCCGCCTCGCTGCTGGTAATCCGGGTGGTAAAGAGCATTTCGTTGTGGCGCGACGACAGGAAATAGGCCGTGATCGTATCGCCGATCTGTACTGTGCAGTTTCCGTCTTCATCGAGAAGTTCTTTTTTGTCCAGGTACCCTTCGCTCTTGCCGCCAAGGTCAAGAAATACCCAGTCGGTCGCAATGTCGACAATTCGGGCTTCCATGCGCTGCCCCGGTTCCAACCACCCGGTTTCAAGGGTACTGCTCTCTTTCAGGAGTTCTTCAAATGATACGTCATTGTTCTTATCTTTATCTGTCATATTCTTTTATTCACCTCACCATTATTGAAACGACTACATCGCGGTCACATACTACACCCAACACCTTTTTTGCAAGACCTGACACCTCAGTTATTGCTACATTTCTCTTTTTGTGATTGGAGAAAGTTCGTTCTTCAAGGATATGCCATGGGTTTTAAATTCAGTTAAGAGCCACCGGCTAATTACTACATACTATATCTTAGGTGAAAGTTCTGAGGATAGGGGATAATCTTTTTATGTGTAAATTACTTCCTGAAGTTGATAAAATAAATACACTATTAAATATAAAGGATTTCTTTTCGTAATCTTTAAAGAAAGCATCCCAAGAGAAATTGATAAGGTGTTCCCTTATTTCCCAATCATTTTATTGTTGATGATTCTAATTTTTTAAAAAACCGTTCTGCTAAGCTGAAATCTTCTTTTTTTAATTTCTCAATTGGACAAGCCCCAATACCTTGATTAATAAATATTGTGCCTTTTTCCCTCAAAAAAGTGGGGAGGTTTAAAAATAGTATCACAGCTAATGTTTTTGATTCTGCCTTGGCGTTCCATTTCTTCTTATGACTACTTATAAACTCCATAAAGAAATTATATGATTCAAAAGTTAAGACTTCTTCGCTTGAGATAGTCCGAAATTTGTTTCCCTTTGTAATTATCTTGCTTGTTGAAATTGCAATAACGCCTCTTGCTGAATCTGGATTAGAAGAAGAATTATAGCGACTCTTAAGTTGACTGACTGCACTTTTGATGGAACTATTTACTTTATGATCAAATTGCGGTCGTTTGCATTCTATAAAGATTTCTCTATTTTCAAAATTAATTGTAATATCAGCATTATCATTAAGACTTACAGAAAAACCTGCGGAGGTGCAAATAGAGGCAAGATATAATTCAAATAATATGTTACGTGGGCGATTTGATGAAGATGCAGTTTTTTCGTCAGCAGGAATTAATCCGCCTTTAAGTGTCTGCTTCACCTTTTTTAGAAATTCTTTAGAACTACTCGTAGAAAGAAATCGATAAACTCCAAGTATCTCCTCAATCTCACTTAGAAGCAAAACGTGCTCACCAATACTTTGTTTTTGATAGAATTTATCAAGCGAATTATTTTTATAAGCGATATTGAATTTTTCTAAGTGGTTCTTATAATGACTAATTCTTGTGTTATGTGGGTCAGCATTAATTGATTTCAACCACTTAATAGCATTGGTAAATTCCTCAATTGTTTCTTCAATGCTAATCTTAATACTTCGATTTGAAGGTTCTCTAAATAGGTGTGGTAATTTACGACCCATAACGATGACTTTCCTCTGGTTACATTATATATAATCAAATCGAAAATCTAAGCCTTTAATTAAAGCTTGTGCTCCAGCAATCTTACTATCGCTAAACCCAAGAGAAAAAATACCAATGGTTGCTGCAGCGATGCATAAAGAAGAAAGAACGGCCCATACTTTTTTGTAATAAAATTTAATAGCATTTATTCTCTGATTTTGCTGACTGAT
>CAYSHT010000143.1:0-4431 GCA_964430915.1 uncultured Syntrophaceae bacterium
CACGGCAAGCGTAGTCAATCCGACATAACCTCCGGCAGTATTCAGAGGAGCTCCTGAAACTATATAACCGAGATCGTATGACCAAGTAGTAGCGTCTCCAGTATGGTAGGGTGTTGTCCTATCAAAACCTGTCGAGAAACCGTCTTTATCTCCCCACGACACGACACCAATATCGAGATCCATGGTGATGTCGAGGTTGATGCTCACACCCGCCTGACCGGTGACATCCGCCATCTCAGTATCTGAGATAGGCGTCATGGCCATCGCTGAGAGCGGGAAAAGCATTACCAGTACTGCTAAAAATGTAATAATTTTCCTCATAATAATAATTCTCCTTTTTTAGTAAATTTTTTGTAAAAAATTATCATTGACAACTGTTCCCTGCATCACCTCCTTATTAATTTTGGATTTACTGGTATAATTTATACTGTGGTCTAATTAACCTTGGCATTGTCAAAATAGACCCAGTACCCTGTATGCGTCGCATTATTCTCAAGTGATATGTAAAACCCGGAGTTCGTGGAGGTTATGGTTTTTGCCCCCGGCCCTATGGTGTTCAGGCGATAACCGTTATACTCCGGGACGGAATCCCCGTCGTCTATATAACCGCTGAACCGGTTAAAGTTTGCCGTTATATCGCCCGTCATATCAGGTGTGCCTACCCTTATGTACTCGAGGGCACGCGTTGCCGGATTCGAGATATTCGTAAACTTGGCCTCGATATACAGCCCTTTGCAAACGAGATCCTGTGTGGATGTGCCTAATTTGACATTGGTCCAGTCCTCATCCCAACCTTCGCCGTTCGCCCCAAACCCGTAGTCATTGTTTGTGCCGTCGTCGTAATAGCCCAGTTTAACAGAATCAATTTCCGTATATGTTGAAGTATTGATATTGAAGTCCGCCCTCGAGATGCCTCCCACCAGCGTAAAACTAGAGAAACCGGCCCCGTAGACTGTTGCCAGATCCTCATCGCTTATCAGGTTCATCTGCCCTTGCGCCGCACCGAAACCAAGCACCAGGAAGAGCGCAACAAGCAGTGAAAGCATTTTTACATGATGTTTCAATTTCATCTACACCAATCGTCACTCAATATTTTTCATAGGAATGAAACTCATTTACTAGCATGATTTAAAAAAATATCAAGAAAAAACATTACCCCTGTTATGTTTCAGTGGAAGTCTAAAATAAGAAACTGCATGTGTAAATACCACTTTAGCATGATTTTTCAGCCGGCCATTTCTTCGCTGTCTCCCCTTAATGCCCCGATATAGAAGAGTACCGCCTCAACCCTGTTTTTAGCCTGCAGTTTATCAAAGATATTTCTCACATGGGTCTTCACCGTATCAACGCTGATATAAAGCCCGCGAGCTATCTCTTCATTCGTCATACTCATGGAGAGAAGTTCCAATATTTCTCTTTCTCGTGTTGTCAAACTCTCAATCCTCTTGTAATCTAAGTGGTTTGGTGAACGTATGGCATTCCCCGATTTTTCGTGAAAACGGAAGCATTCTTCGAATACCGTGCTGACGATTTGTGCATCCATCCATATCTCTCCGGCGGCAACAATCATGACGCACTTTATGATCTTTGCCAGTGATTCGCTCCTCAGTATGACGCCGTGCACCCCCTCCCTGGCAAGAGCGATCTTCCCATCATCCGTACATCTGTCCCCTATGATGATTAGCTTTGTCCTGCTGAATTTCGTCCTCAAATTCCTTATGTATTCGAGATGGACGGCCGCTGCCACTCTCAGCATCTCAAGGCTCAAAAGGATTATGTCAGGATGTGTTTTGAGATCATCGAAAAATTTTATCGCATCTTCGATGCTGCGGCAGACTTTAATAACAGTAATATCCTCTTCTTCTGCAGCGCGAACTATCTTTGTCGAAAATTCAGAATCGTGCTCGACTATAACGATTTTTATTTTCTTTCTCTTTGCAGTTCTCATTGCCATGGGAAGCCGCCCTTTTACTCACCCCTTACGGCAAAACCTGAAAGTGAATAGCTATTCGATGTAAGTCCGAATACCAGCACATCCTCATCGGTGAGTATGCTGTCTTTATTTAAATATGTGGCCAGGCCCGTGAGTTCCTCACCATGGAAAGAGAGAGATACTTCGAAGACGTTATATATTTCATCGTCCTCCGGATTATCGTATAAACTTATTGTACCGTCGACAAATTCATTCTTGGGCAACCTTTCATCTTCAGCTGTAACTGCACCCGTATCACTTATTGATATGGTAAGGGAATTCCCGGCATCAAAGGCATCTTTGAGAACCCATTCTCCGCTCAGATCTGCGATATCATGTTCATCTCCATAAGTTCCCATATACCAGAGATTAAATGCTCCATCATTGTTTCCTTCCACATAGGTTCCGAGCAGCCATGTATTTAACAGAACCCCTCCATTGAAACCGGTTATCTCTTCCGCGGTACTGCTATAGTCATCGCCATCTACGTTCCAATTAATCAAATCTATGTTGCCCGATACACTCCATCCGTCTACATCCAATGTGCCGTTATACTGCCTCCCTTCATCACCGATGAATCTCGCAGTACCATCTTCGGAAACAATGCCTATTATAAAATTCTGATAGAATCCCTTGCCTTTAAAATTAACCTCTTCTCCAGTCTCAAATGTCAAACCGGATGCAGGTTCGTTAATATTTGCAACAGGAGCGGTATAACCCACCATTATAGAAAGGGCGGCACTTCCGGTCACCCCGTTATCATCTATAACTTTCAGCATTACGGTATAGTTGCCAGCCTTTTCGTAGGGATGGGGCGGGTTCTCATCAGTACTTGTTGATCCGTCACCGAAATTCCATTCGTAAACATCCCACTCACCACAGGGGACTACCGTACCGGAGGCATCCAGACCACGTCCGACAAAATTAATTGGTTCGCCGACATCAAAGATAAATACTTCCACTTCCTCTCCAAGGTCATCAACCACGCCAATTTCGGCAGTCGGACCGGCTTCCCCGACCGTAATCAATACAAATCCGTTTCCGGTTTTTCCCGCATCATCTTTAAAAGTTAACGTTGCGGCATAAATACCGGGATTGTCATACTTATGAACCGGTTCTTCTTCGTCAACGATCGAAGGTGTCCCGTCACCAAAATTCCACTCGTAAGAAGACCACTCCCCAAATGGGACCACGGTATCAAAATCGCCCCACCATATACCTGCAGCCGATTGGTCAACAGCATTTCTATTTTCGTCGCTGCCGTTGTCACTGCAGGATATTATAAAGAAACCCAGTATTAATAAGCACGCAATTATCAAAAATGACTTTTTCATCTATCAGATACACCCCAAAAGACTATATTTTGAAACCTTTACATAACATCCGTTTCAGTCATTGCGAGACGTCCCGAATGAAGCGAAGGAACAGCCGCGGCAATCCTGAAACACTTTATCAGAGGTTTGCATAATTACATTTTTGGTCATTGCGATCAAAGCGACGCGGCAATCTCGCATTATTACATGGAGTTTAGAGATTCCCGATAAATCGGGATTACATCGGGACTCGCAATAACAATATGCGTAATCTGCAAAACTTTCATCGTGTTATTCTGTCAGAAATATAAAAAAAGGGCAATAATATAATGCTCATTAATCATGATTAGATACCAGACTTATATAATACTTCGTTTTTTTTATGTTCTCCAGGTCCTTATCCGTCCTGATAAGCTCCCAGTCATCGAATCCTTTCTCTATGGCCTTCCTGAGCCATAAGACGGATGCCTCCACCTCATTCTGTCTCGCATACATACAGGCAATATTATAGTGGACCTCGGGGCTGTCCGGTCTTAACTCCAGTATTCGATGCAAATAAGAGAGAGATTTCTCAATGCAATTTCTTAAACTTTCACGTGCCGGCGCATAGTCTGGATTTATCTCCAATACTTTTGAGTATTGCTCCATAGCCGCAGATACCCTGCCCTTCCCCGCATATGCATTCCCCAAATTGTAGCGTGCTTCCAACGAATCCTGCTCTATTCGCAATGCCTCGGTATAATGCTCTATTGCACTGTTCAGATGACCGATTTCCGCCAGGGCGGCACCCAGCCTGATATGTACCTTTGCCGAATCCCGGTTGATACTGAGAGCCTTTCTGAATTTATCTATTGCCTCAACCATCCTGCCCTGTGTCGCCAGCGTGTTTCCCCAATTATAATATGCCCTGTGTGAACCGGGATTAATCTTTACGACCTCGGCGTAATGCTTTGCTGATTCTCCATACCTTCCCATTAATGCCAGAGTAACACCCAGATTTACATGCGCAATTACAAAATCGGGTTCAATCCTCACGGCCTCGGAAAAATGATATTCAGCTCTGGATATTTCTCCCACTTTACAAAGTAATATACCCAGATTATTATGTGGCCTTGCCTTGCCCGGCGCCTTTTTCACACAGTCCTC
>CAYSHT010000144.1:0-4361 GCA_964430915.1 uncultured Syntrophaceae bacterium
GTTAAAGACCAGGCCCCTTTGTTTAAATTTATATTATAAATAGAGGAGGTATTTGTATGGCTTTTAACCCCCCGGCAAAAATGGTCGCTCTTGTGGGCAACGCAGGAGTCGGAAAGGCAAAATTATCGGTTTTTAATCTTCTCATCAGGGGCTTCATGGCGGGTGCCTATATCGCCATCGGTGGAGCGCTCTGCACCGTATGTATCACTGGTATTGGAACTCCTGGAATCTCCAAACTCGTTGGAGGCTCCGTATTCCCTGTCGGTCTGATTGCGATCGTCCTTACCGGCATGGAACTCTTCACCGGTGACTGTATGATCGTTCCCATGGCAGCGATGATGAAGAAGATCACCTGGGGCGCGGTATTGAGAAACTGGGTCTGGGTTTACATCGGAAACCTCGTAGGCTCAATCTTTTATGCCTACATTATGACGGTGGGCCCCTTTGTAAGCGGACAGGCAGACGGCACCATGGCGGTCAATGCCTTTGGAATGACGGCGGTTAGTATCGCGGCAGGAAAGGTTCTGGGATACAAGGCCGTGGGAGCAATGGGACTCTGGTCTTGTTTCATTAAGGCGATCGGCTGTAACTTCCTCGTTAACATTGCCATTCTTCTTGCCATCACGGCAGATAGTGTAATCGGCAAGTTCTTCGGCATCTGGTTCCCGATCATGGCCTTCGTCTCCTCAGGTTTCGAGCATTGCGTGGCCAATATGTATTTCCTACCGGCAGGAAAGTTCCTGATGGACTGGTATCCCGCAGTTATCGCAAAGAAGGGTGGCATGCTGCTGGCCAACGGAGGACTTTCATGGTCCGATGTATGGCTCTGGAATCTCATCCCCGTGACGGTTGGAAATATCTTTGGCGGTTTCCTTTTCATCGGGGTTGTCTACTTCCTGATGTTCAAAAAGGACCTGCCCGCGGAATAGGGAAATGATACAGTGTCAGCATTAGCCTGGATAGCATTTATCATATGCGCAGCGGCAGTAGCTCTCCACTACACATCAACAGGAGATTCCCGTTTTCTGCTCTTTGCTATCCCGGGACTGGTACTGCTACTGGTCATTCCCATGACTCTGGCATGGATGAGCCGGAGAAGCTTTTCACAGGCCGATGAGCAGTTCGGCTCGAAGGCCCGGAGATGCAAGATAGAAAAGATAGACCTGGGAATGGTCGGTGATATTGTCAAGGTAACGGGTGAGGTAGAGAAGATCAGTTTCAAGTGGTTAAACAGGCCTCACTTTCATATTAAAGATGGTACGGCAGGTATAAGGGTTATAATGTTTACAGCGCCCTCCCAAAACATACGCGTAGGGAATACTGTTGAGACGGTGGGCATCGTTATGAAACATCTGTTGACAAGAAACAAACCCATTATATCCGCGGTAAGCGTCAAAACTATAGGAGTTTAATCAGGAGGACATTATGGATGCAAGAGAAGGAAGATTCACCTTTGGATTTCTTCTTCTGGGATTAGCCCCGATATTGGCAACAGCCGGGGGTGTGGGGCTGGGAGCGGTCATCTTCGCCGCAGGCCTGTTGATTTCAGTTACAACAGCCTTTGCTTAAGATAAAAAAGGAGTTACGAGAGATACCTCATCTCTCGTAACAACCCCTTTCACATTCTTCTTTTGTGGCTTTCTGCCCCCAAAAGAACCGCTCACCGGGGTAATTTCAGCAGGAAGGTCGTACCCTCACCCTCTTTTGACTGCACTTCTATTGAACCGTCATGGGCCTCCATGATCTTCTTACAGAACGTGAGACCGAGTCCGGAACCACGCTGCCGGTCTTCCTTTCCCTTTCCCCTGAAAAAGGGCTCGAAGATAAAGGGAATCTTGTCTCTGGGAATACCCATGCCCGTATCCGATACACTGATCCTTACATCGAGATCATCATATTCCGCGCCGATATGTATCCTGCCTCCACTCGGCGTGTACTTCGTTGCATTTCCGATAATATTGATAAAGACCCTTACCAGGCTCTCTTCATCCCCAATGACGGCGGGCAGATCCCCGGGGATATCCTCTTTCATTTCAAGGCCCCTCCTCTGACAGAGGGGTATCATTTCTTCCATGCTTCTCGCCACGATCGCGGCAAGATTGACCGGTTCTTTTTTCTGTGTAAGTGTGCCGTTTTCTATCTTGCTAATATCAAGCCAGTGTTCTACCAGTTCCTCCAGATTCTGGATGCGCTTTCCACACCTCTCTAAGATATGCATTGCATCCTCGCTGAGACAGTCACCGGCTATCACCTTGAGAGACTCGATATACTGCTCGATGGTGACCAGGGGGGAGCGCATCTCGTGACTCACAAAGGTAATAAAGTTTTTTTCAACCTGTTCCTTTTCCTCCTTTAGTCTCCGTGTCTCAAGTGTGAGGTTACGGTGATCGATACCGCGCGACGTTACCGCCCTCAGCTGATCCGGTGTGAAGGGTTTTGGCAGATAGTCGTAGGCACCCTTTTTCATGGATTCAACTGCCGATATGATCGAAGCGTAGCCGGTAATGACGATGAGGACAATATCGGGGATTTCCTTTGACAGAATATCGATAATATCCATACCGGGAATACCGGGCATCTTAAGATCTACATAGGCAATATCGGGACGCTTCTCGCGGGCAATTCTGACACCTTCATGCCCGTCACCCGTGGCAAGAACGGTGTATCCCGACTTTTCGAGTGCCTGCGTGCACCCGTCCCGTATGGATTCCTCGTCATCAATGATTAGAATGAGGCCGCTATTATTCTCTGTCATAGTCATTTAGCGCAACAGTTGCTCGGCATATTTGAGAAGATCATTCGCCTTGACGGGCTTGTGAAGCACCATATTCACCTTCGGAAATTCGTCGGACGGTTCATATGACTGATAGGGCCCCTGAAGGTCGACAGCACTGAGCACGATAAGCGGCATATCCTTGCCCTGTTCCATAGAGCGAATCTTTGAAACAACAGCAAAACCCTCACCCCAGGTCTCCATCATCATATCCGTAATGGTAAGATCGGGAGCAACAGATTTCACCATATCGACTCCATTTTTCCCGTCCTCCGCAAGAAATACCTCGTATCCGCCATTTTCGAGTATCAGCTTGGTCGCCATCAAGAAATCCATGTCATCATCGATCACGAGTATTTTCTTTTTCGCCGTCATAATACATAGCCTCCATATTTATTTTATGGTTATAGTAATTGCAAAATGGGTGCCAAAATATAACTATTTGTAATTTATATATTATTTTATCTTTCGTCCCCGATTATTCCTTTTTTCGGGGTAAAACTCCCCATCAGTGAGGAAGATAACCCCGGGACCATACATGCTTTTCCCTGGGGAGATAATGATTCACCCTCTGTTTCCGTGTAATCGAAAAGGGGGTAAACACAGCAATCACAAAATTGGTCGTGAAAAATGGAAGAGGAGCGCGCGAATAAAAAAGGCCATGCCACGAACAATTACAATGGAACTCCCTAAGAAACCATCAATCGGCTCTACCGATAAGTTTATTCACCCTGGATAACAGCTCCGCCACCGGCACCGGTTTCGAGACGTAATCGTCCGCCTCAAGGTATTCACCGTCCGTTTCCGGCGAGAATTTGAAACCCGTTTTTTCCGTCACCGCGGTCACCATCATTACGGGAACCAGCCGACAGGCCTCGTCGTTTTTCAGGTCAGAGCAGAGTTCAAACCCGTCTGTATGTTTATCCATCATAACGTCAAGGATGATGAGGTCAGGAAGCTCCCTGTCAATCGCCTCGCGACCATCCTTTATATTCATGGCACGTTCCACCGTGTAGCCGTTATTTTCAAGCACTATACCAAGCGCGATCCCGTAATCCTCGTCATCGTCAATGATAAGTATCCTCTTTCCCTCGGACATTTCTTCCTCCAGATCTGTATTGTTAATTATCAGTCCTCAGCAATTGCCTTTACCACCTCCAGGGTGCCGATATGAACGGGACAATAGTCGGAACACCTCCCACACCCGACACAACCGCAGAGCCCTTCTAAAATATCGGTCTCGTTGTAATAGAGAAGTTTATGCTCGTGGCGTCGTTTCAGCCTCAACGCCTGGTTACCCCGCGGATTATGGCCAGAAGCCTCCCTCGTAAATCCTCCGAAGAGACAGGCATCCCATGAGCGCACTCTCAAACCTTCACCCGGTTTTGTCTCGAAATCAGAAACGTTAAAACAGGTGCAGGTGGGGCAGACAAAGGCACACCCCCCGCAGACGATACATTTCCGGCCGAAGTAGTCCCATACCTTCTCGCTCACCGAACCGTCGCGAAGTCTTTTCATGGCCTCTCTGAGAGCAGGTACCTCCTCCACAGCCTTTGACGCATCTACCTTAAATTCCTCTATCTTTGTC
>CAYSHT010000145.1:0-4335 GCA_964430915.1 uncultured Syntrophaceae bacterium
AACTTGTCGGAGCAAAAGCGGAGATCCCGCTTATACGGGATTGCGGGGAGCTTCATTGGGACTTATCTCTATCGTGAAATAAAACGTGACAATGGGTTTTTAGAAGGGCGATTATCTTTGTCAGATGCTTTTCTCTCTAAAACTTGAAGCCGTTTAACTTCACCGAGCAAGGTTACATTGCTTTTCATGCATTCATTGAGGCTTTGCGTGAGGTCATAAATTATTTCATCTCGCTTTTTATCGGAAGATGAGAAATTCTCGATAGCAGAGGAAAATGTTTCTATGCCCCTGTTAAAACTTTCAATCATGTTTTCAAGGAGATCCATTCTCTTTTCGATCCCCTTCATTCTGGTATAAAGCTGTTTCAGAATCTCATTTCTTGTTTGATTAATCTTTGATTTACGTGCCTTATCATTATCTTCGGATGGTATTTCCCCTATATTACGTATCCTGACAACCTCCTGAATGGTGTCTTTTCCGATAGATTCTAAATCGTCAGCGTAGCCATGCACTAATGCGGCATCACAGAGAATATTAATGAGACGTGGAATACCGCGTGAATGGGTATACAGCGCATCTACTGCATCCGGGCGAAAAAGCTCACGGTTCTCATCAGATCCTGCAACCTTCAGGCGATGTAGAATATATTGAACTACCTCGTCCTGACTCAATCCTTTGAGATGCCAATAGACCGTCACCCTCTGGACAAACTGCTCGAGATTCTTCTGTTCGAGTTTGTTTTTCAATTCAGGCTGTCCCAGAAGAATAATCTGCAGAAGATGGCTCTTCTCGGATTCCAGATTTGAAAGAAGACGTATTTCTTCAATGGTTTTTTCCGGCAGGTTTTGAGATTCGTCAATAATCAGGACGACGCGTTTCCTTGCTGCAAATTGCTCGAGAAGAAAATTATAAAATATGTCTAACATTTCAGCCTTGTTCATTCCGTCGGAGGGGAGTTCAAATTCCTGACAGAGCATCTTGATAAACTGTTTGGGCCTCACGAGGGTATGATGGAGAACGGCGACCTCTATATCGGGCCTCAGCCTTCGTAAAAGATAGTTAATGAGAGTCGTTTTTCCGGAACCGATCTCACCGGTGATAACCACAAAACCCTTATTTTCCGTAATGGCATATTCAAGTTGCGTGTAGGTTTCCTCATGCTCACGACTCATAAAGAAGTAGTCAGGATCGGGGTTGAGATTAAATGGTTTTTCCCTGAGGCCATAAAATGTTTCGTACATAGTTCTGCATTCCTTCTGTAACTATTCCAATGCCTTATTGAATACCGTTCCGATAACGGGGCGATCTTTTAAAAGTTCAAAGATACGGGTGAGGTCATCTTTCTTTGTCTTCTCCGCTTCCACCACTATGATGATACCGTCCATGTACCGGGCAAGCACAAGAGCGTCGGCACCTGTAAGAAGGGGAGGACTGTCAAAGATAATAAACCTGTCGGGGTATCGTTCTTTTAGTTCATCGACGAGTGATTGCATCCTCGGGGCACCCAAAAGTTCCGAGGAATTGTTGATCGGTTTACCTCCGGGAAGAATGACCAATCGCGGAATACCCGGATTAACCAGGATATTTGGCAGTTCAGCCTTTTTCTTTAAATAGTCGGAAAGACCACCCTTAACATCAAGTTCAAAGAGATCATGAATTGACGGTTTGCGCAGATCTGCATCGACAAGAAGGACCGTTCCGTCAATCTGCTGCGAAAGGGAAATTGCGAGATTGGCGGCAATCAGTGATCGCCCTTCGCCGGGATTCGCACTGGCAATGAGCAGGGTGTTTCCTCTTTTGTTTTCCTTTATGGTTTGCAGTATCTGTGTACGGAGAATTTTAATCCGGTCTGCAACCAGATTGCCGTGGCAGATTGAAATAATTCGTTTTTCTTCCAGATTCTGAAAGTCAACCTTTTGAACTTTTGTATCACCGTAATCCGGTCGTATATACTCAGGTCGTGTTTCCCTCGTGGTTTCGGAAGCGAACGCCGAAGACGGTTTTCCTGCGTCACCCACGAAACTTTCATCTTTCGTTTCGATAAACGTTTCTTTTCTGGCCTCTTTCGCCTTGTCCAGTGCTTTCCTTACTTTACTCATGGTTTGTTACCTTTGTTCATGTTGATGGCTTTGTAAAAAGTCTAACTTCTTCGTTGCGCTATATCCTTCGTTGCTATTGTAGCTGCCTGATTTATCAGGCTACTCCTTCTTGTCGATAAATCGGCGGGCTACAAGGACGAATCATTACTTAGGATTTGCGTGCCTCGACCGGGGGTAAAATATTCCGCCACTCCCGATTTTTGTGCCAGCGGCGTAGCGTATTCTGCCATACTGGTATCAGCGGCCAACCATCAGTGCCTTTTTGACTTTCATCATCGCAATGTCTAATGGCATATACAAAAAGTGGATCGCAATTAGTGCTCCAACCAAGACACCGGCTGCTATCGCCGCTGAAATGATTATAATCATACGTTTCCGTTTAATCTCTTTGTCAGTCACCATCAATGGTATCGCTGAGAGTATCGGAATATCGGAAAGTTCGTTAAGATCATGGATAGATTTTATTGAATGATCGAAGTTTTCCTGAACAAATGCGAGACCGCCTCCGAGTCCGAGTGACAGGAAAAGCCCCATGAGCAAAATCTTCGGGCGGTTTGGTTTGGCCGGAGTTTCAGGTATACTCGCCGGTTCAATTATGGTAAAGCGTTCGCCATGCTGCGTCTCTTCCATGCCCTGTGCTACTTCTGATTCCAGAAGCTTTCCCATGATCTCGTTGTATTTTTGTTTGGCATTCACATAATCGGTGTTGAGACTCTCATATTCCTTCTCGATTAACGGAGTGTTTTCTATCTTTTTCTGGTAGTAGCTTATCTTTTTCTTAATCCTTTCCTTTTCGCTTACGAGATTCGCAATATCCATTTTAGTTGATTCTATCTGTGTCTTCAGGTTCATATATGCAGGGCTTCCCAGACTCTCATTTGCAAGAACGGATCCTGAAGTGGTTTTTTCCTGCATCTGAGCCTCCAGCTCTTCAATTTCTCGTGAGAGCTTTACTACATCGGGATGCTTTTCCGATAAACTTGAGCGAAGGTTGATTAACTGCAACTGAAGAGATTTTAAGCGTTTCGTAGGGCCCGTCAGGAATTCTCCACCTTCCCCGATAGTGGGAGACGCTGATTCCATAGCGGCGAGCTGTCCTTCGAGATATACGTTTCTTTCCTGAAGAGAACGGATCTGCATATCAGCCTGATCAAGGTCCCGGCTCAGTTGTTCAATGGCTTGAACATTAATGCTGGTATATTCCGGCAGTTCGCCGAAATGCGCCTGTTTAAATTCGCTGATCTTTTTTCCATATTCGTCGATCTGATCTTTAATATGGTTTAATTCCTGCCGCAGGAATTCCGTCGTGCGGGTTGCCTGCGCCTCCCGCTTTTTCAGATTTTCTTCCAGATAGAGAGAGGCCAGCACATTGGCAATTTTCTGCACTACGACGGGGGTTTTCCCCTCGTACGAGAGGGTAAAGGCGATGGTCGGCAGATTTCTCCTGTCACCTGCTGCCTGTATTGTCTCAAGATTTATATCCTTTCGCATTTTTTCAACAATGATCTCTGTGGCATAGTTTTTCTGCATATTCGGGTAGAGATCGAATTGTTTAATAATGTTGAGAAGATTAGAACGACTCAGGATCTGCTGCGTAATCGTCTGCAGTCGTTCCTCGATATAGCCCGTCACTGTTGCCTTCACATATTCTTCGGGTATCTGCTGAGACTCAATAAGAATCGTTGATTTGGCAACATAAATCGGCGGAAGTTTAAGGGCAACGGCCGTCGCAATGATGAAAACCGGGACGGAAGCCAACAGAAAAATCAGATAGCGTCGTTTAAATAATGTTTTCAGATCCTGAATGCTCTCCATTGTTTCCCTTTCTCGCGGTCTGTACTTACTACGATACCGAGTTTGTCATTGCGAATCACGATTAAATCGGGATTTATCGTGAAGCAATCTTTAACTCACTGTTATCATGAGAGATTGCCGCGTCGCTTGCACTCCTCGCAATGACCCCTGCATTAAAAGTCGTCATTGCGAGCGGAGCGAAGCAATCTCGTTTTTACCGTAATCCTTATCCCTGTATCCCATAATTCCCATTCGCTGTAGCATAACCATTTATGGGCGTTTTAAGTAGCCGATAAATCGGCGAGCTACAATATTATTTGTAGTTGCCCAATTTATTGGGCGCTTTTAATGATGCCGATGAATCGGCGGGCTACATGAGATTGCCGCGTCGTTGCACTCCTCGCAATGACTTGAGAATAGGTATGAAACCCTCTTGTTATAT
>CAYSHT010000146.1:0-4145 GCA_964430915.1 uncultured Syntrophaceae bacterium
TTGCGGCAAAACACCTGATAAGTAATGGGGTAAGAAAGGTTATTTTTACCAACAGGACCTATGAACGCGCTCTGAAAATGGCGAATGACCTTCATGGTGATACGGTGAGCTTTGATCTTCTTGAAGAAGCCCTGAGTGATGTTGATATTATTATCAGTTCCACCGGTGCCCCGGGCTATATCATCGATGAAAAAATGATTGCCGCGGCCCTCAGACGGCGAAAAAACCGTCTCCTTTTCATCATCGATATTGCCGTCCCCAGGGATGTTGATCCTGCCCTCGGGAAGACAGACAATGTCTATCTCTACAATATAGACAACCTCCAGAGTGTTGTAGATGATAACGTGAAGAATCGCATCAATGAGGCGGAGAAGGCAGAGACTATCATTGATGAAGAGGTGACAGAATTCTCCAGATGGCTCAAGCGCCTGAAGGTTGTCCCAACGATTGTCGATCTCAGGGGTAAAGTGGAGAGTATCATAAAGGGCGAGATGGAAAGGGCCGATCCGTGGATGAAGAATCTCGATGACGGCGAGAGGGAAAATGTGGAGATCCTCGTCAATTCCATTATAAACAAGATACTGCACGATCCGGTGACGGGCCTCAAAGAGGAAAGCGAAAATGGCGCCGCCAATCCCTATGTGGCGGTTATCAAGAAACTCTTTAAACTTGATTAGCAGTTAGGGCATTTTTATAGAAGTCTTTCGACTGTATGTTGATAAACCGCAGCATAAAAAACTGTGCGAGGTGTAAAAATGTCATTCACCCTTCCCGAGTATAAAATCCCCGATTTCAAGCGGCCCGAATTTCTTGACGCGTCTCTCGTGAGGTTCGAAAAGGTCGAAAAAGAGGGTGTGGCACCCGAAAACTATCATGCCACATCGGTATATCCGGAGTACTTTCATATAGAGAAGGGGAACTGGCGTCTCCTCGAGGAATCCCGGATGGACTGCGTAGTGGTGAGGACAGGAGAAGACTCTCTCTACGTAAAGGAATTTCGACATCTTAAACCGGGTGATTTCGTCGCATGCGGAAGGGGCGAAAACGGCGAGGACGGCATATTTGTCCATACGAAGGCCTTTGACTTTCCGGAACATGCATCGGAGAAATTTGCCTTCCGTTCTCGAATAACACGGGAAACGGCCTTTTCTATCGATTACGACGAGCTCTATGACCTTTTGGAATTTGAAAGGGAAGGGGGGTTCATCACCTGGGTGCTGGGGCCTGCCGTTGTCTTCGACCGCGATGCACGAAACGCCTTTGCTGAGCTGATAAAAGGAGGGTATGTTCATGCTCTCCTCGCGGGGAATGCCCTCGCAACACATGATATGGAGGCTGCCTTTTTTGCCACCGGTCTCGGGCAGGACATTTACTCGAAGCAGACGGTCAGACTCGGTCACTATAATCATCTCGACGCGATAACAAGAATACGGGGTATCGGATCGATAAAAAAAGCAATTGATGAAGGTCTTGTTAGGGACGGGATTATGCGGGCGACGATAGTTAAAAATATTCCCTTTGTCCTTGCCGGTTCCATCCGCGATGACGGACCCCTCCCCGAGGTTATCGGTGATGTCTATGAGGCGCAGGACGAGATGAGAAAAATAACGAGACGGGCAACCACTGTTATTGCAATGGCCACACAGCTCCACGCAATTGCCACGGGGAACATGGTTCCCTCCTATAAGGTGGAGAAAAACGGACAGGTGAGGCCCGTCTATTTCTATACCGTCGATATGTCTGAATTTGCCGTCAACAAACTTGCAAACCGCGGCTCCCTCACGGCACGATCCATCCTTACAAATGTTCAGGATTTTGTTGTGACGGTTGAGAGGGGATTACGGAAGCGACTGAAATAAGATTTTACTTCTCTTATCCCCGTATTATCTCAGTACCTCCCTTTCCCTCAATGGCGTCTTCGATTGCTGTGATGGAGGTAATAATTGATCTCTTTCCCCCTCCTTTCAGAAACTCGATGGTGGCTTCAATCTTCGGCCCCATGGAACCTTCGGGGAAATGGCCATCCTTGAGATATTGGGATGCCTCCGTAACGGTCATCGTGTTAAGATAGTTCTGGTCGGGACTGTCGTAATTCAGGAAAACGCCCTCCACATCGGTTGCGATCAGAAAGATATCAACATTGACCTCCTTTGCAAGTTTCGCACTGGCCAGGTCCTTGTCGATGACGGCATCCACGCCATAGAATGAGCGGCCTTCCCGTATGACGGGGATTCCCCCACCTCCGCAGCAGATGACGATAAAATCCATATCGATGAGTTTCGAGATTTCCCTTTTTTCGACTATCGTTATCGGTCGGGGTGAGGCGACGGCGCGGCGATACCCCTTTTTTGTCTTGATGGTAGGATGGGAAAGAGCAGTTGCCTCATCTTCAGTCATGATCGGTCCGATCGGTTTTGTGGGATTCCGAAAGGCGTCCCCCTTTTCGTCGACCACCACATAGCTGATGAGACTCACCAGGGGTCTCTGAGGGGTGATTCGCTGTTTCATGATCTCGCTGTCCAGGGTGGACTCAATCATATAACCGATCTGCCCCTGTGTCTGTGCGACGAGGATCTCCAGGGGCAATTTTGGAACCGTATCGCAGGACTCCTGTTTCAGAAGCAGGTTTCCCACCTGGGGGCCGTTTCCGTGGGTGATAATAAGGCGGTACCTTTTTGAAAGACGTGCGATCTGACTTATAGGGACTCTCAGGTTTTCGAATTGCTCTTCGACGGTACCGGCCTCACCCTTTTTGATGAGTGCATTTCCGCCGAGGGCAACGAGCAGAATTTCCCTCTTTTCCTTTTCCATTCTATTCTCCGCGAGATATCAGTGTGGTTGCTGTGATTTCAGTCTATCGATAAGTATTTCCTCCAGTGTGGGACTTCCGTGATCCTGGTATTCATAGCGTACGCGAATGGTCGGCTTTTTAATTGAGAGTATCCGGGTAAGATGGATCGGCGTGGCAAAAAGGACAAGGTCGCAGTCAGCCCGGTTAATGGTAGTCTCAAGGTCGCGTATCTGATCGGCGCTGTATCCCATGGCGGGAAGAACAGCTCCCGTGTTGGGATAGCGAAGGTAGGTTTCATGAATGGTGCCCTCCGCGTATGGCCTCGGATCGACGATCTCGGCGGCATGAAATTCCTTTGCCGCAATAACGCCTGCACCATAGGGCATCTCGCCGTGGGTGAGGGTTGGTCCGTCTTCAACCACGAGGACACGTTTTCCCTTTATGCGTTCGGGTCTGCTCACAATGACCGGTGACTCGGCGAGAACGATCTCGGCCTTTGCATTGTGAATTTCTATGTTTTTTTTCACCTGTTCCACCTGCGCAAGTGATGCCGTATCCACCTTGTTGATGATTGCGATATCGGCCATTCGCATATTCGTTTCACCGGGAAAGTATGATACTTCGTGACCTGCACGATGGGGATCGAAAAGAACGATGTGTATATCGGGCCGGTAGAAGGGCGTGTCGTTGTTCCCCCCGTCCCATACAATGATATCTGCTTCCTTTTCCGCCTCCCTCAGAATCTTTTCGTAATCGACACCGGCGTACACGACGATCTTCTGATCAACGAGGGGCTCGTATTCTTCCAGCTCTTCGATAGTGCACTTATGCCGTTCGAAGTCATCGTAAGATGAAAAACGCTGAACTTCCTGGGCTCTCAAATCTCCGTAGGGCATGGGGTGGCGAACCACCACCACTTTTTTATTGAGATTCCTCAAAATGGAACAGACCTTCCTCGTTGTCTGTGATTTGCCGCAGCCAGTCCGTACCGCGCATACTGCTATGACCGGTTTTTGTGCCTTCAACATGGTGTAGGACGCACCGATAATGATGAAATCGGCGCCGTGAGCCATGGCGAGAGAGGCCTTGTGCATGACCTCGGTGTGGGGGACATCGCTGTAGGAAAAGACCACCAGGTCTGTTGTAAATCTTTCGATAAGATCGGGCAGGTCGGCCTCGGGATATATCAAAATTCCTTCAGGATATTGGTTTCCTGCAAGTTCTGGAGGATAGAGACGCTCTTCAATATTCGGTATCTGGGCTGCCGTAAAGGCAACCACCTCATAGCGGGGATTGTTCCTGAAGTAGACATTGAAGTTGTGAAAATCCCGGCCGGCCGCTCCCATGATAATGA
>CAYSHT010000147.1:0-4104 GCA_964430915.1 uncultured Syntrophaceae bacterium
GATATTCGAGCCCGTTCGTTTTTATTTCATACACCGTGCGAAGCATATCACCCAGGTCGCCCTGAGGAAAGCCTGCCCGTGCGAACCAGACGACATATGATTCGGGGAGATCCACGAGATAGCGGCCGGCATATTTGCCATAGGGCATTTTCGCCTGAGCCAGCCTTAACAGGTAGTGGGGATCTGAATAAACGGGCGTTCCCGATTCATTGTTTTCGGAATTCATGAAAGAGTCCTGTTCATACTGCTCACCGTCGCCGGTGTGAAATCGGAGAGCCGGATGATGCCAGTATCACTTTTATTTATTTGATATTTTAAATTTCCTTTTTTCCGGATCGGGTTGTTGACGGTAGAAAATGGCGATGTTGCCGATGAGGCCGACCTTTTCGCTCCTGGTGACTTTGGCGATTTCTTCCGAGATTTCTTTTTTGGATTCTTTGAATTCGGCGAATTTCACTTTGATAAGTTCATGATCATTCAGGGCACTGTCAACCGAGCCGAGTAGTTGTTCGGTGACGCCTTTAACGCCGATGATTACGAGTGGTTTTAAGTGATGTGCCTGAGCACGCAGGTATTTTCGCTGTGATCCTTTGAGTTGTTCCATTGTTTTTCCTTCTTATGTAAAGTCGGCTTCCGTATAGCATAGATAATCATCTTGAAGAAACCTTATATTTGAAGCTCCCCGCAACAAGTTGCGGGGAATCTCCGACTGTTAAGGAAAATATTTGTTTTTATTCTCGCTTCCCCCTCTGCAAGCAGCGGGGAATGCGCTCGCTGTTCAGTTCAATCGCCATCTTGTGTCCAATGTCGAGGGACTGACCCTCCCCTGATCCCCAATAAAACTATCAGACTTACGGCCGTCTGCCGCCGTTTTCGATCAGGTCTCTGACTGGGTCGAGGCCGTAGGGTGTTCCCTGCTCAATTGCCTTCAGGACGGTTCCTCCCCCGGTAAAGAAATAATATTGAGAATCGTCCATCACCGAGAGGTAGAGCCCTGGGTTAAGATTCTTGAACTCCTGCAGGGTATCCCCGCCACCATAAAGCTTTCTTGCCGACCTGTTGAGATCGATTTTTTGATCCAACACGGCTGAACCCTCGGTAAAATGTGGCGTATATCCCATGACGGCGTTGACAAAGATGGTACGCGCGGAATTGATCGTATCCGAGACAAGGGGATCTTCAAAAGACTCCTTCGCGATGTCGAGAATATACCCGAGTTTCATTCCCTTCTTCAAGTCTTTGATGGATCGGACCTTGAAGCGTCCGTCGATCTTCCCTTCCATAGTCTCCGATTCATATACATAGGGAAGTTCGAGAATCTTTTTATTATGTGCATCCATATTTACAAGACCGGCCATGGCTTCAATATCCTCTGTCGATACTCCCTTTATGGAAACGCCATATTTGGCGCACAGATAGGTATTGTAAATCACACCGCCGAGAATCAGCGTATCCACCTTCTGGTAAATTTCACTGAGCGGTCCGATCTTCGTATTGTATTTCGCACCGGCAACGACAGATACGAAGGGTCGTTGGGGTTGCAGAACCTGATCAAGATTCTGGATTTCCCGTTGCATTAGAAAACCCGCAAAAGAAGGAAGATAATGGGTGATATCACAGACAGATGCGTGTGGCTGCCACGAACCGAAGGCATCATTCACAAAGATGTCGGCGAGACCGGCGAGTTGCAGAGTAAAAGCATCTCTATCAACGGATTCGGGTTCTGCTTCCTCCCCCCTGAACCACCGTGTATTCGGGAGGTAGATGGCATCGATTTTCTTCCTTTTCAGGTCTTTAATGGCAAGATTTATTGAGGTATCGATACCCGTGATACCTCTTTCTTCCTCTCCGTTGAAATGGGGCATGTGAATCTTTACGTGAAGTTTGCGCTCGAGATATTTCACGATCGGTTCTATCGACGTTGCTGCATCTATATGGATTGTATCTGTTTTCTTATCACGTGGCCTGCCCACGTGGGTCATTATAATCGGCCTGCCACCACGCGCGACAATATTAAAAATGGTTCCGATGGTCTGATCTATTCTGAAAGGGTCCTGAATCCTTCCCTTTTTTACAACATTATGGTCAACCCGGAGCAGGACAACCTTGTCTTCCAGGTCGGCATTCTGGAGAAGTGGTAACTTTGGGTCAATTACTGGTTCCATTGCTTGATACCTCACTGAAGTTGTTGATAAAATCTTGTATTGCACCTTTACCGCCCTAACCCGAGCAGATCCGTTGCACCCAACCCTTCCCTGCCTAACACCTATTCCCCGGCTTTTCCTACCGGTGCAAGATAGATCACAAATTCATCCATTCCGTCAACCCTCACGAGCTGATCCATCATCTCCTGGTCATAGGCGGCGATGGCACAGGTTCCCGCACCTATTGCCTCACAGGCGAGGTAAAGATTCTGGCAGACATGACCGGCATCGATCGCGATAACTTTATGAGCAGCTATACCATAGCGCCACTCCATTCGATAGGGTATGGCGGCCCATATGAAGGTGACTGCCGCTTTCCCGATAAATGACTGACCGAAGGTCGCCGCCACAATCGTCTCCGCCAGACGATCATCCGTAAATTCCAAAAGAAGCTCATGCTCCACCGGAAGATACCGGTATAATCCATCATCGATCCCCGTAACATTTAAAACGCATAGATATGTCTCAAAGGCATGCCGACATCCTGCCGACGGAACGGTCCGATAGGCATGACCGTAATCTATCCGCATCCGCATGCCCTGCGTTGCCCACAGCAGAAAGGAAAGCTCATCCGCTGTCAGCGGTTCATCACTGTAGGCCCTGCGGCTTTTGCGGTTTCCTATCGCCTCGATAAGATCGATTCCTTTGACAGCATCCCATCCCCCACTGGGCACAAGATTAATTCGAGTTGCGTCTTTTGCAAAGGGTTTTTCTATAGGGGGAGGATCGATGAGCCTGTTCTGGTCGGTTTGAGAAAAATCGATGGTCTTGCGGACGGTATCTTTCAGAAAATAACGATATTGTTCGAGCAGTGATTCTTTCATATCGATCCCCCGATTATCATATAAAAAAATAACCGTATAAGACTTCTTTCACTATTAGGACCTTCAGTTTGAGGTCTCCGCTATATGCATGGCGGCTTGTATTCCATCCGCACCGCTCGATATGATTCCCCCGGCCCAGCCGCTCCCCTCTCCCACAACATAGAGGTTTTCAAAGCCATTGCAAAGGCCGTTCCTGTCTCGCAGGACCTGAATCGGGGACGAGGTCTTACTCTCAAGCCCCATGATAGTGCCGGTTTCAAACCCCTTTATTTTACGGCTGAAGTCCTTGAGCCCCTCGCGTAGGGCCTTGCTCACACGCGGTGGGAGCAGTTCCCACAGGGGCGCCGGTTTCAACCCCAGCGGATAACTCGATGCGGAAATTGTAGAGGACCCCTTCCCCTTGATGAAATGCTCTATCGTACAGAACGGCGCCGCGAACCCCTCGGCGTACCGGAAGAACTGTTCCTCCAGGGTTTCAAGCCAGTCGAGGGCTTCCGGGGCGCTCGTCTCTTTGCCAGTCATACCCTCCGGGCTCACCGCCGCCACGCAGGCCGCATTGGCAAATGTCCCGTCCCTTTTGTACCGGCTCATCCCGTTGACGATATTGATATGTGCGTAGGCGGAGGCGGGAACGACCACGCCGCCGGGACACATGCAGAAGGTATAAACCGAAAGGTCTCCATTCCCCCGTGAGGTCAGACGGTATTCGGCGGCCTTTACCCCCGGCAGCTTCTCCCGACCCCATTGGGCGAGATTGATAAGCTCCTGGGGGTGCTCAACACGGGATCCGAGGGCGAAATTCTTGGTGCGGAATTCAACGCCTCTCCTGATCAGCATCCGGTAGGTTTCATAGGCGGAATGACCGGGGGCGATAATACAGTAATCGGCTTCAATCCTGCCGGAGGCGGTTACCGCTTCGACAACCCTTCCCCCTTCGATCTTAAGATCTTCCAGGAGTGTCTCAAAGAAGACCTTTCCTCCAAGATCCAGAAATTCTTTTCTCAGATTCACCACGATCATCTTCAGGTTGTCGCTCCCCAGGTGGGGGTGCGCCATGTATCGTATCTCTTCGGGGG
>CAYSHT010000148.1:0-4078 GCA_964430915.1 uncultured Syntrophaceae bacterium
TCTGAGAGAAACTCTTCGGGCTTAAGATTTCCGGCATCTCGTTCCTGGAGAATTTTATAGACGGCATAGGAGGCACCGAGCGCTTTGAATGCCTTCAGATCGAAACGCTTTCCTTCGTCTTTGACGAGAATCCTTGTAATCCCGAGCCTCTTCGCAATCCCATCGACGGAGACAAGCGGTGTTGGCGCATAGCCGGGAAGGCTCCTGTGAAAGGCAACGATTTCGTCTATCTCGAAGACGGCAGGGGCATTAACTTTTGAGGGACGACTGTTTGAATATATCTTCACTTCTTCTCTTTTCTCTCATTTTCGGAAACTTACATCACTGTAAAAAGATCAAGCGCTTTTTTCTATATATGAGAGAGAACTGTGAGAGTCAAACGATTTCAGTTTACTCTTGCTCGATTTTGATAATGATTTCTGCTATACCATCCGTGAATTGAAGCTCCTCCGTAACAAGTTGCGGGGAATGAGCTCGCTGTTTAGCTCAGGAAGGAGATCAGAAATGTCCAAAAATATCCTGCCAGACTGTGCGGGTTGCCCCCTGCCACCAATGGAAAGAATCTGTACTAACAGAAACGGAAAGGGTCACAAAACCTGTCCGACCCTGACAAAAAAGGATCTGACAGAAGAGACCCGGAAGGAATATCAGAAAGAGGAAGTAGCAGAGTTTGCTCGACAGGCCTCGATACAGGAAGCGGAGTGCTATGGGGGAAGAGGCGAGAAGGGCGCCATGCTATATCCCACAAAGCCGAGAATCCAGGAGATATGCGAGTTCGCCTCCAAGATGGGATACCGTCGCCTTGGCCTCGTCTTCTGCGAAGGGCTCCTGCAAGAGGGAAGATTGGTAGCTCAGATACTAAAAGTCCAGGGGTTCGAAGTCGTTTCCGCCGTCTGCAAGGTCGGCTCTATACCGAAGGAAGAAATCGGGATCAGAGATGATGAAAAGATTTGTATCGGCGAATACGAACCGATGTGCAACCCGATACTGCAGGCAAAGATCCTGAACGACTCGGAAACCGACTTCAACATCGTCATGGGCCTATGCGTGGGACATGACGCCCTCTTTTTCAAATATGCAAATGCCCCCACGACAGTACTCGCGGTAAAGGACAGGGTTACTGGGCATAATCCTCTCGGGGTTCTCTATACGGCGCACAGTTACTATTCGAAACTGTGGATAAAGGGATTTCAGAATCTCCCTGAAATGTGAAGCATACAAGTTCGGAAGAAGCACCACATCCCCCGCGTACAGGTTCAGGTACAAGCTTATAGAATGTGCTGGAATTTTTTTCGGCAGCAAATCGGCAATCTCGCCCTCAGCATGTCATGCCTCTTTAATGATCAAATCAATACACTTCATAATGAAGTTGAAATATTTGATAGTACTATGATAGAAAAATAGAGGTGTTATGTTTTCTTATAACCGTGGGAGTTTTAAGCGGTCTCTCGTAATTTCGAATCAGGGAGCGGAACATGATTATCAGATGCTGGGGGGCACGAGGGTCTATCCCCGTTTCAGGAAAAGAATACCTCAAGTATGGCGGAGACACGACCTGTATTGAGATACGGACAAGCGACGACAAGGTTGTCATAATCGATGCAGGCTCGGGAATACGCAGGCTGGGAAACAGGCTGCTTGCCGAGAACCGCCATGAATACTACATGATATTCACTCATGCCCACTGGGATCACCTGATAGGGTTCCCCTTCTTTAAACCGCTTTATTCTAAAAAGGCCCTCATCAAAATGACGGGGTGCCCCTTTGCCCAGGCTTCAATCAAAGAGATGATATCCCGTGTCATGAGGCCGCCAAATTTCCCGGTCAAATTCAGTGATATCCGTGCCGATATCGATTATCAGGGTGCCGCCGATGCCACGTTTACCATCGGGTCCATGAGGGTAGAATCCATACCGCTCAGCCATCCCAATTACGGGACTGGGTACAAATTTATTGAAGACGGAAAGGTTTTTGTCTTTCTCACGGACAACGAACTGGCCTATAAACACTCCGGCGGACTTGATTACGATGATTACTGTAAGTTCTCGGCCCATGCCGACCTTCTGTTTCACGACGCCGAATACACTGAAGAAGACTATAAAAGCAAAAAGGAATGGGGGCACACCGTTTACACGGATGCACTCAGGTTGGCCCTTGAAGCAGAGGTAAAAAAATTGGTCCTCTTCCACCATAACCAGGAAAGAACCGACAGCGAAGTGGACGAACTTGTCAAAGATTGTCAGGAGATTATAGACAAAAAAGGTTCCTCCCTGGAATGCGTGGCCGCCGATCAGGAAATGGAGATAGAGCTGTAGAAAGCAACACCCTCGGCCTAGATCAATTCCTCTCAATCCGAAGCGAATAATTTCCTTGCAATACCCAAAAAACCGATTTACACACTTCTATAATTGACGAATAAATCTCTAAAGTAATAGGGGAACAAAAATGCTTCTTCCTGAAAGCACGCTACTTCTGGTAATCGATATCCAGGGGAACCTGGCCAAAGGGATGTACGAAAGAGATGCCCTCTATGAAAATCTCCAGAAAATCATAAAGGGAGTTCAAGTCTTGGAAATCCCTATAATAGTGACAGAGCAGATCCCGGAAAAGCTGGGGCCGACGATACCCGAAATCTCCACTCTTTTCGAAAGCTTCAACCCGATACCGAAGAGCAGTTTCAGCTGCTGCGGTGACGAGAAAATAATGACAGCAATCAGTCAAGTGAACCGCAGGCAGATACTGATAGCTGGAATAGAGTCTCACGTCTGTCTCTATCAGACCACCGTCGATCTGATACAGATGGGTTACGAAGTCCATATTGTCGCCGACTGCATCTCCTCGAGAACAGCGGAAAACAGATCAATAGGCATAGAAATGATGAAAGGGGCCGGCGCAAAGCTTACCAGCACGGAGATGGCCCTCTTCGAGCTTCTCAAAGTTGCCGAGGGCGATCAATTCAGGAAGATAGTGAGGATAGTAAAATAATACCATGAAACCTTTATACCTTGATTACAACGCCACAACACCTATCGATCCGGAAGTCCTTACAGCAATGAAGCCCTATCTGGAGGAACACTTCGGCAATCCATCGAGTTCACACTGGTATGGAGCTCAGACGAAGGACGCCGTCGAGAAGGCCAGAAGCCAGGTTGCAGATCTCCTCAACTGCAGGCCCGATGAGATCATCTTTACGGGAAGCGGCACCGAATCGAACAACTGTGCCATCAAGGGGGCTGCCTTTGCCAATGCCGATAAGGGCAATCACCTCATCATTTCATCTATAGAACACGCCGCCGTGACAGAGGTATGCCAATACCTCGAGACCAGAGGTTTTCCCCTGAGCTATATCCCCGTCGATGAAACGGGGATTGTCAATCTTTCGGCGCTTGAAAAGACCATCATGCCCGAAACCGTTCTCATAAGCGTCATGCATGCAAACAACGAAGTGGGAACAATTGAGCCAATAAGAGAAATTACCGCCCTCGCGAGGAAAAAGGGGATAATTGTTCATACCGACGCCGCTCAGTCAGTAGGTAAAACTAAAACCGATGTGGAAGAGCTCGGCGTTGATCTTCTCTCCATCGCGGGTCACAAGCTCTATGCCCCCAAGGGAATCGGGGCACTCTATATCCGCCAGGGAATGGAACTGGAAAAATTCATGCATGGCGCCGGTCAAGAGAGAAACATGCGGGCGGGGACGGAAAACGTACCTTATATCGTCGGTCTCGGAACGGCATGTGAAATTGCGAAGCGCGACCTGGAGAAAAACACCTCCCATATGAAAACGATGCGTGACCGTCTCTTCGAGGGATTGAGGGAAAAACTGGGCGATATCAGGTTGAACGGTCATCCCGAAAAGAGCATACCGAATACGCTGAGTTTAGGATTTCCGAATATCGACGCGACATTTCTCCTTTCAGAGATGACAGACGTTGCCGCCTCCGCCGGTTCGGCCTGTCATGCCGGGTCTTCTTCCATATCAGGTGTCCTGGGCGCCATGGGCGTACCGCAGAAATACGCCATGGGGACCCTCCGCCTTTCCGTCGGGAAGATGACCACGGAAGACGAGATCGACCGC
>CAYSHT010000149.1:0-4003 GCA_964430915.1 uncultured Syntrophaceae bacterium
CTTTTGTAATGTTCGTCAATCCATGACTGGTATTCTTTACTTTTTACCCTGACAACCCACTCACTGTTTTCCAGATACCAGCCTATGGTTTTTCTAAGACCCGATTCAAAGGATTCTTCCGGAGCCCAGTCTAATTCGGACCGCAGCTTTGAAAAATCAATCGCATATCTTCTGTCGTGGCCTGGTCTGTCTTTCACGAAGGTAATCAGGTTTCGTCGCGGTCCCTTTGCGTCAGCTCCGAGGATTTCGTCGAGAATATCGCAGACCATCTCGACGATGGCAAGATTTTCCATTTCCCAGTTGCCGCCGATATTGTATGTTTCTCCCCGGGTTCCCCCTTTCATGATGGTCCAGATTGCGTCGCAGTGATCTTCCACATATAACCAGTCCCTGACGTTTTTCCCGTCGCCATAAATGGGAAGGTCTTCACCTTCAGCGGCATTCAGGACCACGAGAGGAATCAGTTTTTCCGGAAACTGATAGGGCCCGTAGTTGTTTGAACAGTTTGAGATCGTCGTTGGGAGCCCGTAGGTTCTGTTGTAGGCCCTGACCAGGTGGTCCGAGGACGCCTTGGATGCGGAATAGGGGCTGTTCGGCCTGTAGGGGGTGGTTTCACTGAAAAGGCCCTCTTTTCCGAGGCTGCCGTATACCTCATCCGTGCTTATGTGGTGAAAGAGACGAAAGGTGTCCTGATTGGCGCGGGCAATCTCCAGAAGGTTAAAGGTGCCTACGATGTTCGTATTTATAAAGGCATCGGGTCTTTTTATCGATCGGTCGACATGAGATTCTGCGGCGAAGTGACAGATCGCATCTATATCATGTCGTCGATAAATTTCCTCCATCTGATCGAAATCACAGATGTCGGCTCTCTCAAAGGAGTATCGCTCAGGGCAGCTCTTTTCTATATCTTTGAGGTTGTCGGGATTTCCCGCATAGGTGAGCTTGTCAGCATTGATAATTCTCCCTGTAAAATCCTTTCGTTTCAGGAGATATCGAATGAAGTTACTTCCTATGAAACCAGAGCCACCGGTTACCATCAGATTTTTTATTTCCATATCAGCCCTCGGCACGAGTTTCCTTCCGATAGGTCGTTTACTCTGAAAGTGAGAAGCGTGTCAATGAAAATAGGTCAGCCTTGACAAGCACCTTTTCTTTTTCTATTGTATATTCCTTACCGGGAAGCCCCGTCCTGTGGGCGGGGAGCTGCACTTTTATTGATCGGGGGGGCTATGTCTTTCGAGGCACTGATTCAGAGATATTCAAAACCACTTGCGACGGTGCCAACCACTTCTACCCGAAAGGGAAAGCCCGGTTTCAGGGCGAGGGCAGTTCTTTTCGATATCTACGGCACACTCTTCATAAGCAAGGCGGGTGATATCGGCGTGGCGAAACAAGAGGCTGAAAAGAGTATGAAAGAGATTACCGCTTTGTTTCATAGGTATGGCGTAAAAGAGGCCGCCCGGTTAGTTCTTGATAAATTCTTTGACGAGATAAAAAGTGAGAAGAACAGGCTCAGGAAAGAGGGTGTCGAATACCCTGAGGTGGTGATCGAGGATATTTGGAAGAAGGTGCTGAAGATCGATGACAGGGAAGAAATGAGGCACCTTGCGATAGAATACGATCTCATCGTGAATCCCGTCTACCCCATGCCGAATCTGAAGGAGATGCTTTCAGGCTGCAGGAAAAGGAATATCCTGATGGGAATCATATCAAACGCGCAGTTCTATACTCCCTCTCTCTTTTCGGCCCTCCTCGATGGAACGCTCGGGGACCTCGGATTTAAAAATGAGTTGTTGTTTTTTTCTTACCGGTTGGGGTATGGAAAACCATCAATCGATCTTTTCGAAAGTGCCGCCAGGGAGCTTGAAAGGGAAGGGGTCCCGAGGGAACAGGCGCTTTACGTGGGGAACGATATGCGTAAGGATATATGTCCCGCAAAGGAGGCGGGTTTCCAAACGGCGCTTTTTGCCGGAGATGCACGATCGTTGAATCTGAGGGAGAATGACACAAGATGTAAGGGTATTACCCCCGATATTGTGATAACGGATCTTTTGCAGATCCTCGATTATCTATGATGGCTTTGTAAAAAGTCCAACTTCTGCGTTGCGCTGCATCCTTCGTCACTGCAGCGTACCGTAAGTACGCCTCATTCCTCAGGATTTGCACGCCTTGCATTTGAAGCTTTTTACTTTGCCATCTAATATCGACTTTTTTACAAGACTGTCATCTATGGGCTCTATTTAAAAACAAGAAGTGAGGTATCGACTATGACAAAAAGTACCAAACTTATACTTTTCCTTGCCTGTGCCGCGCTTGTTATTGCTGCCGCTTTTATTTTTCATGAAAGAAAAAAGGTTACCACCCCGAAAGAGGAAGCGGTAATAGAGGCACAGGCGATCGATCAGGAAAAAAAGGTTGAACCTGAGACGACAAAGGTGATCAGAAAGAAGATAAGTCCTCCCGTCGCTCGTGAGGAAGCTCTCGATCCCGAACATCTGGCATTGAAAAAGAGGGAAGCGGTTAAGAAGTTTTTCGATTATCTGGACCGGCAAGACTATATAAAGGCCTATGCGCTTGAAAAGGGGACGTACGCGCACTTTCTCCAGCTTCTCTCGAAGCTTTCCTCTCATCCGCCCGTCGTATCGGGAGAGATGAAGGATATATCTCTGTTGATGCGAAATATGGCCCATTTCTGTCGTGTCACTGAGCAAAAGAACATTGCCCTCTTCAAGGATATCCTCTCTCATGAAAAGGATATAATGGAACCGACAACGGAACTCCTGTACGAATGGATGCTTGCAGAGATAAATGCCGAAAGCGGGGAGATCGAACTATCCCAAGAAGGACTTTACGAGTATGCCGTCTTCTTCCTCAACACGATAGCGGGAAAGGCATATCTGATGAGGAGGGATTCAAAAACACGGATACTTTCTATATATTACTCTGTCCTTATTGTTGACATGGCTGACAGGAAAAATCTAAACCGGTACGGCTTTGATATTTTCCCCGTAATAAATTATTTGCTTGATGATGTCAGCACATACGGAGGATTGGAGTACAAAGACAAGTATAGTAAGCGATTGGATTTATTGAAAAAGAATCTTAGAAACCGAGCTTCGTAAGTATCCCCTTCTGTCTCCTGTACCAGAAATTGGGGAGAAGGCGATATATTATTCTCGAAAAGGGGCCGATATATTCCCTGTCCCTTTTGTCGAACTGGCAGGCCTGGATGATCTTCTCTTTTATCTCCTCCCTCGTTCCTCCCTCGTTGAATATTTCATAGGCGGCGTCAAAAAGAGGGCTGTACATGTTTTTCCTCTCGAGGTATCGATGGACGTTCTTGATGGAATTGGGGCCCTCGGGTGTTCCGTCGATCCTTTCGAGTACCCGTATGTTTGTCTCGATGGGATTTCCGTTATACATCTCATAAAAATATTTGCCGTATCGGTAATTCTTGCTGGCAATGGAAGAAACGGTGACGTACATATCGCCCACTCCGGCCTGACTTTGAAAGGCCTGGAACCCTCCTCCCAGTATCTTTGAAAGGGACCGTATCTCGACACCGGACCTCGCAAATATGGTGCCCGGCAGAGAATCTCCGAGATCGAGGCAATCGGTGACACCCTTTATGTTTGCCACAATATTCTTGAGGGCGCCGCAGGCCTCGGTTCCGATGGTATCAAAGTTGTAATAGGAATTAAGTTCCCTTCTGTTCAGTTTGAAGAATTCTTTCCTGACTCTTTTGGCGATTCCCTTTTTGCCCGAAACGCTCACACATACGGGTCTGCCCGTTGCCAGGTCGACATCAAAGAAGGGCCCCCCGATACATACGATCTCGAATTTATGGGGTATGTCGAAAAAGTGGTTCTTTATCATCTGAGAGGGGGTGATAAGTTCCCTCTTTTTTTCATCAGAGGCGAGTCCCTTGATGGGAGATATAAGACATGTCGGAGACATTTTTTTCGCGATCAGCGGCTTTATGTAGTTCAATATCTCGGGGAGT
>CAYSHT010000150.1:0-3965 GCA_964430915.1 uncultured Syntrophaceae bacterium
CTCCATGCCCACACCTGCGGGCTTATATAGTAGAAGACCTTGACGTTGCTTTTTTTTGCGACCTTGGCGAGAGAGATATTGAAGTCGGGATAATCGATAAGAATAAGGAGATCGGGATGTTCCTCTCGTATGGATTTTTTCAGTCTGTGACGAACCTTGAGGATAAAGCCGAGCCTGGAGAGGACCTCCGTTAAACCGACCACAGCCATGTCGGAAGAATCTGCGACGATATCAACACCCGCAGACTTAAGCTTTTCTCCCCCTATGCCGTAAAATTTCAGGGAGCTATCTATTGAAAGCATGGCCTTTACAAGATTGGAACCGTGGAGGTCTCCCGATGCCTCCCCTGCGACGATCATTATTTTTTTGAATTTTCTATTCCGATTCTCTCGTTCAGGATACATTATTTATCACATCTGAGATATGATGTATTTCTTCTTCCAGGAGTTCGGGAAACATCGGCAGTGACAAAACTTCTGAAGCGGACGTCTCACTTTCCCCGAGATCTGAGGCACCACTCATCAGGGAGGCAAATACCTCCTGCCTGTGGAGCGGAACGGGGTAATAGATTGCCGAGGATATCCCCTTTTCTTTCAGGGCTTCGGCAAGGGAATCCCTCTTTTCCGATCTCAGTGTGAACTGGTGATAGACATGCCGGCAGTCTTTCTCTTCTGAGGGAAGGGTGATGTCATCGCGCCTGATATGAGCTCTGTAGAGATCGGCGTTTCTTCTCCGCAATTCGTTTAACTCGTCGATTCTCTTCAGCTTGACCCGTATAATGGCTGCCTGGATTTCGTCGAGACGGCTGTTGTAGCCGAGGATAGAATGGTGATATTTAACCTTGCTTCCATGATTTCGAAGCATCCGGATCGTCGATGCCGCATCCCCGCTTTTGGTGACGACCATCCCGCCGTCGCCGCAACAAGCGAGGTTTTTGCTCGGGAAGAAACTGAAGCATGCTGAGTCTCCGAAGGTACCCACCTTTCTCCCGCGGTATTCAGCCCCGAAGGCCTGGGCGCAATCCTCGATAATTTTGAGACCATATTTTTCGGCAATTGTGACAATGGGGTCCATATCTGCCGGATGACCGAAGAGATGGACCGGCACGATGGCCCGTGTCCTTTCAGTGATTTTTTCCTCTATTTTTCCCGGATCTATGTTGAAGGTGTCCGGTCGTATATCGACGAAAACGGGGATCGCCTGGAGCTGGGCAATGACCTCCGCCGTGGCGATAAAGGTGAAAGGGGTGGTAATGACCTCGTCACCTGGTCCTATGCCGCACCCCTTGAGTGCCAGAAGGAGGGCATCCGTTCCGTTTCCCACACCGATCGCGTGAGATACGTTATGGTAGGCGGCGATCTCATTCTCAAGAGAAGAGACATTTTCTCCCAGGATGAAACTGGTTTTATTGAGTACATCCTGTATCGCCGCATCAATCTCGGTTTTCAGGGAGCTGTATTGCCTCTTCAGATCAACCATCTGAATCATTATAGAATTCCTTCCTTTCCTCTATTTTCTCGACAATCCGAAGGGCCAGATCGAGCGATTTTCTTCCCTCCCTCCCCGATACGAGAGGAGGTTTCCTGGTTGCAACGGATTCGATAAAGGCTCGTACCTCTTCTTCAAGTGGATCATTCATTATGACCTCGATCTGATTTTCGCTGATTTCCGTTCCCGAACCATCAATGTTCTTTCTTCCCAGCGAGACCAGTTCTTTTTTTGCGAAGTCGACGGAGTGATAGCCTTTGACTTCGAAGATCCTGATTTTCTGCATCTTCTTGTTTGTTATCCTGCTTGCAGTGATGTTGGCGACGCAGCCGCTCTCGAAGGTAATTCTGACATTGGCGATATCGACCTTGTCCGAGAGGACCGAAACCCCCACGGCATCAATGGTAGCGACGGGCGACTTTACCAAATCGATGATGATATCGAGGTCGTGGATCATCAGGTCGAGAATGACATCCACATCGGTACCACGGCTGAAAAAGGGATGGAGCCGGTGCGTTTCTATGAAAAGCGGATCGCCAATAATTTTTTTCAGGGCCACGATGGCGGGGTTAAACCGCTCGACAAAACCTATCTGGAGTATGGAGTCCTTCTCTTCGGCGATTGATATGATATCATCCGCTTCTTCAAGGGTGAGGGTTATCGGCTTTTCAAGAAGCACATCGATTCCCTCTTGAAGAAAGTCTCTCGCTATTAAATGATGGGATACGGTGGGGACGGAGATGCTGACGGCATCGACCTTCCCGATAAGGTCCCTGTAATCTGAAAAGGCCTCACAGCCGAATTCCCCGGCAGCGGCGACGGATCGTTCCTCTTCGATATCCGAGACCCCGATTATCCTGCAGCCGGGCAGCTTTTGATATTTTTGCAGGTGATAGGTGCCAAGATGGCCGATTCCCACCACGCCTACCTTTATTTCTCCCATTTCAAGTGAGACGACGCGACATCAGGCATGACTCTTGTCGCGGCATACCCCCCTTTCCGATTTTTCTATAAACTCTATAAAATGATCGACCTCCGGTGAATTTGTGACCTCTTTTTTCACCTTTTTGATGGCATCAGCACGGAGCAGTGACGACCTGAAGATTATCCTGTATGCCTCTTTCAGGTCTTTTAGGGTTTCCTCCGAAAATCCCCGTCGTTTCAGGCCGATAAGGTTGAGACCAAAGAGGGTCGCATGATTGCCGGCGGCCAGCACATAGGGCGCCACATCCTGAGTGACGGCGGATGCCCCGCTTATCATGGAGTGACAACCTACTTTCGTAAACTGATGAATCCCTGTCAATCCCCCTATGATGGCGTGATCTTCTACCTGAATGTGACCTGCCAGATTAACGGCATTTGACATTACGATATTGTTTCCCAACTCGCAATTGTGGGCTACGTGGCAGTACGCCATAAGGAGGTTGTTGTCTCCTATGATCGTCTTTCTGATGTCGGCTGCGGTTGCCTTATGGATCGTTACAAATTCCCTTATTGTATTGTTGTTTCCGATAATAACCTTGCATTCTTCACCCTCGAATTTGAGATCCTGTGGAACGGCACCGATGGCGGCAAACTGGAATATCCGGCAATTCTCGCCTATCTCAGTGGGGCCCTCAATGACCACGTGGGGTGCAACGGAGGTGTTCTTCCCTATACTGACGCCGGGGCCTATTATGCTGTAGGGACCGATTTCTACGCCCTCCTCCAGTGATGCCCCGGGCGATACGATGGCGGTGGGATGTATGTTCATTTCTTTGAGTCCTTTAATTTTTCTATTTCCCTTTCAAGTTCCCCTATCTTTTTCAAAAGAGAGCTCATAGTTTTTCTCATTTCCGGAAGTTTCGGGATCGAGGCCTGGATTCTCAGCCACTCATTATGTGGCATATTCGGCGAACCCGATATTATCTGATACGGCGGTACGTCCTTGTGGACGCCTGACTTGGCCGCCACCATTACATTGTCGCCGATGCTGATGTGGCCGACGAGCCCTGCCTGGCCGCCAATGATCACGCTTTTGCCCAGCTTGGTGCTTCCCGAAATACCCACCTGGGCGACAATGATGGAATCTTCTCCGATAACGACATTGTGTCCAATCTGAACCAGATTGTCGATCTTGACGCCCCGTTGTATCCATGTCTTTCCAAGAGTCCCCCGATCGACTGTGGAGTTTGACCCTATCTCCACATCGTCGTCTATCTGGGCAAAACCTACCTGGGATACCTTGAGGTTATCCCCTCCCGGATTGGCAAAGCCGAACCCGTCGCTCCCGACGACGACACCGGCATGGAGTATGACCCGGTTTCCGATTCTGCATTTCCGGTAAAGGGTGACATTCGGGTGTAAGACGGAATCCTCACCAACGATCGAATCGTTGCCGATAACGACGCCGGGATAGAGAACCGTTCCCCTCCCGACCCGTACATTGTTTCCGACGTAGACCCCGGGGTAAACAACGGCGCCTTCGGCGATCTTCG
>CAYSHT010000151.1:0-3904 GCA_964430915.1 uncultured Syntrophaceae bacterium
TTGGAGGCGGCAACCGGATTCGAACCGGTGAATAACGGTTTTGCAGACCGCTGCCTTAGCCACTTGGCTATGCCGCCCTTTTTAAAAAAATGGAGCGGGCGAACGGATTTGAACCGTCGACGTCCACCTTGGCAAGGTGGCACTCTACCGCTGAGTTACGCCCGCTCAGAAGGACTATCCTAATAATAGAATACGCCTTTTTTGTCAATAAAAACTTTAGATATTCCTGCACCCCTCCCTACTTTTTGATTATATCCCTGTGAAATTTCCTGAAGTAGTCGGCTCCGGACCATACCGTAAGAATCAGAGCAATATAAAGGACTACTGTTCCGACTACATGGGCATCTATCCAAAAAATAGGATAATGTATAAGAAGGGCCGATACAGCGATAATCTGACAGAGGGTCTTTTGTTTGCCCAGAGTGCGAGCCTGTATAATAAGACCCTCCGAAGAAGCGATACTCCTGAGACCGTCCACGAAGATATCTCTCATAATGATAATGACAACGACCCATGCAGGAATACGGCCGATGGGAATCATCATAATCATGGCCGTACTTATGAGAAGTTTGTCGGCTATGGGATCCAATAATTTCCCCATCTTTGTGACAATATTGTATCTCCTGGCTACATATCCGTCGAGAAAATCAGTAACCGACGCGGCAATGAAAAGGATTGCAATAATAAGACTGAAAATCCTCCCCGGCGAGAGCACGAGGAAAAATAACACGGGCATGACCGCAATTCTTACCATGGTGATGCAGTTGGGAAGATTGAATATCTCTTTATTTTCCTGAGATATCGGCAGCCTGTCAAAAGAGTTTTTCAGAAAGTCTATCATTTTATTTTTTCGGAACCTTCTTCCAGTCCGCTAAAAATTTTTCCAGACCAATATCGGTAAGGGGATGCTTCGCGAGCTGGGCTAAGACCTTATAGGGAACCGTGGCTATATCGGCACCCATCAGCGCGGACTCGAGGACATGGATGGGATGCCTCACGCTCGCAACTATGATTTCCGTTTCAAATCCGTAATTATCAAATATCGTCAAAATCTGTTCTACAAGATCCATACCGTAGTGCGCAACATCATCCAGCCTTCCTATGAATGGACTGACATAATCGGCCCCTGCCTTGGCGGCCAGAAGTGCCTGCAGAGGTGAAAATATAAGTGTCTGGTTCACGCTTATATTCATATCGGAGAGGATCTTCGTGGCCTTCAACCCTTCCTCCGTCATGGGTACCTTGACAACGACGTTTTCCGCCAGGGCCGCAAGTTTCTTTCCCTCTTCAACCATACCTGATGCATCCTCGCTTACTACCTCAAGACTTACCGGTCCTTTTACTATTTCCAGTATTTCCTTTACCACGGTGTCAAAGTCCCTGTTTTCCTTTGCCACCAGAGAGGGATTCGTGGTGACACCATCCACGAGGCCCAATTCAATACCCTTTCTGATCTCGTCAATATTACCCGTATCAATAAAAAACTTCATCCAATCACCTCACTATCAGTTCATTTTTTCCGTTTTGTACTTCTCCAAACATTCCTTGCTGCAAAAATACAGTGTTTCCCCGTTGATATTCATCGTGAATGCACTGCTTTCCGGCACATAGGTGCCGCAATAAGGATCTTTTACCAGGTCTTCGCCCGCTATGGAAGCAGGACTTCCCGGGAAACTCCTCCTTTCCTTCGCAGAGGGAGAAAAGAAGGTTTTACCCATTCGGTATACTAAATATACAATAACAAAAGCTATAATTAAACGAAAAAACATCTTATTTTTTCAATCCTTCCGATAAGAGATCAGGCCAGGATCTGGTCTCGATATTCGCTGATATCAACGGGTGAAACCTCACTTTTATCTTCCAGGCGCCTCAGCAAACCCTGGACAGAAACTCCAAACACGGGATGTATAACATAGGACGCGATTTCATTCAACGGAACGAGGACAAAACCCCTTTTGTGAAGTTCGGGATGCGGGACGACAAGGCCCTCTTCATCGATGATTTCCTGACCATAGAAGAGAATATCGAGGTCTATGACCCTGGGTCCCCACCTTTCTCCTGACCTTCTCCCCATCTCGTATTCGATTACCTTGAGAGTCTCTAAAAGTGTGCGGGGAGAATGGGCAGTTTTTACTTCAATGACTCCGTTAATAAACCAGTCCTGGTCCCTGAATCCCACCGGCTCCGTTTTATAAAGGGATGATTGTTTTGTCAGTGTAATCTGCTCCAGAGATACCACGGTTGCTATGGCATCGAGGCAATTGGAAAGAGGCTCTCCGAGGTTTGAGCCTATTCCGATAAAACAGATGTTTCTTTTCTCTTTCCCCTCCAGCAAATCCGGCACCCCCGTCTGCCCCTGGATTCTATGGTTTCTTATGGCGAATGATATTACATCTTCCTGAGACCGAGGACATCCTGCATGTCATAGAGTCCCTTTTTCTGATCGACGATCCACATGGCTGCCCTTATGGCACCCCTGGCAAAGTTGTCACGACTGTGGGCCCTATGAATAAACTCCAGCCTTTCACCCACACCGCCGAAAATGACCGTATGTTCTCCCACAATATCACCTGCCCTCACCGTCTGGATTCCTATTTCCTTCTTCGGCCTTTCTCCTATCATGCCCTTTCTGCCGTATATACCGACATCATCGAGGTTACGTCCGAGTGAATCCGCAATGACCTGGGCCATCTTCACCGCCGTTCCACTCGGAGCATCCTTTTTGAGATTGTGGTGCGCCTCGACGATCTCCACGTCGTATTGATCCCCTAAAATCGCGGCAACGTTCTCGAGTACTTTGAACATCACGTTGACACCTACGCTCATATTGGGCGCCAGAACGCATCGTGTTTCCTGCACCACATCCCTTATTTCAGCCGTCTCCTCCGCCGTCAACCCGGTCGTTCCCACAACAATCGACAGGTCATTCTCGGCGGCGATCCTTATAGTATCCATGACGATATCACGGTGGGTAAAATCTATTACAACATCGCCGGCTTTGGTACACTTGGCCAGATCATCTTCCAGTAAAACGCCGGTCGCACCGAGGCCCAGATATTCCCCCACGTCTTTTCCGACGAGGGGATGACCTTTCCTCTCAACGGCACCGACAAGCTCGATACCATCAGTGCCTGAAATGAGTGAGATGATCCTACCCCCCATCCTGCCGGCACCGCCTGTCACAACTGCTTTTACCATTGAAATGCTCCTTCAGTTTTCCTGTTGTTAAACCAGGCCGTAGTCTGCGAGAACCTGCCTCAATCTATCATAATTTGTATCCGACATCTTGCAGAGAGGCAGTCTCAGCTCGTAATTAATCTTTCCCATCATGGAAAGGGCTGCCTTCGTGGGAATAGGATTGGTTTCGAAAAAGAGTGCCTCCATGAGGGGCCACATCTTAAAGTGAAATTCCCGTGCCTTCGCGAGATCACCCGCTTCGAAGGCATCGACCAGACCTGCCATGTCTGCAGGAGCTACATTAGATACGACAGAGATGACACCCTTTCCACCCACGGAAAGGATGGGCAAAACGGTAAAATCATCGCCCGAAAGGACATCAAAATCATCCCCGCAGAGCTGGATAACCTTGCTTATCTGCTTCAGATCGCCCGATGCCTCTTTTATACCGACAATATTACTGATCTTCGCAAGCCTCGCGTCGGTCTCTGGAAGGAGATTACTCCCCGTTCTGCTCGGAACATTATAGAGAATGACAGCAATGGGAACTTCCTCGGCAACGGCCTTGTAATGCTGGTAGAGACCTTCCTGTGTCGGTCTGTTATAATAGGGGGTAACCATGAGTGCGCCATCGGCCCCCACCTCGTGGGCATGTCTGGTCAGGCGTATCGCCTCTTTCGTACTGTTTGAGCCGGTACCCGCGATGACGGGAACTCTCTTATTGACG
>CAYSHT010000152.1:0-3854 GCA_964430915.1 uncultured Syntrophaceae bacterium
CTCCCCGCAACAAGTTGCGGGGAATCTCCGATTGTTAAGGAAAATGTTTGTTTTTACTCGCTCGCTAACCCCACCGCAAGCAGCGGGGAATGCACTCGCTTTTCAATTCAACAAAATGGGGGCGGGAGTGTCCCTCTATGTCATTGTTATGCTATCGTTCTACCGGTTGATATAAATTCATTCAAGTCTGAATCCAGGATATTCTTAAGCTCAATAAAATTATCTTCCCTGGTTTCCGTGAACAAGAAACCAAAGACATGATACTTTTTATAATCAATTTTTCTCAGCTCAATCGGGTTTTCAAAATTTGCAAGTAACTTCTCATAATTAAACGATGCAATCTCATCTACGTCTATGCCCGTTGAATTATCCAGCACAATAATACTAAAGAGTTTTCCTTCTTTTCCCTTGAGAACCTCAGGCCAGTCGGGCTTTTTTTGTGAGTGATAATATACGTAAGGATTAAATCCATAGGCCAGGAAGGACATATCCGGAGTCGTACACCAACCACCAAATCGCATCGGATTTACTTCGATCGGCAATAAAGCACCATCTCTGTCTCGTCTCAGTTCAATATGTACTGGAAAGGTCTTTACACCGGCCAATCTGCCAATCTTCCCTACAAAATCTGTAAATTCTTCAAGATTGGTTTCGATAATCTCTTTGGATGTAATGTAAATCCTGTCACTGACATCGGCATCTGAGGAAAAAGCATGTTTAAGGATGTTGAGTATAACGGGTTCGCCAGTCGAATTATAATATGCATCGATCGCAAATTCCTCGCCGTTAATACACTGTTCAATAATAAATGAACTGGTGTCCAATACCGCTCGAGGGTATAAACCCTTTATTTGATCTATTTCCTTAATGATTGAATCAACTGCATGAATCCATTCCTCATGGCTTGAAACCTTATAAACTCCCATACTAAAAAAGCCAACCGCCGGCTTTATGATAAATGGTAATGGCAATTCGTTAAACTGAATCTTTTTCAAGTCTTCAACGTGAACCCCTTTGAAATAAAAATCCGGGAACACCGATTGTGTCAGCTTCCGAAATCTCAGTTTATCTTTAAATAGCTCTATTTTTTCAGGAAGATTGCTGAAAGCCAAATGCTTTGCTATCCAACCTATTGAATTTTCAGATGTAGTATAGATGATTGGATTATCTGACTTTCTAACCATCTCAATTGCGCTATCTTCACTAATCACTTCAGTGCCACTATAAAGGCCTAACTCTTTTGATATATCTGTGCCGACTACAGGGATGTCATTATCTCTGACAGTCATTTTAAAAAAATCCGAGACATACGGTTTATCTACAAAAAACATTATTATTCACCTTTGATTAAATTTTAAAAAACTAACGCTGCCCTTTGGAAAATAGGGACAGCCGCACCCTTTTTTGCTCATGCACTCACATCTTTGTAATCGGGGGACGATATCACAATTTCAGTGAAGCTCCCCGCCCACAGGGCGGGGCTTGCGGGTGCGCTCCCGGTCAAAATGTGTTGTGTTGGGAAGGTTGTATATACTAAATAGAGACAGCTGTCTCTATTTATTCGCCATTTTTTCGATCCCTCCCCGGATCAGGGATAAAATCTTCCCCGGATAGCCGCCTCCGCCACCTTTCCCTTTATTCGCGACAGGAAAAATGCCATAATACTGGTCCAATCTCTCATCAGGAGCATTACTCATGGGACTGTTAAAATTCTTTTCCGGCAAAGACCCCGAAGAGCATGAAAAAAAGGGGGATGCCTACTTCGATATCGGGGAATTCGGCTCGGCCAAACTGGAATACGAAAACGCCCTGAATAAACTTGAGAAGAAACGTCCCGACGATACCGGTTACGCCAACCGTCTTCAGGTAAAAATAGTCCGAACCAGGGAGTCTCTGGCCCGCGCCCACATGGAAAACGGCGAGGAGTTGCTGGCCCAGGAACTCTACGACGATGCCGAGGATATTTTTCTTCTCGCCTCCGAATTAACGGAAAATCGCACACTCAAAGATGCGCTCGAAGACCTGCTGGGGGAGACAAAAAAGCGGAAAAGAGAAGGAATGCCCGAAGAGGCTCCCGTGGTAACAGACGAAGGGGGCACCGCGGAAAAACCTGTCTATCATCACGAGGGCGACGAATATTTTACGGCTCTGGTGAGTACACTGCCCGATGAGATCCGTCATGCCTACCTCGAATATGGCGATACCTTCAAGAAAGGGTACGTGGCGCTGAACCAGGGAGACTATGAAGGGGCGCTTCCGCTACTGACCGCTGCTTTAGAGGAAAATATGCCCGGGGGAGACCATATATTCTTCGAGATCGGAACGGCCTGCCTGAATCTGGGAAGACCGGAGGAAGCCCGAAAGGTTCTGGAAGAATATGTGAGAGAGAATCCTGCGTTACTTCGCGGATACCATTTGCTCTGCGAGGCGCTCTGGGAGATGGGGGCCTTTGAGACATCCCATGAAGTGATCCGTTCATCGCCGCCCGAGCTGCGCAAAACCCTCCACATGAAACTCCTCGATGGAGAAACGCTTTTCCGTGCCGGGCGCTATGAAAAGGCGGAATCATTCTACAACGACTGCCTGAATACCGACGGATGGGATGAAAACATCGTGCGGGCACTGGCCGTTACCTATGAGGCCCTCGGCAAGACGGCAAAGGCAAACGATCTTTATGGCGAGATCATGAGTGAATGCCAGCAATGCCGCACCCGTCTCGACCCCTTTATCAAGACACGATACGCCGATACATCCTTTGAGCTCGGAAACATGTCCGGCGGAATACTGGAATTATATCTTTCTCTGGCCCAGGAAGTACCGAAGGAGAGAGCCCGGTATTTTCGCAAAATAAGCCAAATCTATCAGGCCCAGGGGCATGAAAACGAATCTCTTCGCTACCTGGCCTTTGCCGAACGAATCGAGGATGAAGAGGCTTCTGAGTGACCTATCGGTGATCATTTAAAAAAGGGCGCTGTCCCCATTATCCATTATCACAGCAATCTTAAATTTTTAAATTAGGGTAGAATAAGGGGGCACGCAGATGACCTATATGACATTCCGGTTTGGCCAGTTTATAGTAAAAAATACCTTCATAGGACGGATCCGGTCCAAAGAACACCCGGAAAAGGGAAGATTCAATGCCGCCGACTTTGGCGAAATTACTAAAAGGACCTGGAAGAATTATTGCGAACTGTTACCCTATGCCCCCAAATTTGCAAACTACGGGAACCGGAAAATGATGGACTCCGGAGTTCTAAGCCTGGCGGTGTACAGAGCAATGACGGCCATTGTGGATGACAGGGATTATGCCATTGAACTGGCCGGTGATATTTTATGGAAATATTATGCAATGGACACAAAGCTCTCCTGGTTAATGAGCCGGGTGCTGTACCGCGATCCGTATAAACAGGTTGACTTTCAGCTGCGGCTTGGCATCAAATATCAGTTCTGTCCACCGGAATACAAGTGGGAATATCATGCCGGGGCGGATGAAATAAACCTGGATTTTTACCGGTGCCCGATTTGTGATTATTTCAAAATGCAGGGCGACGATGCTCTGGAATTTTTTCAAAAAACATGGTGCCTGTTTGATTTTGCACTGCCGGATATCATGGCGGATAAAGGGGTGCTCAGGTATACAAGACCCCATACCTTGTCCAAAGGGGATGATGTGTGTGACATGAAATTTACGTTTCTGAATAGGACAGAGCAGTAAGTCCAGTAAATAAGCATACTATCCCCGAATTAATCAATTGAGCAGCGAGCGCATTCCCCACTGCTTGCGGCGGGGTATGCGAGCGAATAAAAAATAAACATTTTCCTTAACAATCGGAGATTCTCCGCAACTTGTTACG
>CAYSHT010000153.1:0-3821 GCA_964430915.1 uncultured Syntrophaceae bacterium
TTTCTCTTCCTGAAAATACCAGGATTCCCCCTCCCCTTCAGGTGGTCTTTCCCGACCACAGGATTACCCATTATGACGATCCGGAACTTCTCACGAAAGAGATAGAACGTGAATTTGGTGTCAGCCCCAAAATCATAAAAAATCTTTACATGAAAGTCCTTGAGGAAATCGAGAATGTTCTTTCGCCGGAACCGACAGGGGAAACCCTTATCGGGACAAAAAAACCGTTTCAGCCACTGCTTTTAAACCTCAGAAAGATTATATGGAGAAGAATCATTTTCCCCTTTAATTTCCATGAACTGAAAAAATACCCCTCGCTCACTGATACGTTTCGCGGGTTTGCCTCCGTCCTTACAAATTTCGATGGAGATAAGCTCGACCCCCTTTCTCTTTCCTACGCCCTTTTTATTTTATCGAAGGGAATTTTTCTGAACTCCGAGGGAAACCGTCTACTCATTGAAAGATTGAGGGTAAAATTCGAGTCACTTGGCGGCCATATCGTGAAAGACTGCGATATCCAAAAGGTATCGATTGGAAAGCCAGTTTCCGTCGAGGTGAAAATCGGAGAAGAGGTCTTCATTATTGATGGTGAGAGTATTATTGCAAGCGCGAAGTGGGAGAAATTATCGACCTTTCTTCTCGACGATAAAAGGCTGTCAAGCCTCTTAAGGAAATATAGAAAGAGGGAATCCTCTTTCTTATATCCCTTTACTTTCTTTTTGGGAGTGCGAGAGAGAGGGTTGCCTGAAATGATGTCCGAAACTGTCATATTCATGGCCGACGAATCACAGCACTTTTTAAAGGAGAATCTCCTCATCATAACGAGGAGCCCTCGCGGTGACACCTCATATGCACCGGAAGAAAGCTGTTCCCTCAGTGTCACCATGTTTCTCGAGGACCCTCCCCGGCAATTAAACGATAGTGTGCTTCGTCACTTGATTCAAAACTCCCTTGAGACTCTCGGAGATTTTCTTCCATTCCTCAGCGAAAACATCGATTTTATTGACGATGAAAAATCTATAACATTCTCGAGGGCATATCAGGATGTCGTGAATCGAAAGATCCATGTAAAGAAAGGCCCATCTCCGGAGATATCCATTCTTTCAAACAGAAGAAAACTGAAAAACATAGCAATTACCGGCGGTGAGCTTTTGCCCGCCTTCGGTATCGAGGGGGAGGTTATATCGGGAATAGAAGCGGCGAAATGGATAATAGAAAAAATGGAAAGGTAGTGTTTTTTACCGGACCGGTCGAGTTTCTCTTCATGACTGATAAAGGTTTCTTTCATTAAATATTGTATGCCAGTGTTTCCGGGAAGTTTTTCACAATCTATGCTTTCTGAAGAAATTCTCCCTCTGATAATCGTATGTCATAATCAGAGGGATATGCAAAAAAGACTTGCAAAATATCTGTTTATGGTTTATTAGGCTTCAAAATCTTTTTCAGTTAGGGGTTTGTAGAGATGTCTCGGTTTTGCGATATATGCGGTAAAGGACCCGTGGTTGGCAACAAGGTAAGCCACGCCAATAATAAGACAAAAAGGGTTTGGTATCCCAATCTCCAGAAGATACGTGTGATAGATGATAAGACGGGGTCGGTGAAGAGGGCCAAGGTTTGTACACGGTGCCTTCGTTCCGGCGCAGTAAAAAAAGCCATATAGGATCTCGACTATTCTACAATCTCGCTGAAATCAATCTCTTTCTTCAACGCAGCGAGAAGCATCTCCACATCTGATTCGAAGTCAGGGACTATCGTAAGCTGGATTATGGATTCATTGTTGTCTATGGTGGTGGCGAGGGCAATCCCCTCATATCCCTCAAGGATGAATTTTACATAGGCAATGTCTTTTCGTTCCAATCGTAGTTTCTTTGTTATGATCCCGTTTTTTTCCATAATCAGCGTACCGTTTTGGTCCCTATTAGGGGCGAGGCTAAAATCACTCCTTGACTTGATATAGTGCCTTGTTTATATTTCGAATCAGCCCTGATAAGTCAATAAGAAAAAGGATTAATTATTTATGTTACCTACCACCCGCTGGATAGACTTGCATGTCGACAGCAATATTCAAAAGGCTCTCGCGAAGGAATTGGGCATTCATCCGATTATTTCACGTATTTTACTTAATCGAAATATTTCCACCACGAAAGAAGCAAAGAAATTCCTCTTTCCCTCCCTCAGAGACCTCCATAATCCATTTCTTATGAAAGACATGAAAGAGGCAGTTGACAGGATCATTAAGGCCATACTGGGGGGTGAGAAGGTAGTAATTTACGGTGACTACGATGCCGATGGAATCACGTCAACGGTGCTTCTCGTTAAATTCCTCAGATACTTAAAGGTAAACACCTCCTATTATATTCCCGACAGGATCAGGGAAGGATACGGCCTTCACAAAGAAGCGCTCGATTCGATAAAAGATGGCGGAACAGATCTGATCATTACCGTTGATTGCGGCATTTCAGACAAGGATGAGGTCGCCTACGCTAGCTCCCTCGGAATCGATACGATTATTCTCGACCATCATGAGGTTCCCGACACGATGCCTGCAGCCGTTGCCGTGATTGATCCCCATCGAAAGGACTGCAGTTTTCCATTCAAGCATCTTGCCGGTGTGGGAGTAGCATTTAATTTTCTGATCGCCCTCAGGGGAAGCCTGCGAAATATCGGTTTTTGGAAGGATAAAAGATATCCCAATCTGAGGAAATATCTCGACCTTGTTGCACTTGGAACCATCGGTGACGTCGTTCCTCTCGTCGATGAAAACAGGATCTTTGCAAAGATAGGAATGGACACAATAAACGAAGGAAAGAGCATCGGCCTGCAAGCGCTCCGTTCGAATGCGGGAATGGAGGGGAGAGCCATCGATTCTGAAGCGGCCTCATTCAATCTTATTCCGAGAATCAATGCCGCGGGAAGAATTGGATCACCCGAGGATGCCGTTCAGCTTCTCCTTACAGAGGACACCGAAACAGCTTTGAGACTCGCGGAAAGACTCAATGCCTATAACAGGGAACGTCAGGAAATCGAGAAGATTATAGTTGAAGAAATACTTCATGAAATAAAAGCAACCTCACGTATTGAAGATATAAAATCATTCGTATTTGCATCCAACCGGTGGCATCCCGGTGTCATCGGTATCGTTGCCTCCAAGATTGTGGAACGGTATTATCGGCCTACGATATTGATTAGTCTTAAGGATGGTATCGGAAAGGGCTCGGGGAGAAGTATCTCCGAGTTTAATCTCTATCGAAGCCTGGAAGAAAAGTGCTCCTCTCTCCTTATCGCCTATGGCGGGCATCGTCACGCTGCGGGAATAACGATCAGGGAGGAAGATATCGAGGGTTTCTCACAAATATTGGACGACACCGTACGCAACGAACTTGATGATTCGGATTTTATAAGAAAAACGGACATAGATGCCGAATGCGGCATGGAAGAGATCAACTATGATCTCATCTCCCAGATTGAAATGCTCTCCCCCTTCGGCAACATGAATCCCGAACCGGTACTCTGCTCCAGAAATATCAAGGTTTCGTCCCTCACAACGGTGGGAAATAATCACCTGAAGATGACTATGAAAAAAGACGGGCTCTCTTACGATTCAATATGGTTTAATAAGGGGCACTTTGCCGACACTCTCGCAAAATCAACCGTCGACATAGCATTTACCCCTCAGATAAACAACTGGAGGGGAGCAAGCAATATTCAGCTAAAATTGAAAGACATATCAAAGCATATATAATCTTGACGGTCTCGTAAAAAGTCAATATTCGATGGCAAAGTAAAAAGCTTCAAATTGAGGTGCACCCACTGTAGGACGG
>CAYSHT010000154.1:0-3780 GCA_964430915.1 uncultured Syntrophaceae bacterium
GATCTTTCTCCTGATGAACTCTACAGTATCAGAAGCAGCGCCGGCCTGCTCGTTCACGGACTCGATATGAGGATTGTGAGCGCCGAGACCGGCAAAGACGTAAAGATGGACGGCGAGGATATGGGTGAAATATGGTTGAAAGGACCGTGGATTGCCGATGAATACTACAAGGATCCGGAACGCTCAAAGCTGGCCTTTGTCGATGGCTGGTTCCACACCAGTGACGTGGGTACCATCGATGAGGAAGGGTATGTGAGGCTTGTTGACAGGACAAAAGACCTGGTCAAAAGCGGCGGTGAATGGATCTCGTCGGTTGACCTTGAAAATATCATTATGGCCCATCCCAAGGTAATGGAAGCCGCCATTATCGGCGTACCCGATCCAAAATGGCAGGAAGTGCCCTTTGGATGTATCGTGGTTCAGCCGGGAGAAACTCTAACCGGTGAAGAGCTCCAGGAATTTCTTAAAGATAAGGTGAAGGCATCATACTGGATACCGAAGCAGTATGCCTTCATAGATGCACTGCCGAAGACGAGCGTCATGAAGTTTGATAAAAAGGGCCTGAGGCAGATGTACGCCGATGGTAATTTAGGGTAGTGTGAGCGTACGTAACAGAGGAAGCTGTATAAGGGGTGAGCGAAAATAAAAGGTTCTTTGATGCATTTTCTCTCACCCCCTTATTTTGCGTGGCGGCTTTGAAGTCTTCCGTTTATCGGTATTACCAACGCCCGATAAATCGGGCAACTACAATTGCGTCGCGTAGCCCGCCGATTTATCGGCTCATTATGGAATGTTAAAATAGTAACGGGGGGATGCAGTTCCGCTATGCGGGATTTATATAGCCGTCAAATCCATCGTAAAAGGGAGAAGGGATAATTCATTCTATGTCGTCAGTTTCGGTTCAACCTTTTGTCAGTGCCCTGAATACGAGTGATACTCGTCTCAGAGAGATAGCTCAAGCGGGGAAGAAAATTATCGGTTATTTCTGTACCTATACCCCTGTCGAGCTTATTCATGCCGCAGGTTTTCTTCCCGTGAGGGTAATGGGAGGAGTTGGCGAGGTGGACGATGCCTATTCACTCGCACCGAACTTTATCTGTCCGCCACTTCTCCTTTCGCTCGAAAAGGCACTGAAGGGTGAATACGATTATCTTTCCGGAATTGTTCAGGGATATACCTGTGATGTGGCGTGCGGAATGGTTAATATATGGGAAGAGAATATCGGGGGGGAAATCTATCATACGATTCCCCTTCCATACAACGATAATCCGGCGTCCCGCGAGTTTTTCCGCTCCTGTATCCTGGAGCTCAATGAGAAACTGGAAAGTATCGGTGGCAAAATAACGGAAGATTCTCTCACTAATTCGCTGAATCTCTATGCCGGAATAAGGAAGATCGTCCTCGGGCTCTATGGCAAACTTTCCGAGAGTCTTTTGCCGCTCTCTGCGGTGGATCTTTTCCATGTGATTCGTGCCGGGTTTGTAATGCCTCCCGAAGAGTACCTCGAAATGCTGAAGATAGTGCAGAAAGAGATAGAGAATGCTGAGATTCCAGAGAAAAGCGGCATACCGATAATGATATCGGGCAGTCTCGTTGAGGACCCTCGTGCCTATAGAATCCTCGAGGAGGTTGGAGGAAGGGTTGTCTCCGACGACCTCTGCACAGGCTTTCGCCATTTTTATCCTCCCGATGGTGAGGGGGACGATGCCATCGGACGTCTTATCAACCGGTATATGAAGCGTTTCCCCTGTCCTTCGAGGGCAAGGGCCAAAGAGAGAGCCCCTTTGCTGATCGAGTTGGTGAAACACTCTGGTGCGAAGGGTGTTCTTTTTCTCTTTGAAAAGTTCTGCACGCCGCACCTCGCCGACTATCCGATACTGAGAGAAGAGCTGATAAAGGAGAATATCCCGGCAATCGTGGTGGAGACGGAAGAAACGGGCATAATGGAAGGTCAGTTGAGAACCCGCCTGCAGGGATTTATCGAGATGCTGGAGAACTGAGATGGAGAAGACGAGAAAGTCAAAAAAGAGACTGAAGGCCGCAAAGGAACTAAACAGGGTCGTCGTCGACTATTATCTTGAATGTAACAAAGCAAAGGAAGAGGGAAAACCGGTGGGCTGGATGCCACCCATGAATGGAGCAATCGAGATATTTTATGCCATGGATCTCCAACCCGTATTTCCCGAAAACTGGTCACCCGTCTGTGCCGCCTTCGGGCTCACCCCGCAAAATTTCGAGATCACCGATGGATTGGGATATTCGCGGGATCTATGCGGCTATCTCAGAAACATCACCGGCTATGTCTATGGCGGGATGAATGACGAGGGGGTTCCCCTGGGCGGTCTTCCCGAGCCCGACATCCTCTTGTCACCGGGAGGCGGGTGCATTCCGGTCATGAAAATATTTCATATACTGGAGCGCCGCTTTCCCGAGGCAAAGGTATTCTACGCCGATATTCCCCAGGTAGCCATGGAGAAGATTAAACGGCATCACATAGACTATGCCGTAAGCGAGATGCATCGTCTCATCGGTTTTCTCACCCAGGTTACCGGCCGAGAATTGGACTATGACAGGCTGAGAGAGGTGGTTGAACTTTCCGATCAGGCCTGTGCCCTTTGGGATGAGATCATGTCCTACCGGCGATTCATTCCCGCGCCCTTTTCGGCGGCGGAGATCGGCATCATGTTTGTCATGGTAACCCGCCAGGGTACACAGGAAGCGGTGGACTTTCTGACCGCCGTGAGGGACGAGGTAAAGGAAAAGGCCGAAACGGGAACGGGCGTCATCGAAGAAGAGAAGATAAGACTTTTCTGGGACAATATCCCCCTCTGGTACAATATGGGACTCTTTAACTACTTTGAAAAGATGGGAGGTGTGGTCGTGGCGGAAACCTATTCGGCCGCCTGGTCGCTCAGACTCGATTCCCAAAACCCGATCGAGGCCCTCGCCATGAAAAGCCTCATATCCTATCCTCTTGTGTCCTGTGTCTCCGTGGAGAAACGAAAGGAAATGGTCCTCAAGGCCTGCAGGGATTATTCAATAGACGGGGCAATTCTGCACCGGAATAAGTCCTGCGTTCCCATTACGCTGGGGCAGATGGACATAAAGAAAGCCCTTGAGGTGGAACTGGGAGTGCCCTCGGTCATCATCGATGCCGATCATATGGATGACCAGAACTTCTCCGTCGCCCAGTTTGAGACGAGAGTGGATGCCTTCATGGAGATGTTGCTGGAGAAAAAGGGACTTGACTGGTAAGGCATTTAAATCCGCCACATGAAGCTTGTCAGTATTGCGCGGCGTTCCTTCGTTTCTACATCTGTATATAGGGATCAAAAACGTCTTTTATCTTTATCGCCCCCCTCTTGTAAAGTTCCACAAAGTAGGTTTTGTTCTTCAATGCCGAATCTATCGCAACCTTTTTGAGAAGCCAGCCTTCCAGAGCAACGAGGAGAAAAATGCCGACAATATAGTATAGAATTGATAGGAAAGAACCACTGAAAATGAAATAGGAGAACGCGCAGATAATCATCAGGGGGTGTGACAGGACATAGACCATCAGGACGAAAAGCTTTAAAAGCGGATTGTTTATTATTTTGGGGCAGGAAGAAAGTAAGGCACTTTTATCAACCCTTATCGATAGCTCTCCACTCATATATTTTCCGACCACCACATCATGGAGCGATTGATTTCTGTTTTCTTTCATGATCGTTTGCTTCTGATCCTCCGAAAACCCATCAAATAACCGAAAAAGAGTATGTAACTTCATAGTAAAAAATTGGG
>CAYSHT010000155.1:0-2540 GCA_964430915.1 uncultured Syntrophaceae bacterium
CGATAATGGAGATTTTTTCAAGGCAGAAACATCCGCAATTCAAAATAATTAGAATTCCGGGGGCTGCTGCCGCGGTTGAAGCGGGTAAGGATATGGCATCGGATGCAGCGGAGGCTGTGGAAGCAACAAAAGAAGGGAGCACGCAATAAGGATGAGTAAGCGCAGAAAATTTTAGCAGCAGGTACCATATAACAACCAACAAAGGCAGGGCTTCACACAGGCCCTGCCTTTTTCATTGATTGCCGATTGAAAGAGTGGACGAAACAAAGAGGGCAATGACACACGCTTTCAGGAAGTTATCGATCAACGCCTTGATTTACGCGTCTTAGAAAGTCGATTCGAGAAGAGAGAAAAAATGACGATTATACGTTCCGGCTGAATATCATTGACAATATTATCTAAAAATGTTTTTCTTTTACTGTTACAGAATACTATCTCACGTTATTTTAGAAATTGCCAAAACTGCGAAACTTGTCACTTCGAATCCTCCTTTCTATTCCAATTCCATCGCCCACAGAAGAATCCTGAAAGCATCAAAACATCTTTAAGACTTACCAAGGGGGGTAAATTGAAAATGGATGCGAAAATATTTGACGTCATTATAATCGGAAGTGGACCAGCCGGCATGACAGCCGGATCATTGCTTGCCGATTCGGGCAAAAAAGTCCTTATCGTCGATTCAGGCGACAGGCTCGGAGGCAGAGCATGCGGATTCGAATACCGGGGGTTTACCCTGGATTACGGGATGCATCTTATGATTACCTCCGATGAAGGGGTACTGGGGCAGACGCTCAACAAACTCGGAATCAAGTCCGAATGGAGCCAGATTCCGGGATTGATGGTCTACACGGATAACCGCTGGCAGAACATGATGGATCTGGCACCGCTCGATGATCCCGAATTTGGAAAAATGGCCTCTGAGATGATGGAAATGCCGGAAGAGGAACTCACAAAGCTTGATGATCAATCAATAGAGGACTGGCTCAGAAAAAGAACAGCTAATAAGGCCATCCTCGATTTTATGAGGGGAATCGCGATGGTCATAACAACGCTCCCCGACACCAATGATATGGCCGCGTCTGAAGTGGTGTTCTCAGCAGGAAGGGTGCTGAAAACCATGAAATTCGCCGGCGTCCCCACAGGGGGATACACCAAACTCTGGCATTCCATGGCTGATTTTATCGAATCCGGAAAGAGCGAAATACGCCTGAATACCACCGTATCGAAAATCGTTATCGCAAATAATGCAGTAGAGGGCGTATTAATCGACAGAGAAAGAGACCCCAATTTTTTCATGGCTGATAATGTACTTGCCGACCAGGAATTTATCGAGGCACCGCTGGTCATCTATACGGGGATGATATGGGACCTCTTCAAAATTGCTCCCAGGAAAAATTTCCCCGATTTCTTTGTGAAGATGGTCTCCAATTTTACGGGCAATACCACTTCCGCCGTGGGCTGGGCGATTCTGGCCATGAACAAACCGGCGACAGACAGCTCCTGTCACCATGCAGTATATAAATTGAAACGCGCGGGGCTTCCTTTACAGTTTCTGCCGATCACCAACATCGATCCCTCCATTGCACCGGATGGAAAACATTTGTTTATCGGTGGCTGTCCCTGTGAACTGGACATCACCGACAGAGAATTGATGGAAGAAAAAGCGGCGGCACAAAAAGAGGACCTGAAAGAAATGTTTCCCGGCATATGGGACAACGTTGAGTGGGCAATCAAGGGAACTTTTTCAGGGATTGGGCATTGCCCGGAGACCGCGATGCGTGGGCATATTCAGGCCTGATAATGAAGCACCGGGTCTTGAAGGCCTTTACTTCGCTGGTGACACGGTCCGGGGGAGAGGCGTCGGCATGGATTTTGCCTGTCGCTCAGCGGTCAGATGTGTAGAAAAAATACTGGGCACAGACTAAGCCGGCCATTCCACAAAGCGCTCTGGGTGTGAAAGCCCAGTAAAGCACTTCAGCGGACGGTACATACTGTCACCGCTGAGCTTAATCGCAATGCAGTCTGCAGTGAAGACCGGATTGGAAAGGAGGGAAAAACCATGTCAGAAGATATTAAAATTCGATGGGGGTGGCTGAAGTTTATGTATATTTACACTATTGTTGTATCAGGATTTCTTGGTGTGGGAATAATTGTTATGCCTGGGATGATAAAAAACGAAGTTTCCATGGCCGGTTGAAGAACCAACAACTTTTGGAATTGTTGGTAGCGTCTACGTGGCATTCGGATTATTGTCTATATTGGGCCTGCGGTCTCCCCTCAAATTTGTGCCTGTTCTTTTGATGCAACTTTGCTACAAGTTAGTATGGTTCATCGGTGTTCTTATACCCCTTTTGGTTACAGCACATTTCCCAAGTTATGCGATATCAATGGTGATAATCTTTGTAACTTATATAATTGGAGCTCTAATCGCGATACCTTTTTCATACGTCTTTGCGAAACAGGGAGATCGGCACCTCGAGGCTTCAGTATGAGTAATCGAACACAGCTTCTTGATCAAAGCATGACAGGCCCTGCTGATA
>CAYSHT010000155.1:2640-3763 GCA_964430915.1 uncultured Syntrophaceae bacterium
GAAAAAAGCAGAATAGCTGGACTCATAAAAGCAAGAATGCTATAAGATTTTGTGTTGATGAAAGATTTGCAGAGGAACAGCCTTAGCAGTCACCCATCTGATAGCGGAAAAGGAGTCAAGGAGTGAGATTTTACAGGATTAATCTCTGGCTTTTGGGAATTATAATCTTGCTGACGGTATCTCTCGCGGCACTATTCCTATATTTCCATTTCTATGTATATCCGGATAAAACAATTTCTAAAACGGTATTTCTTACTTCAATAAAAAGCGCAGACAAACTGCTTGAAAAAAATATGCCTGAAGAGGCGCTGGGAATATATGATGATCTGTTACCATTAATCTCCAGGGACGGAGAGCCCGCCGTATACGGTCACATTAAGAATAACCAGGGTATCTGCTACCAAAACAGGGCAAAAAGCAAAGACAGAAAGAAAAACCTTACCATCGCACTACAGGCCTATAACGAGGCACTGAAAATATACACACTGAAAGAATACCCTGCCAACTACGCGATTACACAGGCCAATCTCGGAGTCGCATACCTGGCCCTTTCTGAGATCCAGGACAGGGAGCGGTATCTTTCCAAGACGTTACAGGCCTACAGCGAGGCATTAAAGGTTTATACCATTGAAAGCAATCCCGAAGAGTATGCAATGGCAAACAACAACTTTGGGACTGTCAGTTTCGACCTCGCCGAATTCAGAAATGACAGGGACAATCTCTTACGGGCGATTGATGCGTACAGAGAGGCATTAAAAGTATATACCATTGAAAGCCATCCCGACAATTATGCAATGACCGAGCGCAATCTGGGGGCTGCATATCAGTCTCTCTCACAAATTGATGATCTGGAGGGGAATATCGCCGGGGCTTCCAGGGCCTACAGCGAAGCACTAAAGGTATATACCATTGAAAGCCATCCCGAAGAATATACAGAGATAAAAAACAGTCTCGGCGCTTCCTTCTATGCCCTTGCCAAATTCAGTGATTATGAGAAGAATCTCTCAAAAGCAATCGATGCCTATACCGAAGCCCTCGACGTATACGCCATGCTCGCTCCCGCAGAAGATGAAGGGGAAAAGAGCAATTCTGATGATAGAGATAAAACCAATAATGATGAGCC
>CAYSHT010000156.1:0-1392 GCA_964430915.1 uncultured Syntrophaceae bacterium
TACCGGGGAAAAGCCGGACGAAAAAGCAAAGGGAGAGGAAAAGGCAGAGGAAGAAAAAGTAGCGACCTAGGCCGAGCCTGCTGAGACGGAAGTGGAAGAAGAAAAGAAAGAGGGGGAGGAATAAAAAATGGCATTCCAAAGACAAAGACCGCATACTCCGAGAAAGAAATTTTTTCACAAAAGAAAAGTCTGCAGATTCTGCGTAGATTCAAATTTAAAAATAGATTACAAAAACCCTGCCATGTTGAGAAGCTTTCTTACTGAGAGGGGAAAGATCATACCGAGAAGGATAACGGGAACCTGTGCAAAACATCAGAGAGAACTGACGGTTGCAATAAAACGGTCACGAACGCTGGCTCTTTTGCCCTACGTAGTTACTGAGGGTTAATTTTCAGATACTTGAGGAATGAATAGGCTTTGAAAGAAGCAGGGAGAGGTATCCTTAATAGAGATTATTTCTTTGCTGCTGCCATAACCTCTCTTATTTTCATTGTGGTGGCAGCAATATCGATCCTTAGCAGCTTCGGCGCTCTCATGTTACCCCTGCCACTTTTATACTATTACTCGAAGCTTGGCAGAGTTCAGGGGATATTCATTTTCTTTTTATCTCTCCTCGCTGCGACGATAACCCTGAAGATCGTTCACTCGCCACTGACCCTTCACTATTTTTTCCTCCTGGGTGCTGTTGGACCTCTGCTTTCAGAGGTGTTGCGAAGGGATTATCCCATAGAAAAGACGGTTCTCTATGGCATTGGTGCATTCCTGGCCCTGGGATTGTCCTTTCTTCTCTTTTACAGTATGATCCTGGGAAAGAGTCCCTGGAACCTCATCGAGCTTTATATATTCGAGATAGTTCGAGAAAATATAGATTCCTATGCGCGGGTCGGTGTTCCTCAGGAACATATAGCTATCATTAGTGAAAACGCCGGTTATATAGCAAACGCCCTGACCAATTTATTTCCATCGCTTATTCTCGTCGGCGCTTCCTTCTGCGTGTGGGTGAATATCCTGGAAGGAAAACTGCTGTTTGAAAAAAAGGGAATGTGGTATCCTCAGTTCGGTGATCTATCGCGCTGGAAGATTTTCGACAGGATGATCTGGGTCTTCATAATCGCAGGGGTATGTATCGTCGTCCCTGTGAAGGCTATGAAGATTATCGGTCTTAATATACTCATTGTTCTCTTATTCATCTATATGCTTCAGGGGCTGTCAATAGTAAGCTTCTATTTTAAGAAAAAAAATATGCCATGGTTTATCAGGGGCTTTGGATATTTCCTGATCTTTGCACAGCAGATTCTCCTTTTTCTTGTAATCGGGCTTGGGCTAATTGATGTCTGGGTCGATTTCAGAAAACTCGAAAAAGCTGAACCGGATACCAAAACATAGCGGTTT
>CAYSHT010000156.1:1492-3747 GCA_964430915.1 uncultured Syntrophaceae bacterium
TGCGTGGTATGTCTCATCTGTTTTCGATGCATTTCGCGCATGTGTGCCTCAATTATAAGGATAGGAGAAGCTGAAATAAATTACATCGTCATAAATTCATAACTTTTTACGAGATTGTCAAACATAAGTAACAGGAGGAGGTTGTAAATGAAAGTCATTCTGAAGGATAATGTTGATGCTCTGGGGAAAATGGGAGACGTCCTGAATGTTTCGGTTGGTTATGCGAGAAATTACCTTATTCCTAAGGGATTGGCGGTAGAAGCGAGCGAAAAAAATATCAAGGCCCTGGAACTTGAAAAGGGCGTCGTCGAACGGAAAGTGGAAAAGGAGCAGAAAAAGGCAGAATCTCTGCGGGACGAGATGGCGGACGTCACCTGTATCATAAAAAGAAAAGTGGGGGAGCAGGACAAACTTTTCGGTTCCGTCACATCGAAGGATATAGAAAAGGCCCTGGAGGAACAGGGTATAAAGGTAGACAGAAAGAGCATCAGTATTGATGAGCCGATAAAAAGCCTCGGAGAGTTTCCCGTTACGGTAAAACTGTATCAGGGCGTCACGTCAGAGGTTAAGGTTGTTGTGGTGGCAGAAGAGTAGGGATAGTATCGATGAAAGATGTAGATTATTCATTGCATAAAGTTCCTCCGCAGAATTTGGAAGCGGAGCAGTCTGTCCTCGGTGGGATCCTCCTGGATAATATGGCAATCAACAGCGTCCTGGAGATACTGGTAACGGATGATTTCTACAGCGAGGCTCACCGGAAGATATTCACGGCCATTATTGAGCTCTCGGAGAGGAGCGAGCCGAATGATCTCATAACGCTGAGCAGCATAATGCGTGATAAGAAGCAGCTGGAAGGAGTCGGAGGGGAGTCATATCTTGCCTCCCTCGTTGATGCCGTGCCCTCTGCTGCCAACATAAGTTACTATTCAAAGATCGTTAAAGAAAAGTCAATATTACGGAAACTTATCGGTGCCGCCACTGAAATATTAAACAAGAGTTACGACTCCAGTTCTGATATTGACAGTGTTCTTGACGAATCGGAACACACCATCTTCGAGATATCTGAAAACAAGGTAAAGCCCTCCTTTTATCCCATAAAGGAAATAATAAAGGACAGCTTCAAGACTATAGAAGGTCTTTACGAAAGAAAGGCTCTCATTACAGGTGTGTCGACGGGGTATAAGAAAGTGGACGAGATTACCTCGGGTTTTCAAAACTCCGAGCTCATCATTATTGCGGGAAGGCCCAGTATGGGAAAGACGGCCCTTGCAATCAATATTGCCCAGTACGCGTCAATAGAAAATGAGACGCCCGTGGCTATTTTTTCACTGGAGATGTCCAAGGAACAGCTTGCCTTCCGTCTCCTTGCGTCGGAAGCAAGAGTGGATTCCCAGAGACTGAGAAAGGGATTCGTGGGGGAGGTGGATTGGCCCAAACTCACCACGGCCGCGGGCCGATTGTCCGAAGCGCCGATATATATCGATGATACGCCGGCTATTTCGGTCCTCGAGATGAAGGCAAAGGCGAGAAGGCTCAAGGCGGAGCATGGGCTTGGTCTCGTGATACTCGATTATCTTCAACTCATGCGGGGAAGAGGTCCTTCCAGGGAACAGGAAATATCCGAGATAAGCCGATCCCTCAAATCACTGGCCAAGGAACTGGAGGTTCCTGTGGTCGCCCTTTCACAGCTGAACCGCCAGGTTGAAGCGCGATCGGACAGACGGCCGCAACTAGCAGATCTCAGAGAATCGGGAGCAATCGAGCAAGACGCGGATGTCATCATGTTTATCTATCGGGATGAGGTGTATAATAAATCGGAAGACAATCCCGAAAAGGGTCTGGCCGAGGTCATCATAGGAAAACAGAGGAACGGCCCCACCGGTCTCGTTAGACTTTCTTTTTTAAAGGAATACACAAGATTTGAAAATCTTGCCTGGGAAAAGGAAGATTATTGATGGGTCAGGAGTTCGGGCTCGCTTCCGAAATATGGTATCTCTGCCCTCAGTTTTTTTAAGGCTTCTTTTTCTATCTGTCGTGCCCGCTCTCTCGTTATATTGAACTTGTCCCCGATTTCCTGAAGAGTTTCAGGTCTATCGGCCATTACGCGATGCTGAATGATATGCTTTTCCCTTTCGTTCAGTATTTCCATTGCACCCGCGATATTTTTCTTTACCAGCGCCGTCTCTTCCTTTTTCATCAGGATCTCTTCCTGGTCTTCGCCGTCGTAGACGAGATGCTCGATATAGGTTGAATCA
>CAYSHT010000157.1:0-3683 GCA_964430915.1 uncultured Syntrophaceae bacterium
CTAATTTGCGCCGGAATTTTGCAATGCCTCCGGGTGAATGATGGCAAACAGCTCCTCCAGCCCAGAGATGATTCTCGGAGAAGGACGGGTAATGATATCCGAATCTATAATATGAATTTTATTGTTTTTTACCGCAGAAATGGTGTCCCATCTCCTCCACATTTCTTGTGCCCTTGCAAGGGAATCCCCCTTTTTCATGGATGATACGATGATGAAGTCGGGTTTTTTTATAATGATCTCCTCTATGCCGAGGCGTGGATATCGTATGGCGGAATCTCCCGCTATATTGTCTCCGCCGGCCATGGTGATAAGTTCGTTAAGAAAAGTGTTTCTGCCCGCAGAAATCATTGCATCCATTCCGACCTGCATGAAGACCCGTGGCCGTGCGAGCCCTTCTTTGTGTGCGAGGACATTTGCTATCCTTCCTTCGAGGTTTCTTGTGAGCCTCTCCGCCTCTCGTTCTCTTCCCGTTATTATCCCGATGTGCGATATCATGCTGAGTATTTCCATTACATTTCGGGGATTTATAACATACACGGGGAGGCCTATGTTCTCAAGCTGAACCACCGTTTCCTTCCTGTTACCGTCGGCGGTGGCGATTATCAGGTCAGGTTCGAGGGACACGATCTTCTCCAGGGAAAGGTTGATGAGGCCGCCTACCTTCGGTTTTTTCTTTGCCTCTTCGGGATAATTGCAGAATATGGTGACTCCCGCGATTTCGCTTCCGAGGCCAAGGGCGAAGAGTGTCTCCGTGATATTGGGGGCAAGAGATACTATCTTTTTTGGGGAAGACGAAAGGTAAACCTCGCGGCCTATCTCATCGATGACAAGATGGGAGGTTCCGTATGCCGGTGATAAAAGGACGGTGAACAACAAAAGGAAAAGGAGTATGAACTGAACAGCGAGCGCTAACCCCGTTGCTTGCAGAGGGGTTAGCGAGCGAATAAAAATAAATTTTTCCTTAACAGTCGGAGATTCCCCGCAACAAGTTGCGGGGAGCTTCAATGAAAAAAATGCATTCCTCATTCCATGTTCCTGCAAGACACCTTTCGTGATACTGCTATCAGAAGGATGATAAAAAGTACCAGAGTGGCGATTGTTGCGGCTGAGAAAAAGTAGACCGTTCCCAGATTCCAGGCCTCCTTGATCCATCCCACGATGTAAACGGCGATGGACCCTACCCCGAAGACAAGGATGAACTTTATGCCGAAACCCGTGCTTCGCCATCTGTTCGGTGTGAATTTTGCCACTAGGCTGTTCTCAATCGGCTGCATGCCGAGGGCGAAAAAGACATAGAGGGCGGCGGAAATCACGAGGAGCTGCTGGCTTAGAAGCCCCATGAGGATGACGAAGGGGATGCTCAGTACGTGAAAGGCGAGATACATCCATCGAAGGTCGTATTTATCGGCCAGTTTTCCGCCCGCAATCTGTCCTATGGCGCTGACGATGTAAACCGTCGAGGCAAGAAGTGTTGCCGCCATGGTCTTTGCCCCTTCGAGATTCTCGAAGTGAAAGCCTTGTAAATATTCCCAGAGGAAACTCGCCTTGAATTCGAAATAGGCAGGGAGCACGACGCTGTTTGCCCTGTAGGCGAGACCGGCGAGGGCCATGACGATACAGAGTATGAAGAAATATTTCATGTTATCGTTGTTGTCAGCTTTTTCTCCGCCCTCGTTCTCTTCATGAACGGGCGTTTCGTCAATGTTGACGAGGAGCATGCCTAATCCCCAGGCAATGGAGATGATGCCAACAACGAGGAAGGTTATCTGCCAGCCCACAAGCCAGTTTAATATGCCGGCCACAAAGGGTGCGCTCATGAGGCCGAGATTTCCCGCCACACCGTTTATGCCCAGTGCCATTCCCCTGTTTTTTGTCCCGATCGATATGAGCCCCATTCCGGCGGGGTGATAGATACTTGAAAAGAAGCCGATAAAGGCGAGGGAGCACATGATCGATGTCTCTGTTTCTGCAAGAGAGGTAAGTAATGCCCCCGCACCGGTACCCACAAAAAAGATGATAAGGCTCCTGCGGTTTCCGTATCGGTCTGCAAACATTCCCCAGGGGAGTGCGGCGAGACCGTAGAGGAGGTACATGAAAAAACTCAATTTCAGCACATCGGCCAGGCTCATCTTCAGTGAGAGAACGAGCGGTATTGCAAGGGCGGGGAAGAGAAGCTCGTAAAAATGTGTGAAGTAGTGGGCAACGCAGGTGAAAAATATGATTTTCTTTTCGTTATTCATGGGCTTTCGCAATCACGTATTGGTACGTGGGGGGATACTATTTTTGATTATAAAATAGCAAGCCTATAATTGAGACTTTCCGCAACCCCGTATAACTCAGACACTCTGTGGGGAATGCGCTTACCGTTCGGTTCAGTCGGATAATGTGTAATTGAACTTTGCCACGATATTAAGCCTGGAAAGGTGAAAGCTTTCGGGGAAGCGGGGATAGGGTGCGGCCGCTTTTATGGCATAGAGTGATTCAATATCGAGCGACGCGTATCCGGAAGATGAAAGAACGGCGGCCTTTGAAAGAATTCCCTCTTTTGTTATCGAGAATTTAACAATCGTCGTTCCTTTTTCCTTGCGGGTGGACGACCAGCTGGGATATGACCACTTGCGCTCTACGAGGGCTTTTATTTTGGCGAGGTAGGAATAGTATCGCGTATCCGTGCTATCAAGATCAACAGTGTCTTCCGCTTCAAAGACGATTTCTTCGGGTGGCTTCTCTTGCTTGGCGCTTTCTTCTATTTCCTCTCTCTCCTCACTCTTTTTTTCGATATCCTTCGGCCCCTTTTCGAGACGGACCTTGAAGATACTGTCACTTCGCACCTCAAGGGTTGCCTCCGAGAGACCTGTGAGTGCCAGAACAGCCATATGCCCCAGAAGAGAAATCACAATGGCTGTAATAAAGAGTCTTTTTGAAATCATATCATATACCACCGGGCGCATCATATCCGATGGCGGGGGTTGAATCAAGGATGTGATCATTATTTTGATTTTACTTTGCCATCGAATATTAACTTTTTACGAGCGCATCTTTCTTGACAAACGGGACAAAATTTATTTGAGTATAATATAAACCAAGCGTCCGGGGTACTTTGACCGGTCCGTGCAGGATGATGAAATCATGATCGGAGACAGGCATTTTATAACGATAGCCCTTGAAGAGGCGGAGATGGCCTATGAAAGGGGTGAGGTCCCGGTAGGCGCCGTCATCACCCTGGGAGGCGATATCCTCGCAAAGGCCCATAACAGCTCCATACTGATGGAGGATCCTACTGCACATGCCGAGATCATGGCAATTCGCAGGGCCGGCGCCAGGGTGGGAAATTACCGCCTCTTGGGGACTACGCTCTATGTGACAATCGAACCCTGCATAATGTGTGCGGGGGCAATTATTCAGGCGAGAATTGCGAGGGTCGTCTTCGGTGCACCTGATCCGAAAAATGGTGCGGTAACGTCACTTTACAATGTATTTGACGACAAGAGACTGAACCATTCCGTCGAGGTGACGGGCGGGGTTTTAAAAAAGAAATGTGGTGAAATTTTAAGTAGATTTTTTCAGGAAAAGAGGGTAATGTCGACCTCCTGATTTTTAGGTTGATAAAGGTTTATAGCTCTTTCGCGGAGAGGTACCGAAGTGGTCGTAACGGGGTCGACTCGAAATCGACTTGGGGGCCA
>CAYSHT010000158.1:0-3650 GCA_964430915.1 uncultured Syntrophaceae bacterium
TCGCTAACCCCGCTGCAAGCAACGGGGTATGTGAGCGCTGTTCAGTTCAAAAGCATTTCCCCATGTTCTTTAAAGCGATGCTATTTTTTTCATCTTACATTGTACTATATTAAACTTTTATATTCATGTGATTCAGCAAAATTGCATCCCTCACGGACCGGGGAAGATATTTGTTCAGGAAAAGGAAAAAGGTACTCATAAAGTCAACTTGATTATGGAGTTTCACTTTGTCGGCCTGTATTAATTTTACGATCTTTTGCGATGCCTCCAAGGGATTGGGGGCGGTTTTTACCAGTTCTTCATCCCGATGAATGAAACGTCCGGCCCGCTCCCTGTAGGGAGACCCTTCCGGCGGAAGAACATGAATCTTTGCAGCAAAGTTCGTGGAAACCTGGGCCGGTTCGACAAGGGCAACGCTGATTCCGAAGGGTTCCACTTCGTAGCGAAGCGACAGGACAAGTCCTTCGATGGCAAACTTGCTTGCCGAATATATGGACTCAAAGGGAAAGGGTACCTGTCCCACGAGGGACGACATGGCAATAAGCTTCCCCTTTCGTTGTTCGCGCATCGACGGAATAAATGCCTGAAATATGGCGGATGCACCGATTACGTTGATCTCGAGGCACTTCAGGGCCCTTTCGAGGTCCACTTCCTCAAAGGGTCCGAAAAATCCGATCCCCACGTTGGAAAGTACCGTATCGACACTGCCGAGCTTTTCCAAAACCCGATCACGAAAGGCCAGAATACCGGGCCGGTCCGTTATGTCCATGGTCTCGAGTATGTGGTCGCCCCCAATCGATTTCAGTTCTTTCCCGAGAGATTCGATCCCCTCGCTATCGACGTCAAAGCCCGCCACATTCCATCCCTCACCGGCTATTATCTTCGCCACCTCACGGCCCATCCCTTGGCCAAGGCCGGTAATTACCACCGATTTCTTCATAGAACCGACCCTCCTTTCACCCATTCGTTCCAACAACGAAAGGGTGCATCTTTGAAAAGATTATTTTCATTGACGTACCTGGCTTGCGTACCATTCCCCCATCTGCTTCATCGATTCTCGAAAATCGGGATAGATGAAATTATACCCCGTTTTTTTCAGCTTTGTGTTGTTCACTACATAATCTTCATAAAGGTAATTAACGGCATCATATTCCAGATCGGGGACCTTCCCCTTCATCTTCGATACGAATCCGTCGAGACGGGCGGCGATCTTTACGATTCCCAGTGGAAGATGAATTTTCGGCGCTTTCATTCCGAAGGTTTCTGACGCGAGAGTCAACGCCTCTTCCAGGGTCGGATTGCTGTTATCGGAAATATTATAGGCCTCACCGACGGCCTCATCCAGATGAGAGAGGTGTTCCACGGCAGCGGCCACGTCTTCTGCCCTTACATTCGAAAGAAGTTGTTTTCCGCTTCCCGGTATGGCAGTAATCGACGTCGCCCGAGAAAAGGCCTTTCCCGCCCCGTCGGTGCACCGGGGGCCATAGACGGTACAGGGCCTCGTAATGATAGCGGGAAGTCCCTCATCGATCCTATTTCGCACCATTTTCTCACCGTCACGTTTGCTTTGCCCATAGGAATTGGGCGGGTCCTGCCGGTAATCCTCCGAAAAAGGTGTTCCGCTATACTGGGCATAGACGCTGGTGGAACCTACATGAATATAGCGCTTCACCTTTGCCTCAAGAGCGTGTTTCGTGATGAGTTCCACTCCCTTTACATTTATCGGATAGAGTTCTTCATAGGGTGTGGAAAAGTTGCAGACGGCTCCCAGGTGAAAGACCCTGTCAACGTTTCCCTCAAAAAGGGGTGGAACTGTTTCCGGCTTCGTCAGATCCGCTCCGACATATTCTACACCCAGATTATCGAAAAAAGACGTGTCTTTGCGCGGTCTCGCCGTTGCCCTGACACGAACCCCACGCTTTGACAGATATTCGACAAGATGGCTCCCCATGAAACCGGCAGCACCGGTAACCAGCGTTATTCCATCAAAATCCATCGTACTGTTCCCTCCTTTGTAACGAGAAAAGATTATCCCGGCGGAGAAGCATTCCCCTTTTGATCCGATTCTCCGAAGAGACCCTTCTCGACAAGATCTATCATCAGGCTGTAAAGTTCTTCAGGATCAAGCGAAGCGATTTTGAATCGATAAGACTTATTTGTATGGAGAAATATACCCTTATTTATGGCAGACATCAGATGAAATAGAAGTTCAGGGTCATAGCCTTTCAGGAGTCCCCTGTTCTGAGGCTCTTCACTTACCCTTACAACCTCGTCTATCAGGGCCCTGTTCCACATCTTGATACGATTGACCAGTTCTTCAGGGATCAGGCCGTCAAACTCGTCGGTACCAAGGGTCCAGAAGAGGCGCATGAATTTTTCATTTCTTTTTGTAAATTCAAAGAGGGTGGCAGTGAGTCTTCTCAGTAATATGTCAATTCTGAGGCCTTCATCGAGAACCGCTGACATCTCAGTGTGCAACTTCTGCAAATAATCATCGAAGACGTGGACAAAGAGTGCCAGCTTCGACGGGAAGTGGCTATAGAGTGTCTTCTTGGTAATCCCCGCCCTGTCAGCGATCTGATCTACGGTAATCGTACCGTATCCACGCTCAAGAAATAATTCCTTCGCAGCCTGCGTAATCACAAGCTGTTTCATCTTCTTATTAAAACCCTGCTTCCCTGCCATCTCTCTCCCCGTACTATAGCTACGATAGGACCCGCCATTTATCAATAGCCATTATGTATACTGCCAGTATATTATATTGCCATTTTCAGTAAGTCAATAAATTATTTATTACGAACATTCTATGTTAATTTTATTTATTTCTAAATTGTTACGTCGTTTTACTAAATATAACACAACACCTGATAGATATACTGATAGTGCAAATGTAACTCTATTGAAGCTTCCCGCAACAAGTTGCTGGGAATCTCCGACTGTTAAGGAAAATTTTATTTCTTATTCCCTTGCTAACCCCGCTGCAAGCAACGGGGAATGCGCTCGCTGTTCAGTTCCCAAAAGGAACTTGAAGGAGAAATGCAGAGTATCGGGGATGGTGACTCTCGGCTCTTGCCTGCGAGAATTGTCGATGCAACAGTTAACTGTGACGCGAGCATATACTATCTATGCCCGCGCCTATTTCCGGATGGTAATCGCTATGATACCATCTCCGCTATGATTTCCTTTACCGGTTTGATTTCGCGAATGAGGGCGCTGACCTGCCCGCCACCTGCCGGAAAGAGATCGAAGTTTCCCGTGCCCCATGCCTCGGGAGCATTCATCATATTGTATTCGCTGGCAAGGTCTTTTCCCGGATCGCTCATCTGTTCCTTGAGTTTGGGGTTCTCAATAACCCTCATTGTCATATTTCCCAACGGTAAAAGTGTTGTATTTCCTTCAGCACAGTTGAGTATCGCTTCCTTCCATGCCTTTGGTGCCGGGCTTTCCTCCGATGCCAGAAACCGTGTGCCTACCTGAACGCCTTCGGCACCGAGAGCGAGCGCAGCCCTGTAACCCCTCGAATCGGCAATTCCTCCCGCTGCAACCACGGGAACTTTTACATTATCCACCGCCATCGGAATAAGTATCATATTCGATGATTCCTGCTTTACGGAGCGCAGGCCTCCCGATTCCGCACCGGAAATAACGAG
>CAYSHT010000159.1:0-3628 GCA_964430915.1 uncultured Syntrophaceae bacterium
GCCGTCAAGGCATACGATAAGGCCCTCAAGGTATCCCGATCCAGATGGCACCCGATCTTCGATAACAAAGTCCAACCACTTCCAGCTACTACTATCTACAAGGTGGAAACCCTACACTAAGAATAGCAGCCGCGGCGGATAATCTGTAAGGATTGATTGTTCGGTGTGGGAATAACTTTTTGAAAAACCCTGATTGCTACCAGTAACGGACAGGACCGGTGTCCACATGGATGAAATGGTGCTGCGGATAATACCCCACGCCCCCGACCTTTGATTTCATTGCCAGTCTCCGCAATTTCCTGAGGGAGACACAGGGCTGATAAATATCGACGGCCTTACCCTTTATATGAAAACTGTTTCGCGCCACCTGGTGCCCCTGTTTAATGAGAAGGTCATTCGTTTTATGCGACCGATAGCCCGAAATAACCTGAAATGGTTCCTGTCCCCCGACCGATGTTTGAATGGTATGAACGAGATCGAGAAGGCGGATATCGATTTCCCTGACCTCATCCGTTCGATGGTCCCGCATAAACCTGTTGATGGTCTCTAACGATTCCCCGAGATAGGCCCCATCGGCCCAGTAAATATCATGAAAGTATTCTCCCGTATGAATATTGTAAAGGGAAAGTTTCCGTTCATCTGTCGGGCATTCGGGAATTTTGGCGAGGGCCTCGACGGGCAACTGTGAAGCTATCGCCGCCATGATCGACCATTTAAGAAAGGAACGGCGGCTCCACGGCCTTTGCATTGCCGTTACTATATCGGAAGTCCAGATTTTCGACGTCTTACTTTGCAATACCGATATCAACCCTCGAAATTAGACCCATGTACTGAATGCCTGCTTAACGTCTGATTAATCTGAAACGCCACACACCTGCATTATGCTTTAACGTATAGAGCAACGAGCTACATATACATCAAGACAACACTATCCATTTAGATATACTACATATTGTGCGACTTTATAAATGAAACACCATATATAGTCAAGGAAAAAATTGGACGGCTTGGAGAACGCGGATAAAGATAACCGGTACTTGAATTAAAAAAACCTACTGTCGATCATGAAAAATGGCAAGGAGGGTTAGTGAGGGCGGGGGGTCTCCGTCATCACAGGCGGTTTTTCATTGAGTGCCTCGCTAAGGAGAATATCCCTGTTATAGATATCATCGCGGAAGTTAAGCTGCATGTCATTATCCACCCAGGCTGTCCAGTAAATCATATAGATGGGAACGGGTTTGGACAGATAGTAAACCTTTGGGTCACCAGATTCGATAACTTCCTCGACCTCCTCCCATTTTTCCTCTTTGTTGTCTTTTAAAAGATAGTCAGCTAGTTCGACCGGTTTTTCCACACGAATGCAGCCGGAACTGAAACCGCGCCTGGTCATTTTGAACAGATTTCGTGCCGGCGTGTCATGGAGATATACGGAGAATTTATTGGGGAATAAAAATTTAATCTTGCCAAGCGGATTGAGGGGACCGGGATCCTGTCTGAACTTATAGACGAAATTTTCCGCATCAACCTTCGACCAGTCAATGGTAGCCGGATCTATTTCGTGACTGCCGCTATTCCAGCTTCTGTAGATTCGTATCTTTCTTTCCGTCAGATAATCGGGGTTTTTCTTGACCTCGGGGAGCACATCCTTAACTGCGATAATCGGCGGGACATACCAGTAAGGATTGACGATAATCCGCTTTATGCCGCTGCTGAAAACAGGTGTCTTTCGATAATTTGTACCCACAATAACCCGCATACTCAGTTCCGGTTCATCATTATTGATTACATTCAATGTAAAATCGGCGATATTGACAACGATATAGATCTCGCCCCTGTCGCGTGCAAGCCATCGCCAGCGTTCCATATTCAATCTGATTTTCTTCACAAGCTCATCGGCGGGTATGTTAAGCCATGCAAGCGTGTCGGAACCAACGATCCCATCCGCGGGGAGCCCGTGCCGCCGCTGATATCTCACTACGGCCGATTCAAGGTCTTCATCAAAGATATCAACCTTCTTTTCCTCTTCGAATTGAAGATCTTCCGTTAATAGAAGGTGTTTTCGAAGCAGTTCGACCCGTTTGCCCCTGTCCCCTCTGCGCATCACGGGCCCTTCTGATATAGGCTCCCACCCACCGCGCCTCGCAATATAACGGTAATGCATCAGTTCGTATCTGAGCAGGGAGTACCCTCTGCGAAAGGGGGAAAGCTTTTTCAGTGTATACCTGACCGAACCCGAATCAAGTGCCTCCTGAAGAATCGGAACAAGGTCGGCCCTTTTCCCATTTGAACTCCAGGTTGCCTGGATTGTCTCCGGATTCACGTGACCGGAAATCAGGTGAAATGCATAGATAAAAAAGGCATCGGTCATCAGGAGGTCAAACTCAACATAGAGATCGGGTTCATTGATTACATTTTCACTGTCTCTGATGAGTTCCGAAAGTCTCTTCATTTGTGCATAATGATAATCGTTTCGTGAAAGCCCCTCCTTTTCGGCTTCATAGATCGTGCGCACGAGGTCTTCAGCCTGGTTTCGGATACCGTTTGTCCCTATCCAGGCGGGTCGGTAGTTTCGGGCTTCATAGAATTGAGACAGGAGATCAATGTCGTAAAAGTGATCGGGAGCTATCAGATCATTTTCCAGGCCCTGTCTTAGATGATCACGAACATCTGCGAGGAAATAATCCGCACCGACAGAATTAGAGGGAACGGCAAACAATGCTAAAAATATCAGTACTATAATAAATCTTCTCATCATGAAAAGGGTCCCTTATCGTGTCACAGACGGCAGTTTGAACAAAATCAGAATTCTTATTGTAGTTTCTAACACATTGATTTCTTATGGAGAAGTATAGGGAAATCCCGTTCCCATGTCAATTATTGGGCTCGCCAACCTTTACATCACTTCCCTTCTGAAGCTTTCATATTGTAAACTTCCGCAGCCATTTTCCCCTCTTTATGAAACCACCTTGAGGATCTTGGAATCCTCTCTCGGGGGAGGTTCCGGTATCACCCGGGGATAGCCCAGGATAATAGGAGCAACAATTTTGTAATCGTTGGGCAGGCCTATCTCCTCTCTGATCTCAGGATCTTCTATACAGGAGCCGAGGGCAACCCAGCATGTCCCCAGGCCCCGAGAAGCGGCAGACAACATAAAATAAGAAGCGGCGAGGGCACAATCGACCTGGAGCGATCCCTTGCTCTTCGGACCGACGATATAGACAACGGAGGGGGCATCCCAGAAGACATTGAAGCCCTCAATTCGAAGCATCTCTTCATAGTGCTTCAGGGGAGAGTCGGGATTATTTTCGATTTCTTCAAGAATAACCCCTTTGCTCTCATCGGAGAGTCTTGTGATCATCGCCTCGTTATTTATGATGATGAAGTGCCAGGGTTGATCATTCCCTGCGCTTGGGGCAAGGCAGCTCTCTTTGATAATCTCCTCCGTTATCGACAGGGGAACCTCCCGTTTCTCGAATTCCCTTACCGAACGCCGTTTCATCAAAATCTCTGAAAATGTGCTCATTCCTGCCCTCCTTTTGACCGGGAGCGCACCAGCAAGCCCCGCCTTGCAGGCGGGGTAAGGGACGCAATTAAAAAGGAATATATTATTCGCCTTCGGCTCATGAAT
>CAYSHT010000160.1:0-3627 GCA_964430915.1 uncultured Syntrophaceae bacterium
TAATTGGTCGAAATGATAAGCCAATCCTGCATTATGCAAGATAATTGGACACAAGAGGTCCGGTTTGCCAGGTTCAGGGTTCTGCGTTCAAGGTTAATGCATCGACATATTTATTGCTTACCAGTTGATCATATTAGGAAAATCGCATGCGACCAGGATCTAAACCTCTGAACCGTGAACCTTTGAACCTGAGGTACTTGGGCTGAAAAGCGGTTTTTGTCCAAAATATTGCACCATGATACCCCATAATTTACGAGGTCTGGAGTTATATAATGATCGAAAAAATTCATGTAAAAAAAATGACCCGCATAAATCCGATAAGCTACAAAATCAGTATAGAACCGGATCTGCAGAGCTTCACCTTCTCCGGTTGCACGGAGATCCTGATCGAGGCCACGGAACCGGTAAGCGAAATCACATTAGATAGCCTCGACCTCGACATTCGGTCATGCAGGGGATGCACTGACTCTGAGTTTGTGAGCTGTTCATTCCGTGTTAACCAGGACAGAGAAGAAATGACGATTTTTCTTCCCGCAGAGATATCCGGCATAATACGGCTTAGAATTGACTACAAAGGGTATATTAATGACAGTATGGTCGGTCTTTACAGGAGCCGGTACAGGGACAAGGGGGAGACAAAATACATTGCAGTGACACAGTTTGAAGAAAGTGATGCAAGAAGGGCCTTCCCCTGCTTTGACCACCCCTCCAGAAAAGCAACTTTTGACATAGAAATGATCATTGATAATAGACTGACAGCCATATCCAATACGCCGATAGCTGAAGAGCATCTTTCAGGGGCCAACAAGAAGCTTGTCAGGTTTGAACAGACGCCTGTGATGTCAACATATCTTGTCTTTTTTACGGTTGGCGATTATGAATTTCTTGAAGATCCGGGAGATGTCCTGATTCGAGTGGCCACGTTGCCGGGCATGAAAAAATATGCCCGGTTTGGTCTCGATTTTGCCAGAAAATCCCTGATATCCTGTGAACGAAAATATGGCCTGAAATATCCTCTCCCAAAGCTCGATCTGATCGCAATCCCTGACTTTGCTTTTGGCGCAATGGAAAACTGGGGTGCAATCACCTTCCGCGAGAACCTGCTTCTCCATTATCCTGATATTACATCCAGGGCCGGAGAAGAGAGGATCTGTGAAATCATTGCCCATGAGATCGTACACCAGTGGTTTGGAAACCTGGTTACCCCTTCGGACTGGAAATACCTCTGGCTCAACGAGAGCTTTGCCACATATTTCGCTTGTGACATTGTGGAAGAATATTATCCCAAATGGGATATATGGGATCAATTCCTCAAGGGACAGACAGATAATGCCCTTGACAGGGACGCATTGATCGAGACAATCCCCATAGAGATCCCCGGAGGCGAACATGTGGTTATCAACTCCAGTACGGCCCCAATAATCTATGACAAGGGCGGGAGTATCATGCGGCAGGTCAAAGGATATATGGGTGACAAGAGCTTCACTCAGGGTCTTAAACATTATCTGACTAAGCATGCATACGGGTGTGCATCCAGCAGCGACGTCTGGGAATCATTTGAAGAGGCCTCAAATTTTCCCGTTGTCAGGATAATGAAGAGCTGGATTGAACAGCCGGGATACCCCTTTATCCAGGTGAAGAAAAATCCGGACCGAATTAGTCTCATCCAGGAAAGATTCACTTACCTCCCAAATGACTCAACCCGGGAATGGGTTATCCCGATTACTGTCAGGGTCTTTTACAAAAACGGTGATTCAAAATCCATAACCACGCTGATAGAAAATAGACAAACAAACATTGATATCGACCCGGATGTGGTTGCATACAAAGTCAATGACAGGCACACCGGATTTTTCAGAGTCCAGTACGACGACACGAATAACCTGCATAAACTCGGGGAACTCGTGCTTGCGAAAAAACTCCCGGCACAAGATAGATGGGGGCTTCAAAACGACCTCTATGCCATGGTCAAGGGAAACCGGGCGTCTATTGATGATTACCTGAATTTTCTATCAAATTATGCCCATGAGGAAGATTTTCTGCCCCTCGCGGGTATTGCAGACAACCTGTTTGATGCTTACCTGATCATGAAGGGCCCAAAAAAACAAAAAATTGCCGCCACGGGAAAAACCCTGTTTGAGAACGTCCTTTCAGAAATCGGCCAGGAACCAAGACAGGGCGAAAGACACACAATATCCATCCTTAGGGACCGTATTATGCTGCCAGCTGTACTTTTTGGTTCAACAGATGTCAGGGAATTTGCCCTCTCCGGGTTCTCATCACTTATGAAAGGGAAATCCATTCATCCGGATATCATAAAAAGCGTCATGCAGGTCGGCGCACTGAACGGTGATGACAAGACCTTTGACTGGTTTGATAACCAGCTCAATGTATCTGAAAGTGAGCATGAAAGGATGAACCTGTTGATTGCGCTGGGGTGTTTTTCAAAAACCCGGCTGATCGAAAAGGCCCTGCAATACATCCTGGACAAAGTGCCGGGAAGGAACAAATTTGTCCCCATCGTATCTATGGTTATGAACCCTTATGCAGGACCCTGCATGTGGGACTGGTATATTTCACAAACAAGTGCGCTTGAGCAGTTCCATCCACTGCATTATGAGAGGGTCATCGCCGGAATTATCCCGGTGTGCGGTCTTGAAAAGGAGAAAGACGTTGAAACCTTTTTTGAAAACTACATGACCCGGAAAGACATGGCCAGGGATGCGATAAGACTCTCCCTCGAAAGATTACGAATAAACACCAGGATGAGAAACAGTGAATCCTAAGGATTGAACTTAAACTCTTTCTTAGTAAAAAGTCTCATACAGGCATCTACCACCCCAGGATCATAAAGAATGCCTTTATTCTATGAAATTTTCCGCTAATGCCTTTTCTATGCCAAGACCTGGCCTGTAAGGACGGTGAGAAGACATGACATCAACCACATCGGCCACAGCCAGAATCCTTGCTTCCCTAATGATCTCTTCACCGGTAAGACCGAAAGGATACCTCGAGCCATTCATTCTCTCGTGATGTTGAAGCACCATTTTGGCAATCGGCCAAGGGAATTCAATAGACCTCAGGATTTCATAAGCGACTTGAGGATGGGCTTTTATAAGCCCAAACTCGATTTCGCTTAACTTATCCGGTTTGGACAGAATTTCTGCTGGAACGGATATCTTTCCGATATCATGGATCATCGCCCCCATACGGAGACCATCAGTTTCATCTTCCGAAAGACCGATTCGTCCGGCAATGGCACAGGAAAGATCAGCCACGCTTCGCTGGTGGCCTGCTATGTAGAGATCGGCACTGGTTCAGTTCAGGATTCATAAGATAATAAGAACACCTCAATAATGAGGCATATTAAGACAAATAATTTGGTTTAAAAAAAAATTCTGCATATATTTCATACTATAAAGCAAGAAATGTAAACTATTTAACCCGCCGTACAGTAGAGGAACTGATCGGTATTCATTTTAGCCAGCAATTCTCATTATGATAACCGTTCACGATGTCCTTATAGACCTTGGTTAATAATTTATCGGGCAGGTCTGTTCTGAGACATCACTCTACAGGTTTGGGGGCGTTCAGCGAGCGATGAAAGAAGTACTGGTTGCATCTTAA
>CAYSHT010000161.1:0-3585 GCA_964430915.1 uncultured Syntrophaceae bacterium
GGAATCCCGCAGGCTTTACCGGAAGACCGAAAAATCCCGACGATCCCGACCTCGCCCTTGAAGGATATATCATGGCGACGGCAGATTATATAAAGAGCTTTTCCGGGCCGCTTAAGGTCATATCAGTCACTCCCGTCGTTATCCCCGTCTATGACCATGTCAACACCGATTTCGGTATTCGAAACAACACAAATTATGCGGGCAAATTTTATCTCCTCCTCTATGACACGGACATTGATTTCATGTTTCTCAAGGGAAACAGCAGGTCTTCCCGATTCGGGGCGGATTTTTCCAGAAATATCACCTCAAACTTCGAGATCCACGGTGAACTTGCCTATATCGACGACATCACAAAAAAGGCTATTGACAGCGCCGGCACTATCACACAGTCAACCGACGATGCAAAAAGCTTCCTTTTCGGTACCAGATACCTCACGGAGACCGACACGACCTTTATCTTTGAATACTACCGGAACGGAACGGGGTTCACCGGTGAAGAGATGGAGGGTTTCTTCGGCCTCGTGGACGACGGTTTTACTGCCTATCGTTCGTCAGGCGACGAAACGCTCCTGAAAAAGGCACGTACAATAAAAGAGGGGGGCTACGGGAGGCCGAATCCAATGAGGGATTATCTGTACCTTCGGATTTCACAGAAGGAACCTTTTGACATTCTCTATTTTACCCCATCGGTCACGTGCATCTACAACATTGACGATAAAAGTTTCTCCCTTTCTCCCGAGTTCGTCTACACTGGAATAACAAATCTCGAATTTCGACTTAAAGCCGGTTTCATTGCGGGATCTGACAATACCGAGTTCGGTGAGAAACAGAACGACTACCGCGCCGAGCTGCGGATACGCTATTACTTTGACACAGCACAATTCCTTGATTAGAGACACAATAAAAAGAGTAATACGTCCCGGCCACTATTTTCTGAATCTCTTGTCTGATCTCACATCCGGCAATTTTTCGACCCGGTCCGACAGCCATCCTATCGACACATCGTCGTTGCAGTCAAATTCAGGAACATACGGCTTGATATCCAAAAGCGGCGTACCGTCAACGACATCAATACTTTCAACGTGAAGAATGCTCCCTTCTACCCTGACAAGCCTCACCACGGAAAGACCGATGGAATTGGGACGCGTCGGGGCCCTCGTTGCAAAAACACCTCGGATAGTATCATCGAGAAACGGCTTTATCTGAAGCATCGGCTCATTTGATAGGTGACAGTGATAGATAAGAATTATGTGAGAGAAGCCTCCGATATCCTTGAGGCCGTCCGCAAAGCGCTCATCAACCTCCACCGTTCCAGCCACACCCTCCGCTGCCGGCGGCTGGATGGGCACCCCGCTGGGGTCCTTAAGCGGCGTATGAATGATCCCAATCGATTGATAGATTATTTGCTCCATAACAGAATGTTTCGAGTTTCCTTTCATAAGAGTCCAGAATTATCAGACGATTGAATCTCCCCGCAACAAGTTGCGGAGAATCTCCGATTGTTAAGGAAAATGTTTATTTTATATTCTCGCTCCCCCGCCGCAGAAAGCGGGGAATGCTCGATTTTCAATTAAATCCCGCATTTCATCCTCATAAACCGGTTTAGTCATTAATTTCAATAACCCTGCCGGCGCCTCCCTGAACAAATATATTGGGATAACGGGATTGTATTTCAGGGATATGCTCTGTGCAGTGCGTGGCGCAAATTATTCCCAGATCCTTCACGATATCATAAGTGTCAAACCCGTGGAGGCCGCCTATCAATGCATAGGGAATACCGAATTGCGACGAGGCCGCGAGAATCTCTTCGACTCCGGGGTGTGAGCAGCCCGCGATGATAACGGCCCCTTTTCCTGTCTCGACGACAAGTGATTGTTCAATGCCGCGGAGCTCTCCCGTTGAGTCGATACCCTCACTTAGTGTCACCGGTCCTTTCACGCTGACCACATTAGCGGCGGCATCATCCCGGACTGAAAACGACGAGGGTACGAAGAGTGTCACGTCACTATTTGCGGCGAGAAAATCCCTGAGTCCCCCCGTGTGATCCCAGTGCGAATGAGATATAACGATATCTTCAACAGATTCCGGGTCAATGCCCAGTTTTTTCATGTTACCCATAAGGATTGGGCCACTCGCCCCGGTATCGAAGAGGATCTTTCTCCCATGAGCCTCAACGAAACAGGCAAAACCCCAGTCGGCGGTAAGCCCTTCACTCCACACTTCATTATCATAGATGATGGTAACCTTCATGATAGAATCTCCTCCTTACTTCTCTTTTGCAAAGCGGCAGTACTTATGATTGTTGAACTTCACAACACCCATTCTGCCATCGCACCGACATAGTCTCCCTCCCCCTTTATCCATAAAATTCATTCCTCAAGGATATGCAGGGATACCCATTAAAGATCTAACCTTATGTATTCTTTACATATTAGCACCATTAACCGGCACTTACCCAGACACTTCATATCCTTATACTACATCCGGTAAATTATCAAACGTTTCTGACAACTCTTCGCTTTTTCCGAAACCTATATATCTTTTTGAAAATTCAATATTCTGTGGTATTACAATTCTGTCTCGATATGAGTGGCGTTCCACCAACTGAAGGAGGTAGACTATGCGGATCCTGATGTCCTATTTTTCACGTACAGGCTGTACCGAAAAGCTGGCGATGACCATTACGGATGAGTTGCGCGAAAGAGGTCACGAAATAGACTTTGAGGTAATCAAGCCTGCCCACCACTATTTTTGGCTTAGCGAAATGGCGAGAGACTGGCCGCGCTACCCATCGATTGGCTGTACACTTCTGAGCTCGTGGTGGAGAAAACACCACATAAGGACATACCATCAGATAGAGGAAGATATAGAGCCTCTGCAATTTCCCGATGTATCGGAATTTGATCGTATCTGCGTAGGGGGACCGAAGTGGGCACAGATATCGTACCCTGTGGCGAGGTATTTACAGACGGTGAGCGGCATTCGGGGGAAGAAGGTGGGCTCCTTTGCGACATTTGGAGGCGCGCCGTTGAAGGCTTTTGAGATAGCGCTCATAGAAAAGCCGATGGAACGTCTGGTGAAACGCCTCGGAGCAGAGATAGTTGCACACGTCTATGTATCGAGCGCCTATCATGAGATAGGTCTCATGCCTCTTTTTAGATTGGTCAGCCTGCTCCGGCTTGGCAGGTCCGTTAACCATTTCACACTCGGTACCGAATACGCAAATAGAGGCATCGAGAATTTTTGCAATGACCTCCTTGCAGAATAGGGCTCATCCTCTTCGTAAAAAAAAGCCATGGCATTGCTGCCATGGCTTTTTCTCAATCCCTCGTGAGGGAATTTTACAGCATCTCGTAGATACCGGCAGCACCCATACCACCGCCGATACACATGGAGACAATACCTCTTTTCAGCTTCTTTCTCTTCATCTCATGCAGCAGCTGAGTGGTCAGCTTCGCACCGGTGCATCCCAGGGGGTGACCAATCGCTATTGCGCCGCCATTCGGGTTGATATCGCCTGCCCAGTATCTCTCGGTGAGCCCCAGCTCCCTGCAGCAGTAAAGTGCCTGGGAGGCAAAGGCCTCG
>CAYSHT010000162.1:0-3560 GCA_964430915.1 uncultured Syntrophaceae bacterium
GCTCTGGGCCTGCAAGAACTATGACGGAGATGTCATGTCGGACATGCTTGCCTCGGCGAACGGGAGCCTGGCCATGATGACCTCCGTTTTGGTTTCACCTCACGGCTATTTCGAGTATGAAGCGGCCCACGGCACCGTGCAGAAACACTACTACAAGCACCTCGAGGGTGAAAAGACGTCAACGAACTCAATGGCACTTATCTTCGCATGGACGGGGTGCCTGAAGAAGAGGGCGGAACTCGATGAAACACCCGATGTGGCGGATTTTGCCAAGAAAATAGAGGAAGCGTCCATAGAAACGGTCGAGAGCGGTGTCATGCCGGGGGATCTCATGAAGGTTGCCGATCCCGATCCGAAAAACCGGCAGGTCTCGACGGAGGAGTTTATTGATTGTATTAAGGAGAATCTCGAGAAGAAATTATAACTGATGGCTTCGAAAAAAGTCCAACTTCTGCGTTGCGCTGCATCCTTTGTCACTGCAGCGTACCATAAGCACGACTCATTCCTCAGGATTTGCGCGCCTTGACCGGGGGGCGTCCGGAAGGGATGCAATATAAACGTATTGTTCCTTACCGGGAGGTGTACCTCCATTTGAAGCTTTTTACTTTGCCATCGAATATCGACTTTTTACGAGACCATCTTAACTGAGAGGAGAAAAATGGCACAGAAAGCGATACGAGAGGCTGATGGCAAGGCATTGATGGCCCGATTGCTCGCAGAGTATGCGGGGAGTATTTATAAGATTGAGAACAGATTTATATCGGTCGGACCCGACACCGATATAAAGAAACTTCCTCAAAAATATAAATGGCTGGCAAAAGAGAAACTGGTGGTGAAACCGGACCAGCTTATAAAGCGGAGGGGTAAGAGCAAGCTCCTCCTCCTCGGCGCCGATTGGAGGCAGGCCGAGAAATGGATCAGAGAACGGATGAAAAAACCTGTCACCGTCGGTGCTGTGACGGGGATTCTGGATCACTTTATCGTTGAGCCCTTTGTTCCCCATAACGAAATGGATGAATACTATGTCGCCATCATTTCGGAGCGTGAAGGAGACACGATTCTCTTTCATCACGAGGGTGGCATAAATGTGGGAGACGTTGATGCAAAGGCACTCAGGCTCTCCGTCCCTATCGGGGAGATGCCGGGGATGGAAGAAATAGAGAAAAAACTCCTCGGCAGGGTTCCGAAGGAGAAGAAGGCTGTGATTGCCGGTTTCATCGAGGGATTGTTCAAATTCTATGCGGACCTCAACTTCGCCTACCTCGAGATAAACCCCTTTATCGTTGACGGCAAGGGAGTTGTTCCCCTCGACCTTGCGGCCAAGCTGGACGACACGGCATCCTTTGTGAGCGGGAGGAAGTGGGGAAGTATCGATTTCCCCCCCCCCTTCGGGAGATTCCTTACAAAAGAAGAGGCCTATATCGAGGAGTTGGATTCAAAAACCGGTGCGTCCCTGAAGCTAACGGTCCTCAATACGGAAGGCCGTGTCTGGACCATGGTGGCGGGCGGAGGTGCCTCCGTTATTTTTGCGGACACGATTACCGACCTCGGATTCATGAATGAGATGGCAAACTATGGTGAATACTCGGGAGATCCCAATGAGGAGTTTACCTACCTCTATGCGAAGACAATTCTGGATCTCATGACAAGGAAGAAGAATCCGAAGGGCAAGTTCCTCCTCATAGGGGGCGGAATCGCAAACTTTACCGATGTTGCAAAGACCTTCAGCGGAATAATCAGGGCTCTCAAGGAGTATAAGAATAAACTCCAGAGCAACAAGGTGAAGATTTTCGTGCGGAGAGGAGGGCCCAATTATAAAGAGGGCCTCTCCAAGATGAGGGTCCTCGGAGAGGAACTGGGTGTGCCCATCGAGGTCTACGGGCCCGAGACGCATATGACGAAGATAGTTTCAATGGCCTTGAAAGGGGACAAGTAAATGGTAAGCAAAGCGACAACGAAAAAGGCATCTGACAGGAAAAGTTACGAACTCTTCGACCGCGACACGCAGGCATTTATATATAACATGCAGGTAAACGCGACACAGAGAATGCTCGATTTCGATTACAGTGCAAGGAGAGAAACGCCATCCGTGGCAGCGATCGTCAATCCCACGGGAAGCGAGTCACTGCAGAAATTCTTCTTCGGCCCGAAGGAGATATTGATACCGGCCTACAGATCACTCGCCAGGGCTGCCGAAAAACACAGAAACGTCGACGTCCTCGTCAGCTTCGCATCCTTCAGGTCTGCCGCGCAGTCTGCCGAGGAGGCCTTTGAACTGAAGCAGATGAAAACAATTGTATTGATTGCCGAGGGTGTCCCAGAGCGGCGCATGAGGGAGTTGAATGCAAAGGCAAAACGCCTCGGCAAGGTAATTATAGGTCCCGCCACCGTTGGCGGTATCAAGGCAGGTGCCTTCAAGATCGGCAACACAGCCGGGACGATCGAGAATATCATCGAGTCCAAGCTACACCGGCCGGGTTCGGTGGGGTTTGTCTCAAAATCGGGAGGCCTCTCCAATGAGGCATACAACATTATAGCGAGAAATACCGATGGCCTTTATGAGGGTATCGCAATAGGCGGCGATAAATACCCGGGAAGCTCACTCCTTGATCATCTCCTCCGGTATGAGAAAAATCCGGCAGTCAAGATGCTCGTCTGCCTCGGAGAGGTTGGGGGAACGGACGAATACGAAATCGTCGAGGCCCTGAATAAAAAGAAGATAACGAAGCCGCTTGTCATGTGGGTAACGGGCACCTGTGCGAAGGCCTTCAAGACGGAGGTCCAGTTTGGTCATGCCGGGGCAAAGGCGGATGCCGATGCGGAAACGGCGGATGCCAAAAATGCCGCCTTGAAAAAGGCTGGCGCAATCGTGCCCGAATCCTTCGATGATTACGGCGACAGGATAGGGGAGACCTATACAAAACTCGTTACGCGGGGTGCCATAAAGCCGGTACCTGAAGTTGATCCCCCCAGTGTCCCCCTGGACATGAAAAAGGCGCTGGCTGAAGGGATGGTCAGAAGGCCGGCAAGCTTCATTTCCACCATATCGGATGATCGAGGCGAGGAACTAAAGTATGGAAAACTCTCCATCTCGCAGGTCTTCAAGAAGGAGATCGGTGTCGGCGGGGTGCTTGGCATGCTCTGGTTCAAGAAGCTTCTGCCCGAGTATGCGACGAAGTTCATCGACATGGTTATCATGGTGACGGCCGATCACGGACCGGCAGTTTCGGGTGCCCATAATACCATCGTGGCGACGAGGGCCGGAAAGGACCTCATTTCATCCCTCGTATCGGGCCTTCTCTGCATAGGCCCGCGGTTCGGAGGCGCGCTCGACGGAGCGGCGATGCATTTTTCCGATGCCTATGACAGGGGGTTGACTCCGCTTGAATTCGTGAATTCCATGAAACAGAAGGGGGTTAACATTCAGGGAATCGGACACAGGGTAAAGTCCATTCATAATCCCGACATGCGGGTGACTATCATTAAGAATTATGTGAAAAAGCAGTTCAAGAATACGGAACTTCTCGATTATGCCCTGAAGGTGGAGAAGATCACGACAG
>CAYSHT010000163.1:0-3534 GCA_964430915.1 uncultured Syntrophaceae bacterium
CAGTGCCTTTTCCACTGCTGATAGGTCACCCAGAATATGCGCCGCTCCTTCGCGATCCATACCGGAACAGAGGGACTCCACCTCGGGCAAACAGTCCTCTTTTTCCAGTCCTCCGCCGGGGAATACATAAGAACCGGGAACAAAATCGCTCCTCGGGTTACGGAGAACCATCAGGACCTCGATCCTTTTTAAAGGTAGAGGGCGATTTCGAATCAGTACGACCGTTGCCGCATCTTTCGGTTGAGAAACCATCGTGACCTTTCTTCCTCCAGATAACTGAGCAGTTGTAAATCAAAGTTATCCTGAGATGTAAAGCATTTTATCGAGGTCGTGGATAGTTTTCGGTGATTCTGGTGCCCTCGTCAGATCTTCTTCTTTCCCGCTCTTAAATTTTGGATATCCTGTTTATTTAAGTAAGCCTATGAATTGACTGGCTGAATCCAAAGGAGAGCGGCAATCTTTGTTTTGCCTTTTTCTTCCCCTTATGAAATAATGATCGCGAATCTTAAAGCAAGATTCTTCCCCTTTCCTGCACCGACTGGAATGCAGCAGCAACGGCATAAAAAAACTGAAATCCTCTCCCTACCTCACGGAAATAAGAATAATATTTAACTGGTGATCATATGGTAAATCCGAAACGGACAAGGGTCCTTAAAGACGGGGCGCCCGGCTCGGGGCCTGTGGTTTACTGGATGAGTCGAGATCAGCGTGTTCGGGATAACTGGGCCCTTCTCCATGCTCAGGACTGCGCTTTCGAAAGAAAGGTGTCCCTCGCGGTTGTGTTCTGTCTTGTTCCTTCCTTTCTCCATGCGACAATCAGGCACTTCGGTTTCATGATCCAGGGACTCATTGAGGTTGAGCGAAATCTTTTAAAAAAGAATATTCCTTTTTTCATCCTTTCGGGTTCTCCGCACGATGTTCTCCCGGCTTTCATTGCCGAGGAGAATGCGGGGATTCTCGTTACCGATTTTGATCCTCTCAAAATAAAACGCCGGTGGAAAGACGAGCTATCAAAGATCCTCACCATTCCCTTTTATGAAGTGGATGCCCATAACATCGTTCCATGCTGGCAGGCATCGCCGAAGCAGGATTTCGCGGCCCGGACGATACGACCGAAGATAAAGCGGCACCTTGATGAATTTCTGGAGGAGTTTCCGAAATTGAGAAACCACCCCTTTCGATGGAAAGAAAAGGTGGAAAGAATCGACTGGCCTTATATTATTGATTCTCTTACCGCGGATCGCACCGTGCCCGAAGTAGGATGGATTAAACCGGGCGAGAGCATGGCGATCGAAATGTTCAGGTCATTCCTCTCCAATAAACTGGAATCCTACGACGAGCTTCGGAATGATCCGACAAAGAACGGCCAGTCGAATCTGTCACCCTATCTTCACTTCGGTCAGATTTCCGCTGAGCGGATCGCTCTCGAGGTGCAACGATCGGGAGTTGATGTCTCAAGGAAGGCCCCCTTCCTTGAAGAGCTCATTGTACGGAGAGAGCTATCGGACAATTTCTGTTTCTATAACGATGACTATGATTCCGTTAAAGGGTTTCCGCAATGGTCACTTAAAACGCAGCGGGAACATGCCAATGATGAGAAAGAATTCATGTACACAGTTGACGAGTTCGAAGGTGCCGAGACCCACGATGAACTCTGGAATGCGGCCCAGATGGAGATGGTGAAAAGGGGAAAGCTGCACGGCTATATGCGGATGTACTGGGCAAAAAAGATACTGGAATGGTCGCCCACGCCGGAGGAAGCGATGGAGACCGCAATCTATCTGAATGACAGATACGAGCTCGATGGAAGAGACCCCAGCGGATATACGGGTTGTGCGTGGTCCATCGGTGGCGTGCACGACCGTGCCTGGTTTGAAAGGCCCGTCTTCGGGAAGATCCGGTACATGAATTATAATGGATGCAGGTCAAAGTTTAATGTCGACCTGTATATTAAACAGGTAAATAATCTCTAAAAGGAGAATGGCGAAATGACGAAAAAGAAGGACAGAAAAATAATCATGATCGCCCAGTGCCTGGTCAATCCCTACTGCAGGGTACACCTTCTCGGTCAGAATTTCCCCCTGTCCCATGAATTAATGGACTACCTGATGAGGGAACGGGTGGGTATCATTCAATACCCCTGCCCGGAAACCACCGCAATGGGACTCATGCGGAATCCCCAGGGTCGACAGCAGTACGACAACATCTTTTTCAGGCAGCACTGTAAAGAGCTCCTGCAAATACCGATGCTGATGGTTCGGGAGTTCATTCACAACAAGTATCGCCTCACCTGTTTCATCGGCCTGGAAAACAGTCCGACCTGTGGTATTCACTGGGGAAAACACAAGTTAAACAAGTATATGACGGAATCACCGAATCCTCTCGATACTCCCGACCCGGATGACCCCGTTCTGATGGGCATTATGGCAGAGATCCTCTCGGAGGAACTTTCTGAATTGAAGGTCGAGGTACCCTTCCTGGAGTTTCCGACAAAAGAAATGACCGAATCTCCGAAGCGCAAACAGTTCTGGAAAGACCTCAAAAAGGCCGTCAATCCCGGCATGTATGATGAGGAAGCACCATCGAACGCATAATGCCCGCGCATGATAGTGGCAGGGATACACACTTTCTATGAAAAGTCACGAAACGCTCTCTCAAAGAGACATAACAAAATTTCGAAAAACCGTTTACAAAAACTGGGAAAATTACGGCCGAGACCTGCCGTGGCGTAAAACCGATAACCCTTACAACATTATTGTTTCCGAAGTTATGCTGCAGCAGACGCAGGCAGCCAGGGTCGTATCAAAATACGAGAAATTCATAACTACCTTTCCCGATATCGAATCGCTCGCCCAGGCACCGCTCCACGAGGTTCTCAGCGTATGGCGGGGACTCGGATATAATCGACGAGCCCTGTCATTAAAAAGAATGGCCGAAAAAGTGGTGACGCTCCATGATGGCAGAATTCCAAACAATGTGACACTTTTGAAAACCTTGCCGGGGATTGGCAACGCCACTGCCCATGCGGTTTGCGCCTTTGCCTTTAATCAGCCCGTGATTTTCATCGAGACCAATATACGCACCGTATTCATTCACCATTTTTTCAGCACGAAAGATAAGGTAAAAGATAATGAAATACGGCCCCTCGTTACCCAGACGCTTGACAGCAAAAACCCGCGGCAATGGTACAACGCGCTGATGGACTATGGGGCGACATTAAAAAAAGACCATCCAAATCCAGGGCGAAAAAGTTCTCACCATAAAAGGCAATCACCCTTTGAGGGATCTCGACGGCAGGTGCGAGGAGCCGTTCTCGGCACGTTAGTCGAGACAACGTCGATATCATTGGACGCACTATTTACCGCCCTCCCCTTCGACGACAGCCGTATTCAACTGGCAGTGTTTCAGCTTGAGCGAGAAAAGCTCATAGTGATAAAAAACGGCTCAGTCTTTATTGCGTAGAATGAGGAGGAAACCGTCATGGCCGGGACCGGTGAAACGGGACGCTTTATTGATGCTCCCCGCAACAAGTTG
>CAYSHT010000164.1:0-3476 GCA_964430915.1 uncultured Syntrophaceae bacterium
ATCACGCCTTAAATACGAACAAAAGTTCTGCACGATATGCGTATATTATTTTCTTTCAGTTCCCTAAGTTATAATCAATGGAAGCGTTATAAATACCTGTTACGCATTTGCAGGTTCAGATATTCAGAATTCACTGAAAAAACAGGAGGAAATAGCTATGAAAATAGCCATCACATCGACAGGCCCCACACTTGATGATACGGTAGAGGCACGCTTCGGGCGGTGCCCTTTCTTTTTGGTTATCGATCCGGATACGCTTGAATTTGAATCCATTCAAAATCCAAATGTTGCCTCAGGGGGTGGTGCTGGCATTCAATCCGCCCAGCTGATGGCAACTAAAGGGGTATCGGTCGTGCTGACCGGAAATTGTGGCCCCAATGCCTTTCAAACTTTTGGCGCAGCTGGTGTACAGGTCATCACCGGGGTGGGAGGACAGGTGCGTCAGGTGGTTGAGCAATATAAATCCGGTGCCTTTTCCCATACTACTGCGCCGAACGTACAAAGCCATTATGGCATGGGGGAGGGCAGTGGAATAGGCCGCGGTAGCGGAATGGGCAGAGGCATGGGGATGGGTCAGGGTAGAGGGATGGGCGGCGGAATGGGCGGCGGAATGGGCCGTTCAGCAGGAAGTAATTCAAGTCTTCCCGAAGCTGCTTTGTTATCAAAGGAAGATGAGTTGAAGCGCCTGAAAGATCAGGCCCATAATTTACAAAAAAAGATTGAAGATATGGAATCCGGCAGTCATGATTTGGAAAAAAAATAGCCTAAAAAACCACAGGGAGTATTCTGTACAAAAATGGGAGGCTCTTGATTAATGGTAGATACAAATATAAGCCAAGAGGAATAGCATAAACAGCAGGACATAGAGATACAGGAAAGACTGCAACATATAAAGAACAAAATCCTGGTCATGAGTGGCAAAGGGGGCGTGGGTAAAAGCAGCATCGCCGCGTATCTGTCTCTATCCCTGGCAAAGAGAGGGGGGGTGCCTGAAGAGGACAAACCTTGCGCTTTTTTATTCGCGGAGGCATTGAAAAAGGCACTGAAAAATTATATGATCAAGCAGATGAGAGAAGAGAGTCAAACTCGGTTCTGATGCGGAAAAATCTCGCATGTAAATTGAAAGGACTCGATTGTATTCCCGAGTTCAACTTAGATATTTAAAAATGACCAGGAGAAAGTCATGATTATTAGCATAGCAAGTGGAAAAGGGGGAACAGGAAAAACAACTGTGGCGACAAACCTTGCTGTTTCTCTTGAATTTGATGTCCAGATTCTGGATTGTGATGTGGAAGAACCCAATTCGCATCTTTTTATCCGACCCACCATTGAAGAAGTCAATACAATTACCACCCCTGTTCCCGAGGTGGATATGGACAAATGTACCTTGTGCGGTAAATGCGCAGAAATATGTCAGTTCAATGCCATTATCGTGCTTGGTGAGACGGTCCTGCCGTTTCAAGAGCTCTGCCACAGTTGCGGTGGATGCATGGAGGTTTGCCCGGAAAAGGCCATCACTGAGACAGGTCGGGAACTAGGCATAATTGAGAAGGGACATAGAAACGGGCTGGAATTTGTCCATGGGAAATTGAGGATCGGCGAGGCCATGTCACCCCCTTTGATCAGAAAAGTACGGGAATACACCCGGTCTGATATGTTGACCATTATCGATGCCCCTCCGGGCACTTCATGTCCGGTCATTGCTTCTATGAAGGATGCAGATTTTGTTCTGCTCGTCACGGAGCCCACTCCCTTTGGTCTTCATGACCTTAAACTGGCTGTTGGCGCCGTCAATATCCTAAAAATTCCGTGCGGTCTTGTCATCAATCGGTCAGATATGGGGGATGACGGGGTAAAAAAATATGCAGAAGAGGAAGATGTGCCGGTTTTGATGGAAATCCCCTTTGACCGTCGTATTGCTGAGGCCTATTCAAGAGGAGAAATGATTGTTGAGGCGATGCCGGAATGGAAGGAAGAATTCACTAAATTGTACAATAATATAGAAGAGATTCTGTCCTCTAATAATTAGGGGGGGATATAAACATGCCTATTTATGAGTTTAAATGCAAAAAATGCGGTAATATTTTCGAGTACTTATGCCTAAAAAAGAATGATAAAAACCAGGCGTGCTGTCCTGCATGTGGGCATGAGGAAACCGAAGTATTATTATCCACTTTTTCCTCTATGAATTCCGGCAAAGCACATAGAGGAGGAAATGAGGCATCTTCATCCTCTTGTTCACCTTCAAGTGGTTTCTCGTGAGCCTGATTATGGCAGCCGTGTGCTGTATTTAGGGAACTGGAAGAAAATAATATACGCATATCGTGCAGAACTTTTGTTCGTATTCAAGGCGTGATAGCAGGTGCATAGCGAGCTATGTATCTGTTGTCACAACGTAGAAGACGGGAAAAAGGGCAAGCAGGATGCGTAGATTATTTTTTGGAAGTTCCCTTAGTCTATATAATGAATATCTGAACGACCGATAAAAGGAAATATAAAGGAAACAGTTATGAAAGAAATAGTCATCATAAGCGGTAAGGGCGGGACCGGGAAGACCAGCATTATCGCCGCATTTGCCTCATTAGCCAAAAACAAGGTCCTTTGTGATGCAGATGTGGACGCCGCCGACCTTCACCTGATCACGGCCCCCGAGATCAAAGAGCGGCATGATTTTGAATCGGGACATACTGCGGTTATCAATCAGGATAAGTGCACCGAGTGCGGACTGTGTCGGGATTTATGCCGATGGGAAGCTATCAGCAAGGATTTTGTTGTGGACGCTATTGAATGTGAGGGCTGTGGCGTGTGCTATTATTTCTGTCCGGAAGCGGCCATTGATTTTCCCCTGAATACCTGCGGTGAATGGTATCTTTCCGAGACCCGTTTCGGACCCATGGCCCATGCTCGATTAGGTATTGCGGAAGAAAATTCCGGCAAACTCGTAAGCCTTATCCGACAGGAGGGCAAAAAGCTGGCTGAAGAAAAGCATCTGGATTTATTGCTTACAGATGGGCCTCCGGGCATAGGCTGTCCGGTTATTGCCTCCCTTGGAGGGGCCACAGCCGTGCTGATCGTGACGGAGCCCACGGTTTCAGGCAGGCATGATATGGAGCGTGTGGCCGAACTGGCCGCCTTTTTCAAGATTCCCGCCATGATGTGTGTCAATAAGTTTGATCTCAATCCTGATGAAGGAAAAACCATAGAGGCATTTGCAAAAGAGAAAGATATACACGTGATAGGGCGAGTCCCTTTTGATCCAGCCTTTACTAAGGCCATGGTTCAGGGAAAGACCATCGTGGAATTTGACAGCCAGTCTGAAGGTTGTAAGGCGATCCAGGATATATGGGAAAATCTGGCACAAAATATCAAAATTTGAAAGGAGACGGATAAAATGCCAAGAGGAGACGGATCTGGGCCGAGAGGCCAGGGACAACAAACTGGCAGGGGTGCTGGTGGTCGGGGACAGGGTAGCGGCC
>CAYSHT010000165.1:0-3413 GCA_964430915.1 uncultured Syntrophaceae bacterium
AAAGGCGATTTTAAGATTCGTATCCTTTCGGGGATCGACACCGAGTTCCTCAAAAATGGTAGAGAGATGGAGCGCATAGCTCGGAATGATATGGATTGCCGTGGTTTCGAAATTCTGCATGAGCTGGATCTGACGTTTGCTGTTCCCCGATCCCGCCGGTATGATCAGCGCCCCCACCTTCTCGGCTCCGTAATGGAAACCGAGGCCACCGGTAAAGAGGCCGTAGGTCATCATATTCTGAAAGACATCCCCTCTTCTCATACCCGTCATATACATGGAACGTGCCACAATATTGGTCCATTCATCAATATCGTGCTGTGTATGAAAGATAATTGTCGCCCTCCCTGTTGTTCCCGATGATGAATGCATCCTGACCAGTTCGTCCTTCGAAACGGCGAGAAATCCGTAGGGCCAGTTTTCTCTCAGATCTTCCTTGTTCGTAAAGGGTATTTTCTTTATATCTTCCAGGGATGATATCTTCTCAGTGTCAAAACCGATCTTTTCAAACAGATTTTTATAATGATAAGAGGCCGATGCATTCTTTACGCTTTTCCTCAATCTCTCAAGCTGCAACGCCTCAAGCTTTTCACGAGGCATAGTTTCAATTTCTTTTTCCCAGTACATCGTCACAAATCCTCCGATAGACATTTCCCGTTTATGTACAACTGGCACTGAAATTTATCAAGACAAATCTCTTTCATTCCTCTTCATCTGGGCTATGCTTATTACCGTTTTCCGATATGCAATATACCTTTTGTTATATTGGTAAGGTGGGAGTTTAGTCGTTCTATATTTATCAATATGTCTGAATACACAAGACCCGAATCACTGGTACAGATATCTTGTTCCAGTCGTTTAATATGGTCCAGCCGGTACTTCATTATCATTTCATTGATTTCACTTTCCACATTTAATGATATTCTTGCCGAATCTTCATCATCATTTTCCATTGCCCTTCCGGTGTGCTTCATCATCACATCCGTCTTATCGAAGAGCGTTTCAAGGTCGGCTTTGGCCTGTGAAGAAAATTCCAGGTTATACTCAAATATCCTCTGTGAGACCTTTACAATATCCTCGCAATAATCCCCTACCTTTTCGAGGTCATTCACACTGTGGATGAGTGCGGGGATAAGTCTCCTCTGCTTTTCGAGCATGTCCTGTTTGGTGAGATCGACGAGGTACTCCGTGATATGTCTCTGCATTTCATCAACAGATTCTTCATCAAAGGAGATCTCGTTTTTCAACTTGTGGTTGTATGAAACAGTGCACGCCCTTGCCTTATCAAGCATCTCCCTGCAGATTCCGAGCATAACAGAAAGTTCCTTTACAACAGCCTGAATTGCCACATTGGGAGTGGCAAGTAAATTCCTGTCGAGGTGCATTGCCTCCTTCTTCTCGTAATCCTTACCGGGAACCAGAAAATTCAAGATTTTCACATAGACCGGCACAAGGGGAAGCATAATCGCCATATTAACGATATTGAAAATCGTATGGGTATTGGCTATCTGTCTCGCGATATCTCCCGAAAGCATTGGCATATAATGGATATAAAGGGGAACAAAAGGAAGCATGACAAGGGTGCCGGCAATATTGAAAAGACCGTGTCCGAGAGCAAGCCGCTTGCTTGAATACCTTCCCCCTATACTGGCAATCATCGCGGTAATACAGGTACCGATATTATCGCCCAGAACGAGATAAATGGCTGACGGGAGATCAAGAAGCCCCGCCGAAGCGAAGGCGATTACCATTCCGATGGTCGTGCTGCTGCTCTGTAACAGGGCCGTAACGAGGAGCCCTGTGAGTATGCCGAGAAATGGTTGTTTTCCGAAAGAGATAAAGAGACTAATAATCGCCTCATTTCCTGCCAGGGGCTTTACAGCAGTGGTCATTACCGAAAGTCCGAGAAAGAGGAGACCGAATCCCAAAATGGCGTGTCCCCGATTTTTGTTTTTGTCTTTCTTCGCAAAAAAATAGATAAAGGCCCCGATAAAAACGAAGAGCAGTGCCGATTTTGTAAGCTTGAAAGCGATCAGTTGCGCCGTTATCGTGGTACCGATATTTGCACCGAAAACAACAGGTAGTGCCGCCGCAAGCGATATAATGCCCGCATTCAGAAATCCGATAAGGAAGACAGAGGTCGCACTCGAGCTCTGCACAATGGAGGTAAAGGATACACCTACAAGCATTGATACTATTCTGTTCGTCGACATCTTGTCGAGGAGGGTCTTCAAAAGACCAAGCGAAAGTTTTCTCAGGGAATCGCTCAGGAGGTGCATCCCGTAGATAAAGAGACCCAATCCTCCGAATAGTCCCAAAAGAATGTCGAAATCCATGTTATTTACCACCTCGATAATTTTTGAAGCTCCCCGCAACAAGTTGCGGGGAATCTCCGACTGTTAAGGAAAATTTTATTTTTTATTCGCTCGCTAACCCCGCTGCAAGCAACGTGGAATGCGCTCGCTGTTCAGTTCATTCTGATCTATGGCGGGTCACTCAGTAACAAAAACATGCTTTCAAATCAATGTAATATATTATATAGAATCATTCATATATTCAACAGCTATTTTACAGCAATTGAAAGGAATGCGTAAGTCCCGCACAATGTCTTTTCTCTATGCGGGCACCACAAAACTATGTCACTGTTTACACATAAAAGTTCTATTCTTATCACCTGCCCCAGGGAAATCCCCCCTTATCTGAAAAATGAGATCCTCTCCCTCGGCTTTCCGGTTCGATCGGAGTTCATCTCCGCCGTTGAAACGGAGGGAACCCTTAACGATACCATGAAACTGAACCTGTTCTTGCGGACGGGGCACCGGGTCCTCTACCTTCTCAAGAAATTCAGGGCTGCGAATCCCGATGAGCTCTATAAACAGGTCTCGAAAATCGTATGGGAAGACTATATCAGAAAAGACGGCTACCTCTCAGTGTCATCGTCGGTGAATAACCCCTCCATTACGGACACGCGGTTCGCCAACAGAAAATGCAAGGACGCCATTGTCGACAGATTCTATAAAAAGTATAGCCAGCGGCCCGACTCAGGCCCCGGAAGGGATGATGCAGTCATTTACCTCTACTGGGACAAAGACCGCTGCAGCATTTATCTCGATACCTCGGGCGCTCCCCTTCCCCGTCGCGGATACAGGAAGATCCCCTTCATTGCACCCATGCAGGAAACCCTCGCAGCAGCAACAATCATCGCAACGGGTTGGAATGGTGAGGGAAACTTCATAAACCCCATGTGCGGAAGCGGGACCCTGGCTATCGAGGCGGCCCTTATCGCGCTTAACAAAGCACCGGGGCTTCTGAGAGATAATTTCGGATTCATGCATATAATGGGGTTTAAAAAGGACATCTGGAATGATCTTCGAAATGGGGCAGAAAGAGAAGTTAAGGAGTCCATCATAGGAAAA
>CAYSHT010000166.1:0-3381 GCA_964430915.1 uncultured Syntrophaceae bacterium
CCGTCGATTATGGAGATATTTGCGCTCATTTCTTAAAAAGGCCTTCCATTTTTGCCTTGGGGTCCTTTTCTTCCTCTTTTCCCCTGTCGCCCGATGCCGAGTCACTGAATTCGAAATAGTCGCAGAAATTGCTCCTCGCTTTATCGACCACCCTTTCCGCCTGTGGCTCCCGACAGTCATTGTAGGATCCGGGGTCATAAAAGCGGCAGTTCAAACAGACGTGGAGATCGCTTTCGCAAAAGGGACAGAGGTCTCTTCTTCCCACTTTACGCCTTACATCCAGAGTCTTTTTGCAGTTATGGCATATCTTCATAGATCAACCCCGTTTTCTACATCTTTCTTTTCAATGCCTGGGCGGCGATCTGAATCGTGTCCCAGGCACCGCCGAAGGGTGGCGAATAGGCAAGGTCAAGATACCCTATCTCGTCCAGAGCCATCCCCGCCCAGAGACAGGCCGAAAGTGTGTTGATCCTCCCCACGGCACCGCCGTCTCCTATCGCCTGGGCGCCGAGAAGTTTTCCCGAAGCGCGGTCGGCGATGAGCTTGAGTCCGAGCCGATCCTTTTTCAGGTTCATCGACCGTGCGACGGGAGTGCCCCAGATAATCAGACTTGCCGAGTCAAAGCCGATTTTTTGGGCAGCCTTTTCATCAAGGCCCGTTGCGGCAAGCTCGAGGCCGAATACCTTGAACGACTGAGCTCCCACAACCCCCTTAAATTCCATGGGATTACCCCCAATGTTACTCCCGGCAACACGCCCCTGCTTATTGGCAATGTCTCCCAGCGGCATATACACCCATTCATTGCTCATTCTATGATATACCTCTGCGCAGTCACCGACGGAGTAAATCCTCTCCCCCGATGTCCTCTGAGAAAGATCGACCTTTAGGGCGCCGGTTTTACCGATCTCGATGCCGGCATCACGGGCAAGATCCGTATTCGGCCTCACGCCGAGGGCAATAAGGATCAGATCGCCTTCATGTTTCCCTTTATCGGTAATGAGACGAAGGGGATAATCGTTCCCGCTTTCAATCGCAACGGGCAGTGTATTGCTGATGAATGACACGTTGTTTTTGACAAGCTCATCGAGAACGAGCTTTGAAAATTCCGGGTCCCAGCGGGAGACGGGAAGCTCACCCCGGTATATGACCTCCGTTTCGATACCGAGATTTCGGAGCCCCTCGCTCATCTCCATGGAGATAAACCCCGCTCCTATGATTATGGCCTTACGACAGGCCTTTTCATTGATATAGTTCTTGATATTGATGCCGTCACGAAGGGTTTTGAGGACGAAAACCCCATCCCTCTCAGTGCCCGGAATATCGGGAACGATGGGCGCTGCACCTGTTGCTACCACGAGTTCGTCATAGGGGAGCGTTTCGCCGTTTTCTAATCGAACTTCACCCTTTCCGGTATCAATTTCCCGGACGCGCGTATTTAGACGCACCTTCACGCCCGTCTCTTCAAATTTTTCCGGTGTCCTCGCGATAAGCCTCTTCCAGTCTCCGATTACATCACCGATGTAATAGGGCATCGGTCAGGCTGCGTAGGAGATAAATTCACCTGCCTCCAGCATGGTAACATCAAGCGATGGGTCCCTTCTCTTTGCCTCCGCGGCGGCCGATGGCCCACCCGCTCCTCCGCCTACAATAACGAGATTCCTTTTCATGTATCACCTCTTATTTTTCTGTATTACAACCGTACCTGCCAGTTTGTCATGCCACGACTGCTTCCTCCTGTCAAAGGCAACCCATAAAAAACCGATACAGAGGGGAATGGTGGAAATGAAATAGGCAAAGTACCGTCCAATGAACTGTCCCGTTGAGGGTTTTCCACCCGTTTTCGCATCGACAATCTCGAGGGATAGAATTATCTTCCCCGGTGTCGCCGACCGGTACGACCAAAACAAAATTATGGCAACTGCGGGCAAACCCCAGGAAATCAGAAAATCGGCCGGACCTCTGATAATTGTGCCGGGTGCGAAATAGTCCTTACCGTAAAGCGCCAGAAGGAGGGGGAAGGAGATAACGATAAGGAGTATCGTATCGATGATTGTGGCAACAAATCGAATCCAGAAGCCCCCGTAGTGTAATTCTTCAGCCCTTTCATTCCTGTCCATTCGGTCACCCTCCTGTTTTTCTCCCGATCAGTATCAGGATTATACCTAAAGCAATCATGAGAAGGCAGAGCACCTGCCCCATGGTCACGATGCCTGCCACGAAACCCACCTGAAAATCGGGTTCCCTTGCGAATTCAATGAAAAAGCGCGCTATTCCGTAGCCTATGAGATAGAAAGAGAAGATAAGGCCTTCAAAGTGTTTCTTTTTCCGTATGCTCCAGAGGATGATGAAAAGGACGATTCCCTCGAAGAGGGCCTCGTAGATCTGCGATGGATGTCTGAGCTGAAAGAAAGGATCGAGAGGAAAATACATGCCCCAGGCGTAATCGGTGGCGCGGCCGTAAAGCTCGCCGTTTATGAAATTGCCGATTCTTCCGAATGTATATCCGAGGGGAATAGCGGAGCAGAGAAGGTCGGCAAAGTGGAAAAACCGTATGCCCCGTTTCCTGCAGAATATGATCGTGGCCAGAGCCACGCCGGCGAGGCCGCCGTGGTAAGACATGCCGCTTATGCCGACGTACCTGAACCCTTCAGATATATCGAAGGGGAATACGATGGCCAGGGGATGCGACAGATAGTAGCCGAAGTTATAAAAGAGGACATATCCCAGTCGTCCACCGAGAAGAAGCCCGATGATCGCCCATATAAAATAGTCCTGAACGGCCTCTTTCGAATAGTCCAGTTTTTCCGATTGTATCCTGTATACAACCAAAAGGTAGGTGATGAAAAAGGCGACGATGTACATGAGGCTGTAGTAGCGAATCTGGAGGGAGCCTATCTCGATGAGATTGGGGTTTATATGCTCAGGAATGTGCTGCCAGAAGACGAGAAATCGATCCATAGTCACGCCTATTGTAAAATGGGCACTCTGCGTGCCCATTTCCGATAATATGATTCTGATTCTTATACCGGCACACTGCCGGCGCCCCTTATCCTCAGGTAAAATGTGAAGATGGCGAACAGGAACCTGAAGAGCATCCCCCGGATTGAGAACTTACGGCGGACATGACTTTTTTTACCTTCTTTTTCCCACAGTTGGGACAATTTATATCCTTGTCATCGTCACTCATAGACCGGATCATTTCAAATTCGTTCGCACAGTTTTCGCATCGGTATTCATAGATCGGCATCTTGGTTTTTCTTCCTCCGTCTTCTACTTAATGGCTTTGTAAAAAGTCCAACTTTTGCGTTGCGCTACATCCTTCGTCACTGCAACGTACCGCAAGTACGCCTCATTCCTCAGGATTTGCGCGCCTTGACCGGG
>CAYSHT010000167.1:0-3307 GCA_964430915.1 uncultured Syntrophaceae bacterium
CCGTCCTGATAGACCTTATAGACAAGAATGTTCGTTGCCCCGCCGGGGCCACCCTGCGTCATCATATGAACAACACCGAAGGTCTCGAAGAACGCATAGATGATGTTCATGACCGTAACGAAAAACAGCGTCGGTGACAGGAGCGGAAAAGTTATAGCCCAGAACCGCCTGAAGGGACTCGCCCCGTCTATTGCCGCCGCTTCGATGAGGGATTTGGGGATGGCCTGCAGCCCGGCAATAAAAAAGACAAAATTATAACTGATCTCCTTCCAGGCGCTTGCCATGATTATCATAAATATTGCATCGGATCCCCGTAAAACCGGATTCCAGTCAATACCGAACCAGCGTTTGATCCCGAGAGCGACAACCCCGTATGAAGGGTGTAGCAGAAAGAGCCACAGTATACCCGAGATTGCCGGTGCCACGGCATAGGGCCAGATAAGCATGGTTCTGACCACGGCCTTGGCCTTCAGTGCCCGGTTGGCCATTGTGGCAATAAAGAGTCCCAGAGAAATCGAGACCGCGGCCACGGAGGCGCTGAATAGAAGGGTGATACCGATAGATTTAAGATAGAGGGGATCGGTGAAAAGTGCGATGAAATTATCGAACCAGATGAAGGTGCTGTGTTGACCGAATGGATCGCTTCGCATTACCGACTGCATCAGGCCCTGGATGGCAGGCCAGTAGAAAAAGGCGAGCGTCACCACGATCTGTGGAAGTATTAACAGGTATGGAAGTAACCTTGAGGAAAAGACGGATCTCTTTATCATTGTTTCGCTGTTCGCAAAACAACGCTTCCCCCCATAAGCGGGGGAAGCGTTGTCCCTGTCGGATTTCTAAAACTGTTGCCTATTTATATATTTTCTCAAATTCCCGAAGCTGCTTGTTGCCTCTTTTCGCGGCGTTATCCATGGCCTCCTGCGGTGTCTTGGTATCATTCCAGACAAGCTCCAGCTCTTCATTGATAATATTCCTGATCTGGATGAAATAACCGAGACGGAGACCGCGTGAAACCTTTGTCGGATTCCGACGTGTCAGCTGTTTGATACCCACTTCCTGATAGGGATTTTCTTTGTAATAGCCTTCCTTTTTCAACTGATCGTAGGCGGCAAGCGTAATCGGGAAGTACCCCGTGTTTTTATGCCAGTATATCTGCATTTCAGGTTTGCCCAAGTGTTTCATGAATGCCGCAACGCCTTTGTAGTCTTTCTTATCATGACCGTTGAATACCCAGAGTGATGCTCCGCCGATGATGCTGTTCTGGGGGTTCTTCATCCACGCTTCTACCGGCATGGGCGCAACGTCCCACTTGAAATCTTTGACGGCCTTCTGAAGCTTTGCGATACCACTGATAGAGTCGATATAGACGCCCGCGTTCTGAGCGATAAACTCGGCCTTCGGTCCCTGGAACTTCTGGCCGCCGTAGAAGAAACGCCCGTCTTTCATCCATTCTTTCAGCATGGCTACGTGATTGATAACCTTCGGATTGTTGATAAGGAGTTTACAATCAAGGCCCTCGTAGCCGTTAGCCTTTGAGGCAAAAGCGATATTGTGTATTGCGCTGTAGTTTTCCACCTGTGTCCAGGACTGCCAGCCCGTAACCATTCCGCCTTTTACACCTGACTTGACTATCTTCGATGTAATCTCACCCAGTTCGTCCCATGTGATGGGATTCGTTTTGTCAAGCATGGGGATGCCGGCCTTTTTGAAGAGGTCGACATTGTAATACATGACAGGCGTCGATGAATTGAAGGGCATGGACATCAGATCGCCATTGGCGTTCATGTAGTAGGAAAGAACCGGCTGGAGATACCCCTTCCAGTCGATGTTGTATCCTTCATCTTTCATGAGCTTGTAGACGGGGTAGATGGCACCGGAGAGCATCATCGTCTGGGTACCTACCTCGAAGGACTGGAGGATGTGTGGCTGCTTCTTTGCCCGGTAGGCGGCTACGCCGGCATTGACCGTTTCGTCATAATTGCCCTTGTAGGTACCGACCACCACGTACTCGGATTGGGAATCATTGAATGCCTTGATCATGGTGTCAACGACTTTTCCCCGGGCACCTTTCATGGCGTGCCACCAGTTTATAGTAACCGGTTCTACTGCCATCTTTTTAAGCTGAGCATTTTCATTTTCCAATTCAACAATTCTCTGCTTTAACTCTGTAATAGTCTGTTTTAACTCTTTAATTTCCTTGGTTTTATCTTCCGGTTTTTCAGCGCATGAAGAAATCAAAAAAAACATAAACAAAAAAGCTAAAAGCAACGATATTTTCTTCATAGTTATAACCTCCAGTCTTGAAATTTAGTTATCCTATAACGGTTAAAAAACGATGGAAAAAAGAACCTACTTCCCTCTTTGTAAGTGAAGACGATTTAGTTAAACTTACTCATGAATATATAGTTAAGAAATTCTATATGGTCAAGAGAGAAATTGCAAGAGAACTATCATGTAGTTGGTGCTATTGTTCAATAAATTCAGAAGAATAAGTGTGGTATTTAAATTTTATTACCGGAAAAAATATTTTGATATCCGCCACTATGGGATTATAACAAGCTATCACTTGACGGGACGATAACTTTGTAATAAAAAGCATGCGGGTTTTATATGAACTCCATGGTGTGGGGTAAAGAAAAAAACAGACCTCCGGTTGAGAGAGTTGGGATGTAATAGTGGCTGAGGTAGTCCTTAAAAATGTCGTGAAGAGATTCGGTAAGGTTGAAGTGGTCCACGGTGTCAATCTGGAATTTCATGACGAGGAGTTTATCGTTCTGGTCGGTCCCTCGGGCTGCGGCAAATCAACGATACTTCGTATGATAGCGGGCCTCGAAAAGATCACGAAAGGTGATATCTTTATCGACGGAGCGCTCATCAACGATGTGGCGCCGAAGGACAGGGGCATCGCCATGGTGTTTCAGAACTATGCCCTCTATCCCCATATGAATGTCTATAATAACATGTCCTTCGGACTCAAGCTGAGCAAGAAACCGAAGGAAGAGATCGAAACAAGGGTCCAGGAGGTCGCGGAAATCCTGGAACTTGATGAGTATCTCCAGAGAAAACCCCATGAACTCTCAGGCGGACAGCGTCAGAGGGTAGCCATGGGTAGGGCCATGGTACGCAAACCCTCGATCTTTCTCTTTGACGAACCACTTTCGAATCTGGATGCCAAGCTCAGGACACAGATGCGCACTGAGATTAAACTGCTGCACCAGGAGGTTCAGTCCACCATAATCTATGTGACCCATGACCAGGTGGAGGCCATGACCCTTGCAGACAGGATAGTTGTGATGAATGACGGGTT
>CAYSHT010000168.1:0-3253 GCA_964430915.1 uncultured Syntrophaceae bacterium
TTTTGATTGCCTCCTTTACGTAACCAAAGGCTTCTTCAGGCGGGATAACCTTGGCGATTTGAAAAAAAGCAGCCTGCATAATCATGTTGATGCGACCGCCTAAACCCAGTTCTGATGCAATCTTGACAGCGTCAATAGTATAAAAATCCAGCTTCTTTTGGGCGATTGTTCTCTTCATCCTGTCAGGCAGCATGGTCTCCATCTCTTCTGAGCCCCATGGTGAATTCAGCAGAAACGCCCCGCCCTCCTTAACTCCTTCCAGTATGTTATATTCATTCACAAATGCGGGGTTATGGCATGCTATAAAGTCAGACTGTGTGAGCAGATAAGGAGACTGGATTTTGTGTGGAGAAAACCTGAGGTGGGACATGGTAATGCCCCCGGATTTCTTGGCATCATAAGCAAAATAGGCCTGGGCATACATATCGGTGTTCTCACCGATTATCTTAATGGCATTCTTATTGGCCCCAACCGTCCCGTCAGCTCCGAGTCCCCAGAATTTGCACCTGACGGTGCCCTCCGGGGAGGTATGCATTGTCGATCCGAGGGCAAGGGATGAATGGGATACGTCATCCACAATCCCCACAGTAAAGTGGTTTTTAGGCACTTTGGACTTAAGGTTGTCAAATGTGGCCTTTACCATCTTTGGGGTGAAATCTTTGCTTCCGAGCCCGTACCTGCCCCCGACAATTATGGGCTCATGGCCGATCTCTTTGAATACGGTGTTCACATCGAGGTAAAGAGGTTCTCCAAGGCATGTGGGGGACTTGAGCCTGTCGAGCACAGCGATACGTTGGGCCGTGGCCGGCAGGGCCCTGAAAAAGTGTTCTCTTGAAAATGGCAGGGGCATGCGCACCTTCACAACACCAACACGTTCTCCCAACTTGTTCAAGTAATTGACTGTCTCTTCGATCACTTCGCAACTCGAGGCCATGGAGACGATAACCCGGTCCGCTTCAGGGTCGCCTACGTAATCAAAGAGATGGTATGGTCTGCCCACCAAATCCCCGACCTTGTCCATCTCTTCCTGGACGATATAAGGTATCCGGTCAAAAAAGGGACTGGCCGCCTCGCGGTTTTGGAAAAATATGTCCGGATTCTGGGCAGTACCCCTGAGCTGCGGATACTCCGGATTCATGGCCCTGTTCCTGAAATTCTCGATAGCATCCCAGTCTACAAGGGCTGCCATGTCTTTGTAATCAATCAGCTTAATCTTCTGGATTTCCATTGAGGTCCTGAACCCGTCAAAAAAATGCAAAAAGGGCAGGCTGGTCCGGATACTGGCAAGATGAGCTACCAGTGCCAGGTCACCTACTTCCTGGACGGATGAGGATGCCAACTGGGAAAACCCTGTCTGCCGAACCGCGTTTATGTCCGAATGGTCTCCAAAAATAGAAAGGGCGTGGGTAGCAATAGATCTGGCAGAGACATGAAAAACAGCAGGTAATAATTCTCCTGACATTTTGTACATGTTGGGGATCATCAGCAGAAGCCCCTGGGAGGAAGTAAATGTGGTTGATAGGGCGCCGGCTGCAAGAGTACCATGAACAGCACCGGCAGCCCCTGCCTCCGACTGCATTTCTTCGATCATCAAGGTCTGGCCAAAGATGTTTTTTCTACCATAAGCGGCCCATTCATCACAGTACTCCCCCATACTGCTTGAAGGGGTAATAGGATAAATTGCGGCCACGTCACTCATGGCATAGGCTACATGGGCTGCTGCCTCGTTTCCTTCTATGGTTGTTGCTGTTGATGCCATAGTTGTTTTTCCTCTCTTATGTTGACAGTAATATCCGCTGGCTATTGCTTCGCCACGGGATTTTTTTGTTGGTATAACCTGTTACGATATAATTATTTTTTGCATTTTTAAAAGATTATAACTTATAATCTATATGGCTCAAATTTGTCAAACTTTTATCTTTTGGACCAGCAATTCTAATTATGACTTTCATCTAAATAGAGGACAGAGGTATCTCTTTTAAAATGCTGCATAAATTCTTTCACAGCTTCTAAAACGCCCCCTGTCTTCTATGCAGGACTGAGGTAGGCCTGCCCGCCATCGCGCGAGCCGCTCAGGCGAGGCGGGCGGACAGAGAAGGTATATGTTGAATGGAAGGTTTTCCTTTGGGGCTGTATTTGTGAAGAATATCAAGGCCAGGCTGAAATTGAATAAATTGATGCAGAATGTTACGGCGTTTTAAAAGAGATACCTCTGCCCTTTATTGTATAATAAGGCATAAAGGCTAAAATTAGAATTGCTAATTTTGCCCTGACCATGAGAAGAAAATATCCTGAATCCCCTATAGTGGGAGTTGCAGCAGTAATCTTTGTAGAACAAGCGATTTTGCTTGTCAGGCGAAATCAAGAGCCTGCAAAAGGAGAATGGAGTCTGCCGGGAGGGGCTGTGGAATTGGGAGAAACCCTCGTCGAGGCCTTAAAGCGAGAAATCTGGGAAGAAGTTTCCATCACCATTCAGATCGGGGGGCTTTTAGGTGTATTTGACAGGATATACCGTGATCCCCAAACCAGGGTCAAATACCACTATGTGCTTGTGGACTACTGGGCATGGATGGTTTCAGGTTGTCCGAGGCATGCTACAGACATCAGCGCGATCAGACAGGTCCCGATTGAGGAAGTCCATGCCCTTGAAATTGATGTTGAATTAAAAAAGACAATATTTGAGGCGATAAGGATACGCAAACTCACCTCACCTGCCGCTACAGGCTTAGGAACGTGGCCAAAATAACTTCCCCAACTATGTATCACAGCTTCAGGCCACCTTTGCACGATATCAAATCCCAAAAATATCAAAATAGTTCACTATTCCATCAACTTTTGTAATTTGAGATCGAGCAAATTTGACCCAAATCTATGCACCTACCTAGTGTCCGTCCACGAATGAGAAAATTTGGTTGAGTTCAAGGAAGGCGAAAATTGTAACCGCAGGAATACCTTTGAGTATTTCGAGGATTACAATTTTCGCCTGACGCAGAAATCGGGCAAATTGGCCATTTGTGGATGGGCACTACCTATGAAAGTTGTTTTGTCCCCGTTCCTTACAGAAAAACATTTTGGGGGTGTCATCATCCTCCCTGAAAGGGAGTTGAGAGAAGAGTTAGGGTGCGATACTTGAAACTGGAAAATCGAAACTTGGGAAAGAAAAAGCCCCTTCAGGTTGTTATCAAGTTTCTAATTTCAAATTTCCAGTTTCTTGACGTCACACAGGAAACATCTCTTCGGAGATTGTACATAA
>CAYSHT010000169.1:0-3227 GCA_964430915.1 uncultured Syntrophaceae bacterium
TCGTGCAGGGTTTCGGGGGAGAAGATCCGTGGAATTGTCACTTTCTGTCCCGTTTCTTGAAGGTATAGCAAAACCATTCCTGTTCGCTTTTTATGTCATGTATCGCCACATCTTCGGCTACAAAGCGCTTCTCAATAGATTCCGTGTCCTGGTCTATAATTCCCGATGCAATCACATATCCTCCGGGAACGGTCATGCTCATGATTTGGGGCCTAAGCTGTATCAGCGTCTTCGCCGTCAGGTTGGCCACTATGAGATTGAATTCTCCTTTGTAGGTCGATACGCTGTCATTTATCAGTTCTATCTTCTCTTCCACGCCGTTTATGACGACGTTTTTCGAGGCAATTTCTATCGCCTTTTCATCAATATCTACTGCTACAACCCTGTCGGAGCCGAGCTTCGCACTGCATATCGCCAATATACCCGTGCCCGTGCCGACGTCGAGAACATTCCATTTATCGAAGGACCTGTCTTTCAAAAGTAACTCTTCGATTGCAACGATACAAAGCTGCGTTGAAGGATGCTGGCCGGTACCGAAGGCCATGCCCGGATCGATATCGATGACAATATCTCTGCCTCCCGTTTTATACCTCTCCCATGTGGGTTTGATGATGATGCTTTTGCTGACCCTGAGTGGTTTAAAATACTTTTTCCACTGTTCCCCCCAGTCCGGGTCGACGATTGTATGCGTAACAAATGCAGGTTTCTCCAGATCGGGGAACATCTCATGGAGACTATCCATATATACTTGTAATGAGGAGATCTTTATTTCCGCTTCGGGATCGAAGGGTAGATATGCCTTTAGCTCTTCTTTGGCTTTGAAAGCGGGGGTGTCATTAAAGGAGCTTTGCTCCGGTTCCTCCTGGAATACGCCCTTAGTGTCGAGTTCAACCATGAAGTTTGATAATGAATCGCTTAATTCCTCCGGTGTCGAAATGACAATTTCAATCCATTTTTCCTTTGTCTCAGGCATGTTGTATCTCCCCTTGGTGAAGCGTCTGTCACCTTAAATCTATAACCCCTTTTTGATGAGAATTCAAGTAGCTTGAATTTTCCGAACCTTCGTGGTAACCACCTTTTTTACCATATCTTTTTTGAGAAAGGATGTTATGTGAAATACTATCCCGTCTATCTGGACGTTTCAGAGAAACGATGCGTCGTTGTCGGTGGCGGAGCCGTTGCGGAGCGAAAGGTAATGAAACTGCTCGAGTGTGGTGCCGAGGTCATCGTGATAAGCAGCGTCGTTACTCCCGGCCTTGCGGCGATGATAGAGGGGAACATCATAAATCACATTCCTGATGACTACGATAGAGGACACATACAGGGAGCCTTTATCGTAGTCGGTGCGACGGACAGGGATGAGGTGAATGAGAAAATCTATAGGGATTCGCAAGATATGGGAATCCTTGTCAATATAGTCGATGATCCGAAACGGTGCGATTTTATCGTTCCCTCAATAGTGAGGACGGGAGATCTTGCAATAGCCATATCGACGGGGGGGAAAAGTCCCATCGTGGCAAGAAAGCTGAGGGAAGAGCTCGAAAAGACCTATGGTTCCGAGTACGGTATCCTCCTCGACATTATGGGTATCCTGAGAGAGAAGATGATAACCCGGGGGGAATCCCCGGAGGATAACAAGGACGTGTTTGAGTCCGTTTTTGATTCGGGGATCATAACTTATATAAGGAAAGAAGAATGGGGGCGGGTAAAGGAGACACTCTACGATCTCACCCGCGAAGAGGTGGATGTTGATGCCATTGTGGCTGATAAATGAGCGGATGATGTCGAATGCAGGTAAAGGGATGGTAGACGGATGGGCAGTCTCTTCTTTAAGATAGCGCTCGTATTATATTTCCTGAGCATGCTCGGGTATATCGCCTCTCTTGTTGTGCGGAGGGTGCAGGTCGCAAAGGTGTCCACATGGGTTCTTTTTTCTGCCTTTGCGGTTCATACCGCCTCTATTATTTTCAGATGGGTTGAGACGGGATACAGCCCCGTTACAAACCTCTATGAATCCCTTTCATTTATCGCCTGGGCGGTGTCGGGAATCTATCTCATTTTTCAGGTAAAGACAAAGACGAGAGTTCTCGGTGCCTTTGTTTCTCCCGTAGTCCTTGTAATGGCGATAACGGCGTCGGCCCGGTTGGTTGAGGACGCTGCAATTCCCGCCATATTAATGGGGTCCTGGGTTTCCATCCATGTGATGCTGACCCTCACAGGGAGTGCCCTCTTTGCTCTCGCCTGTCTTTCTGGCATCATGTATCTTGTTCAGGATGACCTTATCAGAAACAAAAAGGCCTACGGTTTCAGTCGCCTTCTCCCTTCCCTGAGGGAACTCGACAGGATTAACAACATCTGTATTGTCACGGGGTTTTTTCTCCTCACCTTGGGGATTATTGCGGGTTCCATCTGGGCACGAAACGTGTGGGGGAGTCACTGGCAATGGGATCCCAAACAGGTATCAACGCTGATATCGTGGATCATCTATGCCCTTCTGTTGCATCAGAGATTCGCCATAGGCTGGAAGGGGAGGAAGATTGCATTTCTCTCTATTGCTGCCTTTGTTATCCTCCTCTTTACCTTTGTGGGGGTAAATATATTTTTTATAACGGTTCACAATTTTATTTGAGATGGACATAATTCTTGTTGGAATGAATCATAAAACGGCGCCCCTGGAAATACGGGAAAAACTCTCTATTTCCTGCGACGACGATACGGCGACATTTGAAAAGATAAAAGAGATCTCTCATATCAACGAGGCTCTCTACCTTTCTACCTGCAACAGGGTTGAAGTGCTGGCCCATGTCTTCGATGCCGCGGCGGCAGAGACCTATTTGAAAGACCTTGTCTTTTCCCATGGAAACCTCTCTCCGGAAGAGATGGAACGATGTCTCTATATTTACCGGAATGACAGTGCCGTCAGGCATCTTTTCAGGGTTGCCTCCAGCCTCGATTCAATGGTTATGGGTGAACCCCAGATTCTGGGTCAGGTCAAGGATGCCTATCGCCGGTCGGTAGAGCAGGAAGCTGCCGGCGTCATGTTGAATAAATTGCTCCACAATGCCTTCAGGGTGGCAAAGAGGGTGAGGACGGAAACGACCATTTCAAACAATGCCGTTTCGGTGAGCTCCACGGCCGTGGAACTCGCGAAAAAGATATTCGGAAATCTTCGGGGGAAAAATGCTCTTGTCATAGGCGCCGGGGAAATGGCTGAGCTTGCGGCAAAA
>CAYSHT010000170.1:0-3140 GCA_964430915.1 uncultured Syntrophaceae bacterium
CTGCCTCAGCGATTCTCTTATGAATTTTGGGTTCCAGGTCATCATAGACGTTTTGCTCTGCCATCTATGCTCCTACCTCTGCGTGTGGCTACATCCAAATACAATCAGTGCGCTCCCTCAATCATTCAGCAATTTATCCAGAAGCTCATCCATCCGTACCGTGGCGAAGCCCGTGGCGTAATCGGACATTCCGTACGGTATGATCAGGTCGCCGTTACGAATGAGGGAACCGCAGGAATAGACGACATTCGGGACGTAGCCTTCCCTCTCTTCTTCGTTGGCAACCAGCAGCGGTTCCTTCAGTTGACCGATGATCCGGGAGGGATCCTCCAGGTCGAGCAGGACGGCCCCCAGACTGTATCTCCTCATCGGACCCACCCCATGAGTGATCAGAAGCCACCCCTTCTCAGTTTCAAGGGGCGAGCCGCTATTACCCAGTTGAACAAACTCCCAGGGATACTGGGGCTCCTGTATCTTCCGGGCATTGTGCCAGATATGGATGTCATCGGAGAACATCAGGTAATTATTGACCCCGTCGGAACGGGAGATCATGGCATACCGCCCCCTGATCTTTCTCGGAAAGAGGGCCATGCCCTTGTTCTGGGTATATTCGCCATGGATCGGACTTATCTTGAAATGATAGAAGTCTTTTGTTTCTATTAATTTAGGCAGGATGGTATATCCGTCATAGGCCGTGTATGTCGCGAAGTAGGTGACGCTGCCGTCATCGTCGATAAATCTTACAAATCGCGCGTCTTCGATGCCGTTGCTTTCATGGGCGGAGACCGGAAAGATGACGCGTTCCGATATGTCGGTATCCAGAGAAAAGGTGATCTCATAATGCGAACTGGCCAGCCAGTTTATTGAATCGATTACCTTTTTTTTGGTGTAGGTGAGGGGAATGTCTCTGGTGACCCGGGCGATGCTCTCCTGCAGGTCGCAGTAGAGAAAGCTGTCGTCGAGCCGGTCCATAACGGCGCCGACGATATCTTTCTCGACATGCATCTCGCGCAGTTTTTTCAGAAACTTCCCTTTGCTATACACGTAAAGCTTCAAGGCCTCGGGCAGATCAACAAATCGTCCGGCGGGTTTGAAGATCAGCTCGTTGTCCCTGGTAAGGATGCCGCTCCTGAAGACAATGGATGAGATATGCCCCTCCCCGACCGCACGAAAACTGACGATAACGCGTTTTTGCCCCTCTTCGCATTTTCCCTGGTTGGGGTCTTCTATGATTGAGGGATTAAAGAAGGCGGCCGCCTCGATGGCGTATTCCAAGGTAAAGTAAGACCCGATCAGCAGCTTCCTTTTGAGTGACAGGTGCTTTGAAAATATGCCGGGATCCGATGCCAGGATGTCTTTTACGGTATCAAAATTTTTCTCAAATATTTTAGTGAGGTTGCGGTGCCGGTTTGAAAAATCCATCAGGACTTCGTTGAGGGCTATATCAACCTCCTGGTCGGAGAAGGCCAATATCCGGTTGGTGATAATTTTTGCCCTCTTTCCGTCGCCGGAACCGGGCAGATAGAACCTGGCAATGACCCGCGTGGGATCAGGATAAAATTTATTCGGTAATCGTTTTACAGTCAAGGACATTGTAATTCCCCTCCAAAAACAAACACGCAGCCAATTTGCCACATACAACCTTCTAAAGTCAAAAGGAAAATAGAATAATTCAATAAAGACGTTATCGTAAAAAGTCTGTCATTCCCGCGTAAGCGGGAATCTATAGAGGGTTAAGTAGCTGAAAACACTGGATTCCCGTTTCCACGGGAATGACAAACAGAGACGGATCTCGGCTTTTTACGAGAGTGTCAATAAAGAAGAGTGAAGAAATGGGTTCAGCTCTTGAAATTAAACAAAATACGTAACATGGTTCAACACTACGCGCTATATTGTGGCTTCAATGAGACTATAATGCCGCTTAATTTTATTGAAGCCACTACAAACAATTATATGCTGTTGTAATTTATGGTGTTTTCAGATTATATCCTTGAAGCAACGGGACAGCCTGTATCGATGAAGAATTAGCATCGCAGTAGTGTGGGGTCTCTGTGCCCCACTCGCATGTGTCCTGCTTTAGCATGTTGCCAACGGAGGGGCAGCGCTACTGATCCTCTGATTTTTAAAGCCGCTACCCATGAACCTCAGTAAGATGAGGCACTGCACGAATTTTCTTCCACTCTCTCGAATCGTGCATTGCGTGCCAGAGGTCGTGGTTTCGCTGCAAGTTCAACCAGAGTTTCGGAGTCGCATCAAAGGCACAAGACAGCCGCAGTGCCATGTCAGGAGTTCAGAATATCCCGATTATTCCCCAGCGAACGCAGAAGCCCCCTGCTCGAAAAGCTATGATGAAGCTGACAGATGCAAAGCTTTACGAGAATAAAGTAAATACGAAAAATGCCGCAGCTCTTCCGGTCAGGTAAGTTGTTCTGTTCGGGGCGATTACTGGTGATGAGCAGTGTATAAATCTAAAAGGCTACGGATCATTTTCTGATACTGTGTACGATGCTTTTTTGCTTCATCTTTAAAAAAATCAATACTATCTTTGCTGAGGGTAATAGTAATTTTTACATTCTCCTTTTTAAATAATAAATTTTCAGGAGGAGGCAGAAAATCATCTATTATACGCAGTTTCCCCAATGGTTCATCGGTGTATTTAATTTTGGTTTTCATATATTTTCCTTCCTTTACGCCAATAACCCGCTCCGATAATTCGTATGACACTGACACGATATGTGAAACGGACAGTTACAATTCCATCACCGACTTTACCGAAACAGTAATATCGTTGTTCCTCTTGGTTGTGAGTTAAATCCTCAGCAATAATGCGGTTAGGATCGGCAAAGGCATACTGGGCAAGTTCAAATGAAATCCCATGTTTGACCTGATTTTCGTTATCTTTTTTGGCATCCCATTCAAATTTTGCCTTTTTCATACTTTATATGATAGCAAAGGTGATACATGAAAGCAATATAAAAATACATATTTAATTATGGCTTTTGAGCGGTGAAGGCCTGACTTTCTGATTTTCTTAGCATGTTGCCCACGGAGGTGCAACGTTACATATAACCCCCTGCTACACCCAAAAAAACACTTGCAAAAATCCTCGATATAGTTTAGGAAGTGACCTGATTTTCTTG
>CAYSHT010000171.1:0-3095 GCA_964430915.1 uncultured Syntrophaceae bacterium
CCTATGGCTGTGTTCACTTTGCATCTAAGGCAGGCTCCCTTGCAGGAAATCATTTTGCAACTATTGTTTCTGATCTTGAAAAGCTCAGGGAGATTGGTGTGTCTACTCTGTGGGAAGGTACGAAAAGTATTGTATTTAGTGATTGAGTTAGTATAATTCGGGGTTAGTGATTTCACCTTTTTTCAATTTACATCTTTTTTTCTTGGGTCTTGTTGGTTTTAAGGAAATGACCGAGACGACCATAATTACAGAGGGATTGAAGATAATAGGGACAGCTATCCCTATTATCCAGTATAAATGTTTTAAATTTTAATTATGAATATCCAGATTATTAAATATATCATTCTTTTGATTTTTCCTTTGATACTTCCTAATATGCTCCATGCGAAAGATGATAAACATAAAATTGAAGGAGAAATTATATTCTCTGAAAAGGGCAAGATTTGTATTTATCTTGTAACCGAAAATATTTTCCAAATACCCTTCACCGGTATAAAAACATTAGTTTTAGAGCCCAATGAAGAAGATATAGCAAATAAGAAAATTGAATTCATATTTCACGATGTCAATGATGGCACTTATGGCATTCGGTGTTTTCAGGATCAGAATGGTGATGGGAAGCTAAATAGAGGTATGTTTGGACCAACGGAACCATGGGGAATGTCCTGGAAAGATAAAAGGGTGATCCGTTGGCCGGGTTTTGATAAAATATCTTTTGATGTAACCTCAGATGTTAAAAACTTAAAAATAAAATTAGAATGATATTTGGTATAGTCAGTGGGTTGAGAGGAACACCGAGAGTTCCCAAGGAAACTAGGGGCAACCATTATTAGGAAGAATTGTAGAAAGTTAAACGCCAGTTTACCTATCACAGCTCATAATGACTCCCGCGGAATGTTGTGTCATACCATCCCCGTCTCACGACGCGATTAGAACGAGCGCGACGAGTGCGACCGCAACGCCGAACCACTGTCGCGGGGCGAGACGTTCCCTGAGGATAAACCAGGCCAGAAAAATCGTCCCGGCTGGGTAGAGTGATGTAAGTGTCGTCGATATGTCGAGTCTTCCCAGGCTGGATGCCAGGGCGAAGAGGATGTTGCCCGCGGCGTCGAAAACCCCCGCCAGCAGAACGATAAAGAGCAGTTGAAAGTTCCACGACGCCACTGCCTTCTTCCGGCGCGCCATTACAAATACTAAAATCATCGTAATCGTTACAACCCTCGCCGAAACCAGCGGCCAGAAGATAGCGGTCTCGCTGACTTGGTCGATGAAGACAAAGAAGAACCCGAATCCCACTCCGGCAAGAATCGGCAGGCCCAGCTCACGCGGGTGAAGCGATGCGGTGCTTCCCCCACCGGCAAGATACCAGATCGCGCAAACCCCCAGTACCAGCCCGAGGAGTTGCCCTCCCGACGGCGCCCCTTCCAAAAATATACCGATTATGATGGGTAGAACGGTCCCGACAATGGCACTGACCGGCGCCACAACCCCCATGCGACCCCGGGCGAGCCCGATGTACAGCGCCATGAGGCCGAGTGTCCCGAAAAGGCCGGCCAGTCCACCGAATACCAGATTATTCCCGGGGGGTATCGGCTCCCCCATCGCCACAGCCAGCCCGACAATCAGGGCGAGGCCGAAGATCTGCGATATAACGATGACACTGTAGACGCTGCTGCGTTTGGTCGCGAATCCGCCGCAGAAGTCGCCGGTGCCGAAACTCGCCGCCGCGGCAAGGCCGCAGATAAGTGCCAGTACTTCTGGTTCCATCTCCTGTGGTATACCTCTTTCGTGTGTGACGTAGAGCGTAGTTTCTTAGTGCCTTCTTCCTATAATGTCAAGGGAACTGCTGGGGAATTGCGGTCACCATACTTATTTCTTGACTTAATGATCGTGCAAACATAATCACTTCTCATGACGCGAACTTCACGAACAAAGGTAAACAGGATGTTCTCTCTTTTTCCATTAATAACTATGCTTAAGCCTGACGAATCATATGAGATCATACAAAGCGAGACAGCTTACGTGCGAACTCTGGTTTTTTCACTATGCTTTTAATTAATCCTCCTGTCGTAAGACCCTGTGAACCACCTGCAGGAATTGCTAAGCTCCTGGGGGTGCTGGGAAAGCATAAGGTTCGTTGCCGCGTATTGGATGCCAATATCGAAGGCCTGATGAGCCTTCTCAAATGTCCCGTCGAGGCCGACGACACGTGGTCAAGGCGGGCATCGCGACATCTGGATTCAAATATTTCCGCACTTTCACACCCGGATCTCTACAAACACATAGACCGCTACAGGCAGGCAGTAAACGATATAGACCGCATTCTCAACCGGGTCGCACTCTCCCATAGCGTCCATCTCGGCCTCGCAAATTATCAGGATCTTACCCTCTCGCCTCTCAGAAGTTTCGATCTCATACGGGCATCGGAGCAACCGGAAAGGAGTCCCTTTTACGGTTATTTTATGGAGCGACTGTCGTCTATCTTCGAAGATGACGAGCCTTCTATTGTTGGCATCTCGCTGAACTATCTAAGTCAGGCCATACCGGCCTTTTCAATGATCGGTCTCATAAGAAAGCTCTGTCCGGATGCACAACTGGTTCTTGGCGGAGGACTTGTAACATCATGGCTCAGCAACCCCGGCTGGAACAATCCATTCGATGGCCTTGTCGATGATATGGTGGCAGGTCCGGGCGAAAAGCCCCTCCTTGACATTCTCAAATTGTCTTCCTTGGATGCGCATGCATCACCGGATTACAGTCCATTTCATGAAAAGCCTTACCTGTCTCCGGGCTTTGTCCTCCCTTACAGCGCGTCAAGCGGCTGTTACTGGAACCGATGCACATTCTGCCCGGAAAAGGCCGAGGGCAGTTCCTATTCTCCCCTTCCAGTGCATAAAACCATCTCCGACATTGAAGGGCTCATCGACAGCAAAACCCCTTCCCTCATACATTTTCTCGATAACGCGATGAGTCCGGCGCTCCTTTCGGCCATTGTCGACAATCCCCCCGGTATTCCCTGGTACGGATTTGCACGCATAACCCATCAGCTGACAGACCCTGACTTCTGCAAAAGCCTGAAACGCTCCGGGTGTGTT
>CAYSHT010000172.1:0-3067 GCA_964430915.1 uncultured Syntrophaceae bacterium
TTGAAACAGGTGTTTTCCCTCTGTATGAAATAGAAGAGGGGAAGTATCGAATGACGATCAAGCCGGAAAAGTTAAGGCCCGTCGAAGATTATCTGAAGATCCAGGGCCGATTCCGTCACCTGACGCCCGATGTGCTCAAAATGATTCAGGAAAGGGTTTATCAGGAGTACAATAAGCTTCAGGATAAGGTTGATAATCTTCATGCCTGGTCGGACTTGAAATAAAAAAGAGTTAGCGATAGTTATCCTCCCATATATAAAAAGGATAAGGTGGTTTGAGAATGAATAACATTGCATTTAGCAGTTGGAACGGTAAGGTTATTGACAATAGAAAGGGTAAGGCGTCAAAAGCGGCGGATATCAAGATCCCGTCATTTCCAAAAGGAGAGAAGGTCTCTGCGATGATGGGCTGGAACGGCCTGGTCGTTACGGATGGAAAAGCGGATGTCCTTTCCCTTACACTCGGTTATTTGCGGGAGGCTCGCAAGGTTTCATGCGGCGAGTGCTCCGTATGTATGATCGGAATCGACAGACTACTCGATATCCTTAAAAATATCTCAGATGGTAAGGGGAATGCGGCAGACCTCAAGGAGATGCAGTCCATTATCAAGCAGGTCTCGGTGAACAGCAAGTGTAGTTTCGGCCAGTCCGCCCTCTTTCCTGTTTCCGATGCGGTGAAATATTACAAGGCCGACTTTCTTGCCCTTATTAAGGGTGAGAAAAAGATTGCCGAGAAAGAGTATGCATCGGCCGTAACGGCGCCCTGCATCGACGCATGTCCCGCCGGTCTCGATATCCCCGGTTATATCGAACTCATTAAGAATAACAAGCCTGTAGAGTCGCTCGATCTTATCAGGGAAAAGTGTATTCTGCCCGGCGTTATCGGCCGTGTCTGCACCCATCCCTGTGAGGATGCCTGTGTGCGAAAAGATATCGATGAACCGATCGCGATCCGACTTCTGAAAAGGGCCGCTTCCGATGCGGATCTCGCCGAGGGAGGAAGTACCCTGAAGGCTCCGGCTTCAGAAAAAGAAGAGAAGGTTGCCATCATCGGCGCCGGTCCTGCCGGTCTTGCCGCGGCGTATAATCTCAGAATGATGGGATACGGCGTGATACTGTTTGAGTCATTACCGCATGCCGGAGGGATGGCATCTGTCGGCATTCCCGACTATCGTCTCCCCACGGATATCCTTGACCATGAGATTAACCTTATCAGGCGCACCGGTGTTGAAATAAAGCTGAACGCGAAGGTCGATTCCCTCAGTTTCAAGGAGCTCAAGAAGGAGGGGTACGCGGCGGTATTCGTTGCTGTCGGCGCCCACAAGGGAAACATGATGGGAATCGAGGGCGAGGATCAAGGCTATGAGGGGTATGTTGATGGGGTCGATCTTCTGAGGGATCTGAATCTCGGAAAGACCATCGAGCCGAGAAAAAAGGTTGTCATCGTGGGTGGTGGTAATGTTGCTCTCGATTGCGCGCGAAGCTGTGCCCGTCTGGGGTTTAAAGATGTTAATATTCTGTACCGCAGGTCACGGGTCGAAATGCCCGCGAGTGACGAAGAAATAGAGGGAGCCCTTGAGGAAGGCATCACAATTAGCTACCTTGCGGTTCCTGTCAAGATACTGGAAAAAGACGGGAAGGTGACCGGTGTCGAGTGCACCAAGATGAAGCTCGGAAAACCGGATGAAAGCGGTCGACGGCGGCCGATTCCTGTCAAAGGCTCGGAATACACTCTGAAAACCGATGTGGTCGTGGCCGCCATCGGTCAGCAGCCGATTCTTCCTCTCTCGAAGGGGAAGGAAAAGATCGATGTGACAACGTGGGGTACCATAAAAACCGATTCCACAACCTTTATGACAAATGTAGCTGGCGTATTCGCCGGTGGAGATTGTGTCACCGGTCCCGCGACGCTCATAGAGGCGCTTGATATGGGAAACCGTGTTGCACGAAGCATTGACGCCTTCATTGCCGGCCGAGATATCACAGATGAAATATCCTTCGCAGACGTTGATCTGAAAAAGCAGCGGGGCAGGGGGTTTGTCGTGAGTGAGCCGGCGAAAGAGGTTGAATGTATGGCCATTACAAAGCGCCTCGAAGGCTTTGACGAGGTCGAGGGCGGTTTCAGGCCAGCCCTTGCTATGGAAGAGGCCGGGCGCTGTTTACGATGTTACAGAGTTGTGGTGTGGGAATAAGCGGAAGAGAAATAGCAAGAATAAGGGGATAATAGATAATGGTGACGATAAAGATAAACGATCGGAAGGTCAAAGCTGAGGAAGGTTCAACGATTCTCGAGAATGCACAAAAACTCAAGATAGAAATTCCCACGCTTTGCCATCACAGTGATCTCAGTCCTTTTGGTGCCTGTCGGCTCTGTAGTGTCGAGGTAAAAACAAACGGGAAATGGCAGCTTGCGTCCTCGTGCAATACACCTGTCGAAGAGGGTATGGAAATAGTTACCGATTCAAAGAATGTGTACGAAGGCAGAAAGCTTGCGGCGGAACTTCTCTATTATAAATATCCCACCACGAAGGCAGTTCGCGATGTGGCAGAAAAAGCAGGCGTTGCCGTCTCGAAAGATGAAAAGGCAGAGGGCCATGACTGCATTCTCTGCGGGCTCTGCGTAAGGACTTGCAGGGAGATTGTCGGCGTAAACGCACTGACCTTCCAGGACAGGGGACCCGGTCGGGATATCGATGAGCCAAAGATCGAATTTGATCCGAATCGCTGCATCGGGTGTGGTTCCTGCGCCTATGTTTGTCCTACCGGTTACGTGAAGATGGAGGAAGAGGGCGCGAAGAGGATAATCTGGGACAAGGTCTTCAAAATGGTATCCTGCAGCGTGTGCGGGAAGCGTTTTGCCCCAGAGGATCAGCTGAGATATATAAGCCGCCAGACGGGTGTTCCCTTCAGTGAATTGGCTGTCTGTGTGGATTGCAGATAAATTAATTACGAAATTGTTTGAAAAATAATCCTATCTCTGATAGGAGCTCTTCTCGGTTCTAAAATATAAATATTCCCCAGTAGCTCAGTCGGTAGAGCAGCTGGCTGTTAACCAGCTTGTCCGTGGT
>CAYSHT010000173.1:0-3064 GCA_964430915.1 uncultured Syntrophaceae bacterium
GGAGAGGTCGTCTTCGACACGAGTCTTTTAAAACGGATGCACTTCGCAACAAACTGGGGGGTGGAGGTTTTTACCCTTATCGAGGTCTACCGAAAGGCAAACAACGTGGCCCAGGTTCAGTTTTCCACGAGGCCCTTCGATCATAAACACCAGATCGTCTCTGAAGAAGAGATTGACAAGGGACTCTATAAAATGGCCATGGATGTGGTTACAACTATACTTTGCACCCTGGTTGTAGAAGAGGGTCTCGAAATATCCGATTATTTTGTACAGGACCTCACCGCGACATATCTCAGCGTGGCTGACGAACTGATCAAAAAATATGCGGCAAATTCTGCATTCTGCGATCTTTCATACGACCGGAATGCCGAGGAGGAGATTATCCGCGGCGTCTTCAAGGATGCCATTTTAACAGCCGGAAATTTCTTCACCTCTCCCTATCGGATCACCGACCGTTTCCTTCGCGTGCTTTTGAGCGACAAACGGTTTCACAAATATCTTGACAAAGGGCTCGATAACGATCTTCTCGCCTATGAAAAGGAAAACCAGAGCCAACTCTTCGAGATACCTCAAACCGTTTCCTGGGAACGCATTATCATGAAGATGCCGGGAATTCTCGACGAGATAAAAGAAGTCGTAAACAGCGAAAAGGCCCGGTATGCAAAGGCATAACTTCAGACGACGAGGATGATTCTCAAATCCATGACATTTGTCATGGTCGGGCCTGTTGTGAGGAGATCATCGGTTGCTTCTAAGAAATGGTATGAATCGTTGTTCTTCAGGTACTGATGCGGATCGAGTCCCAGCAAACGGGCCTTCGTTACGGTTTTCCCATCCACAATTGCACCGGCAGCGTCTGTCGGTCCGTCGGTACCGTCCGTACCTCCACTCAACATGGTAATGCCTTCCATGTCCTCTATCTCGATTGCCGAAGCGAGACAGAATTCCGTATTTCGACCGCCCAGTCCTTTACCCCTGATAGTGACCGTCGTCTCTCCACCCGATATTATGCAGGCAGGCTTTTCGATGGGGTTCCCCGTTTTGCCTATCTCTTTGGCTATGGCGGTATGGACCTTGGCCACCTCGCTGGTTTCGCCCTCTATGGATGAGGAAAGTATCATTGTATTATAACCGAGATCACAGGCCCATTCTTTGGCAGCCTCAAGTGAAAGAAGGGAACTTCCTATTATATAGGCATGAGAAGAATTAAAAACAGTATCTCCAGGTTTGGGCGTCTCCTTTTCTTCCCCTTCAGCCCCACGTTTAAGAAAGGATATAACCGGTTTTGGCATCAACGCAGAAATATCGTATGTTGCGATTATATCGATACAATCGCGAAATGTAGTCTGGTCGGGAACTGTGGGCCCCGAGGCTATAACATCAAGATCGTCCCCTATAACATCTGAGAGCATAAGTGCAACGATTGTGGCCGGAAAGGCGGCCGCTGCAAGTTTGCCCCCCTTTATCTTCGATATATGTTTCCGTACCGCATTGATTTCGTGGATGGATGCCCCGCATTCAAGAAGTATCTGCGTTGTCTCCTGTTTATCCGAAAGGGATATGCCCTGCTCGGGAATGGGCACCAGGGCAGATCCGCCACCCGATATAAGACAGATAACGAGGTCCTTTTCTCCCGCAGCATCAAGTAGTTGAAGGATATTTTCTGCCGCGGAAAGGCCGGCCTCATCGGGAATGGGATGACCAGCTTCGGCACAGGAGATATATTTCAGGGGAAGACCATAGCCATACTTTGTCGTCACACGCCCTTCTGCTATGCGGGAACCGAGAACATCTTCCAGGGCGAGTGCCATTGGGGATGCGGCTTTCCCGAATCCCACGACGATGATTCTTTCAAATGTCTTTAAATCATAGGAATCGCCGCCGATGTTCAGACGTTCCCCGTCCCGGAGACTGAGGATTTTCGCAACTGCGCGTTTCGGATCGGCTGCATCGAGGCCTGCATAGAATATATCAAGAATATCTTTACGGGTATCACGATTCATGGTGTCATCGTCTCCCATGCGATAACAATGCCCTTATCGCTCTTCCTTTTTCGTTACCTTCCTCTTTATCTCGTCTACGGTATCCATGAGAGCAGGAAAAACATTCTCCCTGAAATCGCCTGCAACTGCAACGAGCATGACATCATCACCAGGCCGGAGAGTACCCTCATTCACCTCGGCAAGGACTTCTATTATGCCGGGACGTTTTTTGGCCAGCGACACTATCTCCTTAAGCATTTCCCTGTCGGCCTTTACCGTGAGTTCATCCACGGGCCTGCCATCCCGTGAACTATTTCTTGCAACTCCATTATGAACAAGCACCATCCCCGCCTTTTTAAAATCGGTGTGGGCCTTCATTTTTTCCATCATCTTCATCAAATCCATATTAAACTTCCCTTCCAACAGCTTCCTTGACTGACAGCTGTAATTATGAGAGAGAAATATCATGTATAGACGGAGAAGAGCAAGAAAACGGCAGAAAAATCTTCAGAAACTTGGCGATATTCTTGAAAAAGCCCTCAAGAGGAAAAAAATATCCATCGATATTATGGATCAGGATATCCGTAACGCATGGAGAAAATCGGTCGGGCCCCAGATATCAGCCCAGTCAGACCCCTTCAAGTTCAAAAACGGCACGCTCTATGTCAAGGTTTCAACACCCACCTGGATGCAGGAGTTTCAGTTCATGAAACAGGAAATCATCGACAGGTTAAATACTGAAATGGAAAAGACAACTTTTAAAAACATCCATTTCTCCATCGGCCATACTGCTCCATCCCCGACCGATCCTGACATGGATGATACGAAGGTAACCGCAGAGTTTACATTAAAAGAGAGAGACAAAAGGATTATCGCAAAGACCACCGCCACTATTAACGACGGGGAATTGAAAACTATAATCAAAAGGATTATGAAAAAGGAGATGATCAACCGTAAAATGAGCGGGGATGGTTGATTTCCCTGAATATCTCTTCCATCTCCTCTGTGTATGTACCGTCATCATTGTATATATAAAGGGGAGGCATTATAAGAAGTTCTTCCCCTCCCCCCTTAATCCCCTC
>CAYSHT010000174.1:0-3056 GCA_964430915.1 uncultured Syntrophaceae bacterium
CGCGAGACCCGATGGTGCTTTCGTCCCCATCAGGGGCAACGGCAACAATACGCCCGCAACAATCTGTGCCCTGGATGAAGGGGAAGGGTGTTGTCTCGTTCCACCCTCCGTCTGCCTTTGCAGTTGCCTGCTCTTCCTCGACAATTGCCGCATCCTCTGTACCTGTTGTAACCGAGGAAGAGTACCAGCCAATGCGCGTATTTATTTCAGTGTTGTTGACCCCGGCGGCGAGGACGTGCAACAGAACCTCGCCCGGCCCAAGCATCGGGAGGCCTACCACGCGGCACTGGAGTTTGTCGTATCCGCCATTGCCGGCGGTGACAACAGCCTTCATAGTTTTCCTGCGGTCCCCTGGATCAAATCGGTCTTGTTTTGGATCGGTATCCCACTTAATGCTCATGGCAAATTTTCCTTTCATTGTTTCTATGGCGCGACCGGGTCGCTACAGTTAGTCACACCGGAGTTACGTTGCCACTTCTGTGGGCCATGCCTAGTGTATAAAGCGAATCATCTTCTCGAATACGCCGGGGCTGGCAGCTATTCTGCCGGCTATCTTCCTCAGAAACGGCGGTGATACCGTTCCTTTTATATCCGGGGTCAGCCGTTTTCCGCCTTCGGCCTTGTGGATCTCTTCCAACTGCTTTAGGGCGGAAAGATCACTGCGTTTTTCGATCTCCTTCCACACACAAGTCAAATGGGGGTTCAGGACGCACTTTACACCCTCCGCGGGAAAATCCTTGCAGGGTTCATACTTCTTTTTGGCCGGGCACTCGGTTACCGGGCAGATTCCTCCCGTATAGGCAATGACGCAGTGCTCACAGGTCATACAGTGGCTATTGACGACCGGATTGTCCTGGTGGGTTATCGGTGTAATGCCCACCGTATCGAGCACCGCCACTATCGGAATCTCGGGCTCACAAAGATAGGCCGATTTGATCCCTGAGGCGCAGCTCAGTACTATCAGGGCATCGCTCTTCGCAAGGGAGCGGCGATGTGTTCTGAGGGCCTGCTGCATGATTTCCTCCGAACAGCAGGCAGTAACACATGTGGAAAACACGACCTCTTTATCCCATCTTCGCAGGAGATCTTTCAGGATGCGAATCCCCAATGAGCCGCCGTTATCGCATAAATTGGCGCAGGCCGAGCAACTGATGATCGAGACCGTGTCCGCAGTACTGACAGCGTATCGAATCTCGGCTTCCGATTTCCATTGTGTCTTTATCATAGATCGTGCCTCGGTATGATTTTATAAAATCCGGAGTCCTCATGCCGGAAAAAAGCGTTACACTATCAAAATATCTTGTCAAGTTTTATCCTTACATTATGATACTATTCATTGATCGGTATCAAAGATTTGCAGTGATATTTGTTGCTTCTCAAAGCTTATCGGTCTCGAAGGTATGCAGGCGAAAGGGCAGAAAATATCCAATATGGGGTCCAATTCTTCCAAATCTCTGCAGATTCCTGCAAGCGGATAGCTGCCAGATTTCATTTTCATTGTGGCTTTCTAATGAAAACAGTGCTCTAATAAAAAACATAAGCAAATGGTGATTGAACTGAACAGCGAGTGTCTTTCCCGCTGCTTGCAGCGGGAAAGCGAGAATAAAAAATAAATTTTTCCTTATCAGTCGAAGATTCCCCGCAACGTATCGGAGTTATACGGGATTGCGGGAAGCTTCAATAAACGTTCCGGACCTTTTACTCTTATATGAAGGTATTATGATATGATTACTGAAACCCCGCCACTCCAAAGATAGCGGGGATTTGTGTTTCTGAAGAATCATTTTGTACTGCAGGAGACCATTACAATGATGACGGAAAGCATGGTGATCAAAAATGATATCGCTCTAATCAAAGGAAAGCTGTCACGCAATCTTCTCATGGATCCGATTGTCAGTAATTCCTACTTCCTGGAGGATGGGGATACTGCAATTATTTTCGATCCTTCATGTGGCAAAAGAATAGCAAAGAAAATAGAAGCACATATTCAAAGCAGAAAGAAGGCACAGTCTCCATGGAATAAGGCTGTTATTATTGCCGGCCACTCTCATATAGATCATGCCAACAACTTTTATTTAATTGACCTGTTGGAAGCAAAAGAAAACCACATCTACGTGCACGAGGAAGGATTTGAAAAGGGACGAGTTAAGAACGAACCCGTTCCCTTCATGGAAAATGTCATACGAGAGACCCGGGAATACTATAATGTCTACCGATCGTTCCCCGTCCCCTATAATCTAATTGTCTCTCCGATGGTCCTGATTGACGCGATTTCTCCCTATCTGGCGCGTAAGATCTTCAGTCATATCGGCGGCATACCCTGGTCGCTGCCGAGGAACGGCTCGCTGGAACCGGAACCGCTCAAGGAAAGTAACCTACAAGGTTTTATGTTCGGGGACCTCGAACTGAGGGGCTGGGCGCTGGACGGTAAATTTGTCCTTCCCACCCCGGGCCACAGTGAGTGTTCCGTATCACTCTTCTGGCCCGAAAAGAAAGCACTGTTTATTAGTGATGCAGATTGGATTGGCAATCCGGTTTTCGTGTCAAGCTCTCTCAGAGATTGTGTCAACAGCTTGAAGATGATGAGAGATATGACAGAGATGGAAATGGTAGATGTATTACTGCCTGCCCATGGGGCGGTAAAAGAAGGCAAAGAAACAATTATAACGTACCTGGATTTTCATATTCATCGCCTTGAGGTTATGAAAAATGAGATCATATCAGCGTACTATAGATCTGGTCAGAACAAGGATATTCTCACACTCACTAAATTCTTAACGCAGGAATCTCCCCTCTTCAAGACATACAAAATTACCAATTACCCGAGACTGGTGGGATTCGTTCACAACGTCACCACGGTATGCCTGAAAGAGGAAGGAATACTGGACTAAGACGCATAAAAAGAGCACTATACCTGATTTTATGATGTGCCCTACATGGCATAGGCATAGGCCGGTTGAAATCCCCTTCTTTCAGATCCATCATACGCACCACCCATTCCCCTTATACGGTCGACTCCGATGGCGATCCATTTCTTCTCGGAAGGACGGTAAAAT
>CAYSHT010000175.1:0-2985 GCA_964430915.1 uncultured Syntrophaceae bacterium
TCTGTGTCGTTGTCGTCAGGGCGCCCATCGGAGTTGCACCGGAGCGTTGTGTGCTCGTGTTCATATAAGCCTCATTGTCATAGCAGGCAAATATGAAGTTTGTGTTCCTCTCGGCGGCGCCGCTTAAGGACTGGATCCCCATATCATAGGTACCGCCGTCGCCGGTGAGTGCGAGGACGGTAATTTCTGTTTTGTTAAGGGCATTCAGGGCGGCAACGATGCCCGAGGCGGAAGCGGCATTGCCGGCAAAGGTGGAGTTAATAGCCGGCACCGTGACGGAGGTGGTCGGATACAGTCCGTGGAGCACGCAGAGACAGCTTGGAGGTATGGAAACGATGGTATTTTCCCTGAGCGCCTTTAATATGTAGCGATAGGCGAGCGATAGGCCGCATCCCTGGCATGCCCTGCTTCCGGGAAGTATGTATTCCTTGTCATTGATCTTGAATATGTTTTCCTGCATTAGCGCTACCCCGTATGGCAATTGAGCCATGTCGTTTCGTTTTCCGGTCTTCCCGAATCGATCCTGTTTATGGTTTCCTTCACCGCGTCGGCGAGTTCCCGCGCCTTCACGTCTCTTCCTCCGAGCCCCGCGATATAATTGTGTATCGGTGCTGTTATCCCGGTCCCGTAGAGGGCCGATTTAATATCCGAGGAGACCCCACCGTCGCAGCCGTAGCTCACGCATTTCTCGAATACGACGATGATTGTGGCTTTTTTAAGTGCCGTGGCAATCGCTTTTCTCGGAAAGGGCCTGAAGGTCCGGATGCCGACGACTCCGGCCCTGATTCCTTCTTCCCGAAGCGAATCCGCCGCCACGGTGGCCTCGGAGGCGATGGAGCCCATTCCCACAATGACAATCTCTGCATCTTCCGTCATGTGTTCCCACAGAAGACCGCCATGGTCGCGCCCGAAGGCCTCGCCGTAAGCCGTGCTGACCTCCTCTATTGTATCTGCCGCATTCAGGAGGGCATCCTGCAGCTTGTAGCGTTTCTCCATGTATCCGTCGCAGAGGACTCCCTCTGCATTTTCCCTCCTCCAGGGAAAGAAGACGGGATTCACCGTCACCGGATTTTCGGGTGAGATATCGACAGATGGTTTGTAGGGAGGGAGAAACTCGCGGACCTTCCCGTAATCGGGTATCGTGACGGGCATCATCGTGTGGGAGAGGACAAACCCATCATAGCATACCATAACCGGAATGTAGACTGCCTCGGCGATTCGGTATGCCTGGATGATCGTGTCGATGATTTCCTGGTTGTCCCTGCAGTAGATCTGGATCCATCCCGTGTCCCTCTGTGAAAAGGAGTCCTGCTGGTCATTGAAGATCGACCAGGGAGCCCCCACGCCTCGGTTGACGCAGCACATGACGATGGGGAGTCGTGAGCCCGCGGCCCAGTGGAGCTGCTCGTGCATGTAGAGAAGGCCGTTGGAGCTCGTTGCCGTAAAGACCCTGGCACCCACGGTGGATGCCGATATGCAGACCGTGAGGGCCGAATGCTCTCCCTCAACCCGTACATATTCCGCCTTCAGCTCACCTCCCTCCACAAAGGTGGAGAGTTTCTCGGCGAGGCTTGTCTGCGGTGTGATGGGGTAGGCGGCGATCACGTTGGGTTCGACGAGTTTAACCGCCAGGGCTGCCGCCTCATTTCCCGTTATGATTCGTGTATCACTCATCGCACTCCACCTTTCTCACCATCCGTATTGCATTGGGGGGACATTCCTCGGCGCAGATGCCGCATCCCTTGCAGTAGTCGAGGTCGATCTGAACGGGTATGGTCATGGTAACCACGCCCTCGGGGCAATAGAGCCAGCATAAAAAACATGCTGCCTTTCCCTTTGTCTCGGGGATGCATTTTGAATGGTCGATAACCGGCTTCAGGTCGCTCCAGTCACCCGTTTTGCCCGCCTCCCCGATCGCCGGGGTGCATATTCCGGATATGTACTCGTCTCTTGTTTTCATAGTCGAATCTACTCCGTTGTGGTTTCTCGTATCACCGTTTTATCGTAGGCCATCGTGACGGCCTGCAGATTCGTATAGGCCTGATGGTCGGGCATCTTCTTTTTCAGTCCCCTCTCTATGTTATCCAGGGATACGAGATCCGAGGCACGTGAGAGGGCCCCCAAAAGGGGTGTGTTGACCGTGGGGAGGCCACCCATGAAGAGGTGCTGTTCCCGGGCTATCTGCGAGGCGTTGACGAGGGCCAGATCGAAGGAGCCGTCGATGGCCATCTCATCCATTTCGAGGGCGGTGTTGATGATGAGGACCCCCCCTTCCTTCAATCGTCCGACGATGTCCATGACCTCGATGAGGGATTCGTCGAGGACCACGGCGATATCGGCATATTCTATCTGAGAGAAGGTCCTGAGTGGCTCGTCGGCTATCCGTGTCGATGCCGTGAGCGGTGCCCCCCTCCTCTCGGGGCCGAAGGTGGGTGCCGATGTTACCCCCCTGAACCCCTGTATATATGCCGCCTCGGCCAGGATCTGCGATGCAAGGACCACACCCTGACCTCCCCTTCCGTACCAGATGATTTCATGCATAGTCATCGCCCCATTTTTTCGCAAAAAAAAAGGGCCATGGATTTTTAACCCATGGCCCTTGTACCTTGTAATACTAACGCATCATATCTTACAGGTGACAGACCAGGGGCATTCACCCCTAAGAAGAGCGAGGCACAAAAGGTGTAACTGTAATAGACTGGTTGCCCTTCGGCTTGTCATGATTCGCTCCGCCTTTGTAAGATTCCGGTTTTCTATACTAAAAAAGCGTGAAAGTCAACATGATTTTTTTGTCCTGGGATAGATAAAACGGGGCAAGCCCCCGGGGTTTTTCGCTCAACACCCCTCGTTGACGGGGCCGGTGCTATCTGGTATGTGACTACATATAGTTGAATTGCAAAGCGAGCATTCCCCGCTTTCTGCGGCGGGGGAGCGAGAATATAAAACAAACATTTTCCTTAACAATCGGAGATTTCCCGCAACTTG
>CAYSHT010000176.1:0-2952 GCA_964430915.1 uncultured Syntrophaceae bacterium
CTTGAAAAAGTTTCAGCAAAACAAAGAATATTATATAGAAGAAATCAAAAATAAAACAGGCAGTTCCAAAATGTATCCCCCTGTTCACAGGTGTACATCTCAATAATAAGTTCAGGTGAGAATGATGTCAATCCGAATACTGTGATACCAGAGAATGCATGAATATCTTTTGCCTGCCGTCAACTCTGATCACTTGCAAAAACATAGAGATATGTGGTAAATAACAGCCTTAGGATGTAACCTCATTTATCATCGATTGTGGTGAGGATATGATTATTTTAATGTTTCCATGGCGTTGTGACTCTGTGCATTTGCCACTGTGTTCCTAACCAGTGTCCATCCATAAATGGCCTTTTTGCCCAATATCTGCGTTCTGCTTAAAAAATAATCCTCGGAATATCAAATATATGCCTGTGGTTATTTTTTTCGCACGCCTTGATCTTGAACAAAGATCCTCATTTATGGACGGACACTAACCCGCTTTTTGGTTGTTTGATTTCGATGTAGGAGATCTTGAATGGATTCTTTGATTGCAAAAGGCGCTGAAATGATAAAACAAGCGCAAAAGATATTGGTTTTTTCAGGTGCCGGACTAAGCACGGAATCTGGTATCCCGGATTACAGAAGTCCGGGCGGTGCATGGGAGAAGTACGACCCCTCTGATTTTTATTTCGACAAGATCGTATCTGATGAAACGGTTCGGGAAAAATACTGGGAAATGAGCACGGAGTTCTACAAACCAATGAAGGATGCGATGCCGAACCGGGCATACTTCGCCATTAAGGCCCTTGAAGATGCAGGAAAGCTCCTGGCCGTTGTTACCCAGAATATTGATCATCTCCATCACAAGGCAGGGAACTCAGAGGAAAAGATTATTGAACTCCACGGCACGGCCTTTTCTGTTTCATGCCTGAGTTGCGGAAAGAAATATGACCGGGATTTAATCGAGGAGCGCCTTAAATCAGGTCTCCGGATCCCTTACTGTGATGATTGTTCCGGCATCCTAAAGCCGGATACAATATCATTTGGGCAGGCCATGCCCCAGGATAAGATGGACCTCGCCATTTCATATGCGAGCGAATGCGACCTGTGCATGGTGCTGGGCTCGTCTCTTGTGGTGTACCCGGCGGCCTCTGTGCCGAGTCACGCGAAATTGAACGGGGCAAAGCTTATGATAATCAATCGTGACAAAACACCTTTGGATCCTGATGCTGACCTCGTGATTCATGAATCCGTGTCAAAAGCTCTTGACCGGATGGTAGAAATATAATCTCTAAACCTTGATCATAAGAGTTCTCGGACCGTATTGAATCGTACATGGCCTGGGAATGTGCAAGTATGATTGTCTGGAGGAAAATATGTTGAAAATTGGTTTTATCGGCTGGAGAGGCATGGTTGGATCCGTCCTCATGGGACGAATGATAGAGGAACAGGACTTCGAGGGGTTTGAACCTGTCTTTTTTACCACGTCGAATGTTGGTGGAAAGGGACCCGATGTCGGTATTGAAAGTCCCCCCCTGAAGGATGCTTACGACGTTAATCTTCTTTCAGCTGTGGATATTATTGTAACCTGTCAGGGTGGAGACTACACAAAGAAAGTGTATCCTGAACTCCGCAAACAAGGCTGGGACGGGTACTGGGTAGACTCTGCTTCAACTCTGAGGATGGATGATGACAGTATTATTGTCCTTGATCCTGTCAACAGGTCGGTCATTGATTCCGGTCTGTCTGCTGGCGTCAAGGCTTATGTCGGTGGCAACTGCACCGTAAGTCTGATGCTCATGGCCCTCTCTGGTCTGTTTGCTTCCGGTTATATTGAATGGATTTCTTCCATGACCTACCAGGCAGCCTCAGGTGGCGGGGCAAAGCATATGAAAGAGCTTATCGCCCAGATGAAGGTGCTTGGGAACGCGTGTGGTGGTCTCCTGGATGACCCTGCGTCTTCGGCCATTGTTGTCGATGATGTGGTGACAAGAGAGCTGAGGCAGAGTTCCTTCCCGGTTGAGAATTTTGGGGCACCTCTTGCAGGCAGTCTTCTCCCGTGGATAGATTCTCCTATGGAATCCGGCCAGACTCGGGAAGAATGGAAAGGGTATGTGGAAACCAATAAGGTCCTGCAGACTAAAAAACCCATTCCAGTGGATGGTGTATGTGTTCGTGTCGGTGCCATGCGTTGTCACAGTCAAGGGCTGACGATCAAAATGAATAAGGATGTCCCCCTGGATGAGATCTCTGAAATAATCGGGCAGGGGAATCAATGGGTGGAATTAGTGCCCAATGACAAGGAATCAACGCTTAAATCTTTGACTCCTGCTGCTGTAAATGGTACCAGGAAGGTGCCTGTCGGTAGATTGCGAAAGATGCTTATGGGTCCTGAGTATCTTGCTGCATTTACAGTAGGTGACCAGCTCTTGTGGGGAGCCGCGGAACCCATTCGCAGGATACTGAGAATTATAATTGAGGAATTGTCAACGTAGCAGTAAATGCATTCTGGTTTCCTGCCAACCAGCAGTTTCTGATGGTTGACAGGGAACCAGGACGTGGATATGATAGAAAATATTGTCTGTGGTGTACGGAAGTGGAAAGCTCACTGGTGGGGCTCTCGGACTTCAAATCCGGTGTATCGGGCTAAAACCTCGATAGGTGGGTTCGATTCCCATGCACTTCCGCCATAATGGTCTCAATAGATTAGGGTGTTTTCTTAAAGGAAAACATCCTTTTGTATTTTAGATGTAAAGTGTCAAAAAATGTTAAATCGTACTACAAAAACAGGACGATTTCAGGACAGTAAATAAATGTACTCTCCATCCTTCACAGACCATCTTTGGCACTTTTCTTTCGGTCTTAAGTCAACATGAAATCCGATGGGGAGTTTTTTATTGTTCCACATCCAGTCGTAATATATTGGTAACGTTCAAAAGTGTGTACATGGTTTCAAACTTGATTAAATCA
>CAYSHT010000177.1:0-2947 GCA_964430915.1 uncultured Syntrophaceae bacterium
ACGCTTATTCCCATTCCCGCCATGCCGAGAGGAAAAATAAACCAGAAACTGAAAAAAGGAATCTTGAAAAAAGGAACAAACTGACTCATGAATGTAATATTATAGTGGTCGGTCAGTTGAAATTGCTGGCAGAAAGACAAGATTTTTTTGCACACTTTTTGAAAAAAGGCACCGGGATGGCCTTTGATTTCCTTAATGGTTTCCTGCTTCCAGTAGGACGAAGCCTCCTGCGGGGAAAGCTTCCTGCCAACCCTTTTGCTTGCCTCAATAGTATACTGAACACCCTGGTGGAAAGGAGAGGTTGAGGCAAAGGGAACAGGACCAGAGCCAAGTCTGTTTGACTGGTAGAGATTAAATCCCGATTGGGAGGTGGTTAAGGCCGCTTTTCCGGCAACAACATAGTTTCTCGCCACGAAAGGCGATACGGCTAGTGCGATACCGAGCATATAGACGACAGCATTCGACGTCATACTTTTGAGAGATGCGCCGGTCTTGAAATCGTCCCAGCCGATTACAACAGGTAGAAAAGGAATAATCAGGAGGCTCTGCGGCCTGACGTTCAGCATCAGGCCAAGGACAACCCCCATGAAAAAAATCTTGACCATTGACCGCTCTCTCAGGGCCGCTAAAAAAAGATATACGGTCAGAGCGAGCAGAAATACGGATAACGCCGCTTTTAAGGGAACGATACTGTAGAATATAAAGGGTTTATATAAAGCGGCAACAAGGCAGGTACTTATGCCGACAAAACGGCCAGCCAGTTCCTTGCCGGTCAGATATATCAAGTAGCAGGCTGCCACACCAAATACTATATTCAGGATGCGAATGTATACTACATTTGGTGATAAGATCTTATATATGAAGGCCATCACATAGGCGAAAAGGGGTGCAAATTTGTACACCGATGATGAGTGATAGGTTCCATCGGCAATTTTGGATGCCCAGATGTGATAGACCCGCTCATCGTAGAGCAGATAATCAAAATATATGGTGTTTTGCAGACCGAGAAGGGCAATAATCCTTAATGCCAATGCGAGAATGAGGATAATTGATACGATCAGAGTGGCATGTCTTTCTGTCAAAAGCAGAATTCTTTCGGCATATCCTGTCTCAACCGGATTACGCTTCTTCGCCTTTGCCATGATTGATCCTCTTCATGGATTCAGAACTGTAATGTATTAGCAAGCATATAACAGATTTTACCAGAGCTTTCAATGATATGTATGGCATGAGTAAAATCACTTGACCCTCTGTTTCGAGATAGCTAAGTGAAAAGGCGGTTCTGGCAGGCGAGTGGCTGTGTGTGAGAGGGTGTTATCGTTCTGGCATTAGAACCATGGATGTTAAGCGGTGCTGCCCTTGGTGTTTAGCCTCTTGCAAGAGTCTGTCAAACCGCTGTTATGTTTGGGATTGCTTCGATAGGATGGATAGTGTATTATTCCACAATGAGAAGGCGGTCAACATGAATTGAGAAGCGAGCATTCCCCGCTTTCTGCGGCGGGGTTAGCGAGCGAATAAAAAAACAAATATTTTCCTTAACAATCGGAGATTCCCTGCAACTTGTTGCGGGGAGCTTCCATGGTGCAAGAGGAGGCCTTGTTTCATAGTGATCCTTCATAACAATCAAACCATGATCTTTATGAGAGTCTCGGCAGTATGAAGCTCATTATTCAGATTCTCTGTTATAACGAGGGAAAAACCCTTCCGCAGGTAATCGAAGATCTTCCTCGTGAACTTCCTGGCATCGACAGCATTGAATACCTGGTCGTTGATGACGGGAGCACGGACAAAACCGTCGAGAGGGCGCGTGATCTCGGTGTGCATCATATTACCAGCCTTAAATCAAACCAGGGATGTGGTGCTGCATTTCAGCACGGGCTCCAAAAGTGTATTGAGCTTGGAGCGGATATCATCGTCAATACGGACGGAGATAACCAATACAAAGGTTCCTGTGTTCGAGACATAGTGACTCCCATACTGGAAGGAACTGCGGATATTGTCATTGGTACAAGGCCGATCGAAGAGATAGAGGACTTTTCCCGGTTGAAAAAGAAGCTTCAGCGGATCGGCAGCTATGTTGCCCGCCGGTTTTCGGGTGAAGAGGTGTCGGATGCTACCAGCGGCTTCAGGGCCTTTTCTGCCGATGCCGCGATGCATCTTCATATCACAACCCGATATAGCCATACTCTCGAAACCATTATTCAGTCCGGACGTCTGAATATGGAAATCGAACAGGTTCCCATTGAAGTCAACGCAAAGACGAGAGAATCGCGCCTCATGACTTCCATATCGCAGTATATCCGGCGGTCAGCCTTTATCATTCTGCGTTCATACATACGATACAGCCCAAGGCAAACCTTTCTGATTCTTTCTTCCATATTCGGCATACCCGGATTGCTCATCTGCCTTCGATTTTTGTATTATTCTTTTATCCTGGACAAAAGCGGTTATATCCAGTCTCTCATTCTCGCCGCAGTACTGCTCCTCATGTCGTTCCAGCTTCTTGTTTTAGGAATAATAGCTGACCTCGTTGGATTAAACAGAACGCTGCTACAGGAAAACTATTACCTTACCAAGAGACAGGTTCGAGAAAAATATCATCAATTACAAAATGACAAATCTGAGTAGAACGGCAGAAAAATTGCGCTACGCAGTGCTGGTGAGAAGGGCAATTCGGTCATATGATCCCGGGCGCCACCAAACCAATTTACCAGGGCCCTTTCGTGTCAGGGTGCAAACGGTGGACCGCTGCAACGGGGCCTGTCTGATGTGCCCCTACTCAGCTTTGGAAAAGCCCGGCCCCCCGAACTATATAGACGACGCGCTCTATGCCCATATTCTGAATGAATTGAAAAAGATGGGCACGGTCCGTTACTTCACGCCGATGCTTCAAGACGAACCGCTTGTCGACAAGGATATTCATAAACGGATAGAAAAAGCCAGAACC
>CAYSHT010000178.1:0-2942 GCA_964430915.1 uncultured Syntrophaceae bacterium
TTCTGAAAAAAACAGGGCAGAGTGTCTGCAATAGATTTACGAAAGAATCGAGATGAAATTATGTAAATTATTATTGCTGTACCTTGGATTTTTACTGATTGGTATTGCAGGTTTATAGTGACAATAGATGATTTACACCACCAACTGATTTTATTGATTTGCAGGTGCAGTTAATTATTTGTTCCTTCCTGTAACAAGTAAGATTTGAATTGAATTGTTCGTAGTTGATTATAATTGATAATCAGCAATAAGAGTCAAGAGTAGACTTGACCCTAATGTCCCTCAACCCTTCTACGTATTCTGCATTTTTTGCAAAGAGAACCTTCATGAATATTCTTGAATTATTCTAAACATTATGATATGTTCATATTGATGACAAATTAAAGGAGGTGCAACGTGAGTTATCCTAATCCAACAGAGCTCCAAAAGGTCATTCTGGAGGAGTTAAAAAATCTAGGCGGAAAGGCAAAGCTAAGCGACCTGTATGAGCATGTGCCGCAGAGATTTCCTAAGTTGACTAAGGCAGAACTTGAGAGAAGGGTCCCATCTGGCAGTAATTATTGGACAGGCTATATACGCTTTGGCTTAGATGGGCTTAAAAAAAAGGGTGAAATTGTAAACTTAGAACGTGGAGTATGGGGTATAAGTAGTTCACCGCCCTTCATACTTCCTCAGGCGAAAGCATTGGGTAGTTCCGAAGATGGATTTCACTCGTTCCAAATAGCTTGTGAGAAAGGGGGGAGAGTAAACCTGGTTGTTCCGGTGAATGTTACTGGCGACGATGTCGAACGCATTCATAAGATACTCGTTTCAGTTACTCAAGAAGGAGCATATTAATTCTTAGAATAGGATTGAAAGGATTGAATTCCGGAATTCCGGGCCGAATTCCGGGGACACAATACTTGATTTTTTGGAATGGTTCGCAAGTGCGATAAAATTAACATGTTTGCCTAACCACTCAATCCATTTGTCCTCTATTCCACTGGTGCTCCATAGAGTCAGATGATTTCAAACGTTAAATCTATAAACATTTCCATTTATAATCTTGGATAATCACATTTATACAATCCAAACGATTTGCAGGCGGAAGAAACAGAGAACCCCTCAACGTAGAATAGCTGATGGATCAGCCGTTTTTTATCTTCATGATGACGATATAGCAGACAAGTGAAAGACCAAGGACATTTCCTACGATGACGGGCATTGCTTTTATCATTATTCCATAGATAAACCAGAGGAAGAGTCCCACTGCCAGAACAGAGAATGCCCCGAGCGAGAGATTCTCCGTCTTTTTTGTCCTGTATACCTTAATCACCTGGGGTATCATAGATATAGAGGATAGAAACGCGGCCGATAATCCTATTATGGTTGCTGTATTCATAGAGCTCCGGATCAGTGCTAAAGATATTCCTTCATATTTTCTTTTTCCAGTTTTTCGACCAGCCTCTTAACGTCCTGAGAGGCATTCTTGTCGCAGATAAGGAGCGTATCTCCCGTTTCAACGACGATCAGGTCCTTTACGCCCACAAGGGTTATAAGCTTGTCCGAGCCGAAAACAAGCGAATCAGTAGTGTCAATCGAAAGGACCTTTCCCTTAACGACGTTTCCGTTCTCATCCTTGTCCAGAACCTCCCAGAGGACATCCCAGCTTCCCACATCACTCCAGGCGAAATCTCCGGGTATCATGAGCACGTTTTTCGCCTTTTCCATGATGCCGTAGTCGATGGAAATAGGCTCGATATCGCCATAAACTTCAGTGACAACCTCTCTCTCCTGGTCGGTACCGAGTGCCTTTTCTATTGTGAGAAGATCTTTGTAAAGATCGGGGAGAAATGTTTCTATCGATTCCAGCAGTGTTGAGACCTTCCATATAAACATGCCGCTGTTCCAGTAGAAACCGCCGTTCTTGAAGAAGGTTTCGGCGGTCGCGAGATCGGGCTTTTCACGAAAGGACCGTACATCGTAGATTGTGGAACTGCCTATCGTGTCGAAGGCATTTCCCCTCTCAATATATCCGTAGCCCGTCTCGGGCTTGGTCGGTTGTATGCCGACTGTGACGAGATGGTCGCCGTTTCTTGCAATGTCGGCGGCATCGGATAGTACTGAAATGAAATTTTTCTCATCACCTATCAGGTGATCCGAGGGCAGAACGACCATCACGGCATCGGGATTTTTCTTTCTGATATGGACAGCCGCAAGACCGATGCAGGGGGCGGTGTTTCTCCCCATCGGTTCCACGATGATATTTTCTTCCGGCAGGTTTGTAAGCTCTTTTTTTATCTCATCGGAATGACTCTCGCCGGTCACAATCATGATATTATCTTCCGGCACAAGGGGGATTATTCGCTCCACCGTATATTTGATGATGCTTTTTTCGCCCGTGATTGAGAGCAAATGTTTCGGTTTCTTCTCCCTGCTCAGAGGCCAGAACCTGGTTCCCTTTCCTCCTGCCATTATCACTGCGTACATTTATACTATTCCTTTCGGGGGATCAGTCGGTTCGTCGGTTTCTTCTTCAAAGGGTATGGTGAGTTCATAAACACCGGTATTTACAACAGCATGTACGGGGAATTCCGATTTTTCGAATACATTGAGCATCGGTTTGTTGTCGGTTATGACATCGGCTGTGAACCCATCGATTCCCTTTTTCCGTGCGATCTTTGTCAGCTTTTTAAGAAGAAAGGTTCCCATTCCTATTCCCTGGTATTTCTCTTCCACGATAAACGCCACATCGGCAAAGTTGCTCTCCTTTACCCTCACGTAACGGGCTTCGGCAATGATATGTTCCGCCCCCGATTCCTCTATGATTCCCACGATTGACATAATCTTCTTGTAATCCACATTCACGTATTCCTGCATTTTCATATGGGGCATCATCTTTATAGGACTGAAGTATCGATAGTAAACGGTCTGATCGGAGAAACGGTAAAAGAGCCTCCGCA
>CAYSHT010000179.1:0-2932 GCA_964430915.1 uncultured Syntrophaceae bacterium
GAACGGATATAGAGCTCTGAGATTCCCTTTGAGTACCCCCCATTCATTGACAGCTTGACGTTGTATTCATCGAGGTAATCTTTTTCCTGCCGGTCATAGAAGCTGAGCCTGTAAAAGGCGGCATCATGATCGAGCCAGAAAACCTTCGGCGTGAGTTCGAGGTATCCGCCGATGGTGTAGGGCTTTTTTTCTATTTCCTTTTCTATTTCCGAAAGATCAAAGGAATACTCATCTTGTGCCAGGGCAGGAAGGGGCAGAAGGAGCAGGATTAACGTCAGAAATTTGATGATCTCGTAAAAATTTGAATTTTTCCTACCTTGGTGCACATCGTTACACATATCTGCTTGCGGGGCGATCTGTCCTGCAAATAACTTCCTCTTCCTCAAGGAAGAGGGTCGGGGGATTGGCGGATGTTTATGATTCATGATGGCAACTCCCTCTCCCCTGGGGGAGAGGGGCGGGGTGAGGGGGATTGAGTTAATGCAGAATAAATATTTTGCATTACTGCATCAGTATCGATTAATACATCGTTATTCCAGAATCGGATAATAGAAAATCCTCTTGATTCAAGAAATTCAGTACGTTTTGCATCATATTTGGTAGTTTCAAAATGTTGACCTCCATCGACCTCAACAATTAACTTACGAGATAAACAGACAAAATCAACTATATAAGAACCTATTACATGCTGTCGACGAAACTTGTAGCCGGCAATCTCTCGATTTCTGAGATGTTGCCATATCTTCTTCTCAGCTTCTGTCTGCTTTTTTCGTAAGTTTCTGGCTCGGTGTTTCATTACATTATTTCACCCTCACCCCAGCCCTCTCCCATCAAGGGAGAGGGAGTATCGATTTCATAGAGTCAGCGGAGTGAGTCGAGATTCGGCATAAAGGTTATGGTAAAGACCTCGTCTTCGAGCTCCCGCGCCTTCATCTTCGCGAAGATCATGACGGACTTGTATCCCTTGTAGAGAGGACTGTCGGTTTCAATTACCGCTGGCCGCACGATTCCGTCGCCGAAATCTTTTACATCTTTATAATATATGGTCTTCACGAGCATGGAGGCTTCGGTAAGGCACTCTAACTTGAGAGGGACGAGATTCTCCTTCTGGGCCCACATCTTCAGCTTGTCATAGGCAACGGTTTTTGTCTTTGCCTTGAGGTGAAGGATATATTCGCCGCCCATATCCTCCACTTTTTCCACGTTGTATTCGGACGTGTAATCGAGCCGGAGTATGTCGGAGTTGTTGAAGACACCGCCCACCACGGACTGGAGACTGGTGATGCGAATCGGCTTTCCCACGTTCGGGATATAGAGCCACATATTTTCACCCAGCCTGAGTGTACTTCTCCCCTTTTCGCTTGCCGGAGAGAGGAACATGGCGGCCACCTTATCTTTCCCCTTTTTTACAGTGAAGAGCACAAACTCCTTTTTTTTGCCGTTTGGTTCGATATTGATCAGTTTTTTGTATGCCTCGTATGAGTCGGGGTTCAGGTTTCTGTCGATCTGGAGAAGAAGGCTGTTCCCGTCTACTGCCAGTGCCGGGGTAGCCATAAAAACGATAAGGAGTGCTATTATGATTTTTCGCATGCTACTGACCTCCCTCTAAAATTCTTTTCAAAGCACCACCTACACTGCCCTTAAATTCAAAATGAGTTATGCCTTTGTCTTTCAGTGTATTAATCATTTTCGAACCGAAGTCCACGGCAATTACCATGGTAACACCTCTCTTGGCGAGGAAATTTGCCGCTGAAGGTCCAGCCCCGCCACTTGCATCCCCGTATGGATTATCAATAACCTCGATCAATTCCCCCTTGCTGTCGAATATAAGATAATAAGGACATCTAGCAGCCTCATTACTTACAGATGCTTCTGTAGTTTTATCACTGGCCGCAACCGCGATTTTCATCTTTTCCATCTCGGCAGCATTAGCCATAACTGCGCAAAGAAACAAGATTGCAAGGCTTACAAAAAACAATCTTTTCATATCAAATGCCTCCTATACATGTCTTAGCGCATAAATAGGCTCCATTCGCGATGCCTTTAACGCAGGCTGGAGACTTGCCGCTACTGATACTATAATCACGATTACCGAAACCGCAAGAAGATCGGCTATCCCGACATGGGGCTCAAGCAGAAGCCCCGTCTGGCGGCCGAAGTTGAAGGTTATGTGGGAAATGTTCAATAGGTATATTATTGCACAGCCTATCGCATCGCCAATTAATGCTCCGAAGATACCGATGGAGAGCCCCTCCAGGAGAAACATGGAAAGAATCTTACCCGGCATCGTTCCTATGGCCGATATCGTGCCTATCTCGCGCATCCGTTCGTAGACCGCCATGATCATGACATTCATGATGCTGACGAGGACCATGGCGATAAGCATGATCTTTATGAATAATGTCATGATGTCTATCATCCGCGCTATGTTATAGAAGGGAGAGAGTTTTTCCCATGTATGGATCTCGAATACCGGCTTCCCCGCTTCGTTTGTTTTCCCGGAAAGTGAATTCGTGAGGGATGTGTACACGTCCTGCAGCATGCCGAAGTCTTTGAGTCTCAGGACTATCTCGCTCAATTCCATCTCTTCCATCCTCAGTACTTCCACGGCATCTTCTATGTGGATATAGCCGTCCCGGCCTCCCGGTCCGGTAACACTTTCCAGTATACCGCCGACGACGAACTGCTTTCCGTTTACCGACCCATCCCTGTTGGTGGCAATCACCACGACAGTATCCCCCACCGTTACCTTCATGCCTTTGGCAAGAAGCTCCGGTATGAGGATGCTTCCCTTTTGCAGGTCCTTATTGCCCTTAATGATTCTCTCAGGCAAGAGGGGAACCGTTTTCAGCTCTTTTTCCGGGACGACGCCGTTCAGACGGATATTCGTCGTCTCCGTAAAGTTGCTGAAAAGACCGCCGAACTTGATTCG
>CAYSHT010000180.1:0-2931 GCA_964430915.1 uncultured Syntrophaceae bacterium
TTTGGAATAACTCTTAATAAGTTCCTCAAAAGACATCTCCGCCCCCGGAATCAGATGCTTGCCTTAAGAATTGCAAACAGACAATGATGATTACCTCGTGAAAAACCCCGCATGCCGACGCGTCGACATGGCATTATAATGGAAAGCAACTTGCATTAATTTGTCATTCCGAACGAATGTGAGAAATTCTTGTTTCGATCGAAGATAGAAGTCTTGTTTTCAACATGTCACTATCATTAAGATTTCTCTTCGTTTCACTCCTCGAAATGACAGACGTGAAAACTGCTTCTTCGGCTTTTCATGTCAACATAGCCCCCCATCGGGGTAGGTTCCGTCATTGTTTCCGAACATCTTAGAAGTAGTGCTTTCGGGTCCGGCCGTTCTTCCGTCATGGTTATTGACTATTAATCGTCATCTTGTCCCATGGCTTATCATGATTTACCATTGACGATGCTACTTCCCCGTGCCGAAAAACATCTTCAGCTGGGTTTGCATGTTCCAGTTTCCGCTGGAGTCAAGGCCAATTGCCCTCTGAAAGGCTTGCAGGGAGCGCCGCGATCCTGGCCCCCACAAGCCGTCGACGACCGTCTTGTAAAATCCCAATTCGGCCAGCCTGGACTGTATGAGGGCAGCGTCATACCGTTTTAAAGGGTCGAGAGCATTTCTGCCCAGTGCCAGTGGCCCCTCGGGAGAAGCGTGGCTGGCGGGCCGAACATCCGCACGGGTTGGACTTCCCGGGGTATCATAGTCCTTTTCGGATGAAAAAAGACCCACCATAACCTGTTCGCTGTTGTCAGGAAGAACCCCGGGGGACGGCTTGTAATAGGCTTTAGCGCAGAACACGTCATGGTCAATGGCAAATTTGCCAGCAACTATGGCCACCCGCCAGCCGTCAAAGTCACTGTAAACCGGTTTGGCCAGAGAGGCCCTGTCGTTGGGATTTCTGGTGACCACAACTTCAAGCTCAGCATCCGGCGTCAAGCGGTCCATGACAAAAATAACCATGAAATTTTCCTGTCTTTCAATCCTGGTGCCCCTTTTAATCCGATCGAACAAGCTCATTTTCTGCAATTCCTCCCGCTCCCGGCGTTCTTCCAGAGTGGGGGTCATGCTGTGGGCCTTGGAAACAACCCCTGTGTAAAACCCGTAAAAATCAGGCCTTTCACCGACAATTTCCTTGAATTCACTCCCTTCAATAATAAACGCTCTGGTAGTGGGAAAAATAGGAGGCACCGGCCTCACAGCCGAGTTCCTTATTATTATTCTGTTCCGGAAAAGCTCATAATCTGCAGTGTAGCTCACCATGGCCCTTCTGCCCAGTTGGTCCGAAAAAAGCATTACTCCGGCGACCCTGCAGTCAAAGCTCTTTCGTCCTGTATCCCTGGCCCATTGCTCATTGATACTTATATCGGAAACCGAGAATCCCCGGTAATCAAACCTGGTTTCCGGTGTGTAATGGTTACCGCCCGAATCAAAGCTCACCCGAGGTATGCCCTTTTGATCTTTTCTCAATTTCTGAACCATGGCAGCCGTCACCATGCGGATATCAGCGGGCACATCGGCATCCACTATAGGCGCTACTTGCGGAGGGTTGATTTCGAAAGGGGGTGTATCAAGAGCTGCCCGGCTCTGCTGTAGCTGCTGCTGAATTTTCTGATGGACCCCGCATCCCGTGACAGCCCACGCCATGATTAATATGACACTTACAATTATTATTTTCCTTATCATTGATCTTCTCCTCGGATCTTTTCTAACCACCCCGGCGCGACCCTGTTCATATGCCAAATCACCCCAGGGTTGTTCGGGAAACGGATTGGCGACCCGCTTATCTATAAACCGGCGCCGTAAATGCTCTTCCGGTGTAAGGATCATGGGTGACTCTGGCATCCCGCATCGCGGCATCGCCAATGTTGGGGCCGGGAGCTCTATTGGGAGCTTCGCTGTTTGCAAGGTTTCCGGCCACCTCTCCTGCGACAATGCCGACTACCGGGTTAAACGAGGAGGTGACTCCTTCAACCGTTCCCGATACAATTCCTGAAAATGTCGCCTGGGATGCCTCCTTGCCGTCGCCCTTTTCTACCGAGGATGCGTAACCGTCAGCAACCCCTCTGGTGGCGGCAATGGCGATTTTTACCGGGACCCCCGCAGGAGTGAAAGCAAGAACCCAGCCGGCCACCTTGCCTCCGAAGGCGGCGATTGTCGAGCCAACCTCTCCGGCCCCGGCCAGGTATCCCATTGCTGTCCAGAAATTCGCTTCAGACCGGTTAATCATCTGTTGGATCTGGAATTGCTCTCTGGGGGTGAGGGGCACATATTCCGGAATATTATTAATGTCCACTGTTCCACCGGCAATGTCCATTCCCCCCACGGACGAGGGGTCGATAAACACAAAAGCTGGTGCGGCAGACACTGAGGATGCTCCATCACCACCATAAGCCATAGCGGCAATTGGAACTGAAAAGGTAACTGCAAGCACCACAAGCAAAACAAGAAATCCTGAAATTAATGGGCTCTTCATTATCTCCTCCTACAATATTGATAAGAATTTTCCCTTTAGCTGGGAGTATATGAAGGGAAAATTTGTATGTCAAGAGGATTTTGGGAGCACCGAGGAAGACACTCCGCTTCCCTTATACGCTGAGGGCTTTGAATTTTGTCATTTCGAGGAGCGTCGGCATCAAACTATAGTCCCCGTCAGAATGACAAATAATGATAGTTATTCAAACATCTCATACTCTCTGCAGCGACTTCGGCATTTTGATTGACAGTCCGTTCGTAATTGATGTAATCATACCGGGAAAATTGGGAATCAGGTGATGGGACAAATGGGCATACAAAATCTGATGGTGACAGGCGGGTGCGGTTTCATAGGCAGTAATTTTATACATTATCTTCTCAGGCAAGGTGATTTTACGGGTAGAATCATAAATG
>CAYSHT010000181.1:0-2828 GCA_964430915.1 uncultured Syntrophaceae bacterium
TTTGCGGGGTCGTAGTTAAGTTGGTTATAACGCCGGCCTGTCACGCCGGAGGGCAAGGGTTCGAGTCCCTTCGGCCCCGCCATAAATAGAAAGGGGTTGCGAGAAATCGCAACCCCTTTTTCTTATCTTTGAACTGAACAGCGAGCGCATTCCCCGTTGCTTGCAGCGGGGTTAGCAAGCGAATAAAAAATAAATTTTTCCTTAACAGTCGGAGATTCCCCGCAACTTGTTGCGGGGAGCTTCGATTGTATTAGAACCTGATTGTTAAAGATCCCACCTCGGCGCATTTCTCACGCTGTTGCTCTTGCTCTCTCCTCCTGTGACATAGCTGCCAATTTTTCGACCTCCCCAATCTTGAGACCAAGTCCTTCGGCCACTCGCCGACCATAGTCGACATCTGCCTTGTAAAATAGTGCCGTCTGACGCAATTGGATCCGTTTCTGGGCATCACCTAAGTGACTCACAATATTGCCGACGAGATGTTCACGATCCTCATCGGACATGACATCACGATAGAGATTACCAGGTTGCACGAAATCATCATTGGGATGCCTGTATGGATGCCGTCCCGCATCACCCGAAACCTCAAAATGAGGCTCTGATGATTTAGGGTCCGGTTCAGGACCGCCGAAACTGTTGGGCCAGTAATTAGGGCTACCGCCGCCGTTGTCGTCGGAACGCATGGCACCATCCCTCTGATAGCTGTTTTCTCTGGTTCCCTTTGGCGAGTTTACGGGGAGAAGGTGATAATTAGGCCCCAACCGGTGGAGGTGGGTATCGTGGTAAGAAAAGAGGCGCCCCTGCAGCATCTTGTCAGGTGAAACGGTAATGCCGGGTACAAGATTGCTGGGATTAAAGGCGGCCTGTTCGATCTCTGCAAAATAGTTTTCTGGATTCCGGTCGAGGACCAGACGGCCCACGTCAATTGTAGGATAATCGCCGTGGGGCCAGACCTTGGTGATGTCGAAGATATCGAACCGGTAATCTTTCCCTTCTTCCTCGGGCATGATCTGCATCTGAAGCGTCCAGCTCGGATAATCGCCATTTTCGATGGCATTATAAAGATCGCGGGTAGCATGATTAGGGTCTTCTCCCGAGATGTGCGTCGATTCCTCGCGTGTGAGGTTCTTTATTTTCTGATCTGTCTCGAAATGGTACTTTACCCAAAAGCATTTCCCCTTCTCATTGTACCATTTGTAAGTGTGGCTGCCGTAGCCGTTCATGTTTCGGTAGGTTGCCGGTGTTCCCCTGTCGGAAAAGAGTATGGTTACCTGGTGAATGGATTCGAGCGTCAGCGAAAGGAAGTCCCAGAACATATCGGGATCCGGACAGTTTGTAGCGGGGTTTCGCTTCTGGGTGTGGATAAAATCGGAGAACTTGAGGGGATCCCGGATGAAAAAGACTGGCGTGTTGTTACCAACGAGATCGTAGTTTCCGTCTTCGGTGTAGAACTTGACTGCGAAGCCACGGGGATCGCGTGCAGCATCAGCGGAGCCTCGTTCGCCACCCACGGTGGAAAAACGAGCAAGGACCTCGGTCTTCTTTCCTACCTTTGAAAAAAAACGGGCCTTTGTGTATTTCGTCACATCCGAGGTGACTTCAAAATAGCCGCCTGCACCGGCACCCTTTGCGTGTACCACGCGCTCGGGGATGCGCTCGCGATCAAAATGAGCGAGTTTTTCAAGAAGATGGACATCCTGCATCAGGGCGGGCCCGCGACTCCCCGCGGTTATGGTATTCTGATCGTCGCCAACAGGCGTCCCGAAGGCTGTGGTTAACTTTTTGGGATTACCCATTTCTGAATCCTCCTTTTCATTCTTAGTTTTTTGTTGGTTAGAATAAAGTTCGTTTTTTCATTGCGAGACGGATGTCGTCATGGCGACGAGAATAAGAATCAGAAACTTGTAATCGAGAAACTTTGGTATTTCAAAAATCACAGGGTGAGCGAAAGACTGACTAATAGCCCGATGCATAAATGCGGTCTTGTAAACAGAGCAGAGTGCAAACCTCGGTTGTGCTTAAATGTTAAGAGAGAGAAAACAATGAGCTTCTGGATGAAGTCACAGGAGAGGGGAATGGAAGTTACTTTATTTATTAAACAGAGAACCTAAGATCATTTTCTCGAGAAAAAGATATGTAATCTCAGTACGTGGATCTACTATAAAAGTATGGTCCTGGCATGTCAATACGAAAATTAACTGCCTTTATTCTCTTGATGCTGAAGCTTCGGGAACGCAGTCCTGAAAAGTATCGACGCCCTGCCACTCTTTTTAGAAATTGACGATGGGTCGAAGTTCTTCCATCGGGTAGATCTGTCCCTGCTTGGGTGGCATGGAGTTGTAAACCCAGTCGATGTCGACCGTCCCGAGCTTTACGCCATTATATCGCTCGAATCCCTGAAAGACTCCCCGTGTCAGGATATCTTCCATGTCCAGTGTGAGGGCAAATATAGCAACATCTTTTCCACTTTCCAGAGATGAAAGCTCGTTGCCATACGCAAGGGGTGAAAAGGCAAGCCGTCGGCTGTCCGATGCCTGGCACTGGATAAGTGGAATAAGTGTCGGGAATCCATCGTCGCCGATATAGGAAAGAAACTTGATGCTGTCGAGCCTGTTGAAGACGTTATATGCCCAGGGTTTTAAAATGGGTTCGGGAAGGTTTGTTTTTGCCCTCGATCTGGAAGCCATAGTGAAAAGAGAAGACATTGCTATTTTAACGAGGGGCAGGCTTTCCTTGCCGTAGGTTTCGACGAGGTCCATATAGTAGACGGTATGTATGCCGCAGTAGCAATTGTAGCGGAACATCGGCTTTTTGTTGAACATCTCGTA
>CAYSHT010000182.1:0-2790 GCA_964430915.1 uncultured Syntrophaceae bacterium
AGCGGCTCAATTTTGCAGGGTCGGCATCATAAGAGTTTCCCGCGTGGGAAGGAAAACGGTCTTCTCCTCGTTCGAATTCTTCATAGAGAAACCGCATCCTTTCACGGAAGGTGTCGCTCTCCAGGAGGAAAAACTCATCCAATCTCCCGATAAATTCATCAATCTCCGCGATCGAAACAATTCCTCCCCCTCGGCTTCGCATTATCTCTACCTGTAAATCACGAAGATCATTGGTACCATCGAGCAGCTGCAGGAAGGGAAGCATGGACCTTGCCATGGTAAGTGCGGTTTCAGTCATCTGCAGTGGATCGATAAAGGCCAGCACCTCGCGGCCTTCCACCGTGGTGGTTATCAACTGGAGGTCACTTCTCAGCCGGGGATTTTTCTTCATATTTTTCCGCTCCGAGGAGGCATCCTAATACATACGGTCAGAACTTTCGATAAAAAAATGCACTCCTCCCGGCGGGAGCGCAATCACAATCTTCTCATCGATTAAGGTTCCAATCGTAATGCAGGTACTCAAAGACAAGATCTCTATAATTACCACGAATGAAAGCTTTCGCCGTTCCCTCGACAAGATAATCTATGAGAAAGTCCTTAATCCCGTCCAGACCACCGAAGTCTTTTTCGTACCATCGAAATATTTCCGAGATGAGGATCTTCTGTTCTTCAGGCAGGATCAAAACTTCCGAAGAATTGACAAAACTTTTTGCCGCCACTTCCAGTTGATCGTATACCGTCTCCGCATCGTAGTAGTCGATTGGAGCGCAGGAGCGGGACCCACAGACGAGGGCAAAATGAATGCGCGGATCCACAGGGAACAGCAGGAAAGCCTTTCGCGGATCACGGGGGCCAAACTGGCGGAAGGGGGAAAAGAAGGGCCGCGCATTGTGCCGGAGTATTCCATGCTCGATATCATCGGCGGAAAAGAGGTGTTTCCCTATTTGATACTTCACATTTCGGAAAAAGCCCGGCACTTCCTTCACCGATGCCGTGACGCCGAGTGTGACAATGGCATCGACCACAATGGTATTATAGAGATTAATCCAGAAGGCGATCTTTTCTTTCCGACCCCGTATCATCTCCGGATCGAACTGTCGCAGTCCATTGGTCAGAATCCGATAGGCCCCGTATTCAGCGGAGTTTTTCAATTGTTCATAATCAACGAGGCCACGCTCGGTGTTGTAAAACCTGTCCCTGAGTGCGCGGATAGAATGCATTAATTCGCCCGCGAGATCCTGAATGCCGCAATCGGGCATGTCATTGCCATCATTCAGAACCCTTTCTTCCCCGAAAAAACCCTCCACTTTCGATCCGATACCAGACGCTGTGGTATCCTTTTCGTAAAATTCATTGACGAGATCAATAAAGAGAGCGGCGGTCCAGCTGAAATTATCACTTCCATAGCCCGATCCGTCAAAGGAATCGAAATATTCGTAAAAACCGAACCGTATCGGGAGCTGGAGAAGATCTTTTTGAATCGAATCGGCCTTCAATGTATAGCCGTAGCGCCGCAGACCCTGGGCGATCATCCAGTTTATGTTTATCCAGACCGGGCCCCGCCAGTAGTTTGAGCGATCAAAGGCTTCTTTTTTCGTGTCATAGTTGGGAATCGTAAAACAGTTTCCCTGGTGAAGTGCACAGAATGATGAGGAATTGAGCCTTTCATACAATCTCTGGGCCTGATCATGCGTGGGGGCACCCGCCCAGAGGGGAAGAAATCCCGCCGCTGTATCAACTTCGACAAGTTCATGTGCCACCAGATCAAAGGCATCAAACATGTCATGGTCCCGGTGCCATAGCTTTGTCCTTATGGCATTCGCCGTCTTTTCGGCCCATGCCCTCGGCACATCCGGTGATTCACCGATAATCTCGGCTATTCTGACGAGCGATTCATCGGCTCTTGCAAGAATAGCGTTAAACAGGGGGTCCTGAATAAGAAAGGGGCATGTCTCCCGGATTTTGGCCTCATCGTAGTTGCACTGCCTGAAGAGATCGACGAGATAGACATAACGGTCATAGTCGTCATCACTGGGACGCATCGACGGATCGGCCACATATTCCAAATCCATACGGTGATAGCGAGGCAGAGACGCCTTGTCAATTTTCATCCTTCGCAGGGGGACGTCCCAGGTGGGAGAGTTATCGATTCCCGATTCCCAGGGATGCCGTATATAAACGAGGCCTTCGTCTGCCGGATCCCGTTCTCGGTACAGATAGGCGTGAAGGTCGAGAAGCCTGGGATAGATCTCCTTAAGAAAGGGGCGGGCTTTTCGTGGCTGGCGCGCATGGTGGTAAATTTTTTCAACGGCAATTGCGTGTACCGGCGGCATGGTAATGCCGGAGGTGAGTTTTCCCATCGGCACATTCGGCGAGCGTTCCGTCTGCCAGAAATCGGGCTCCGGAAAGTAATGCCCCAACTCCTCAGGATTAAAGACGATCTGGGGGAGCATTCCATTCGACCACTGGGCCTCAAAAAGTGTTGTTATCTCCTCTATCGCCCGTGCCGTATCATAGTGGGACCTTCCTATTGCGATAAATCCCGAATCCCAGTTCCACTGGTGGGGATAAAGCAAGGGAGATGGTTTCGTGGAGCTGCCTGCCCAGTTATCGGCAAGTATCTTTTTTGCCTTCTCCACGTAATCTGCGAAGATTCTCGACATCGAACCTACCTTTTTTCGCTACTCCTCCGGCAATTTACAGGCCCTTCCCTTCAGATTGAAGAGTAGCCGCAACACGCTCTTTGTCCTCTCGCCGAAGATCCGCTCGGTAAAGACGTCACCGGCAACC
>CAYSHT010000183.1:0-2677 GCA_964430915.1 uncultured Syntrophaceae bacterium
AGCGCCAGATCCACGTTTCGTTCGGAAAAATTCAATATCCGTTTGATGATAATTTTCGCCCTCTCCCCTTTCTCGGAACCGTTCATGTAAAATCTTGCAATGACCCGGGCGGGATCCGGGAAAAATTTATTCGGTAATCGTTTTACTGTTAATGCCATTGTTACCTCGTATATGGATAAGTATCGGTTTCTAATGCGGGAAATGCCGCGTTCTCTCCTCTTCGCTCATGGGGGTCTCGCTGTATCGGGGGATGAGGTAACTCCGCTCGTCCTGAGGGCTCCCTTCGTTACCTCGTCTCTTTTTCACCATACTATATAGCGTAATTGAAGCTCCCCGCAACAAGTTGCGGGGAATCTCCGACTGTTAAGGAAGAATTTTATTTTTTATTCGCTTGCTGGTCAGTTCAATCCTTCTTTTGAGACATAAATTCAGAGACAAGGGGAAAAACATGTCGTAGTATGTTTTAAATTTAACAGAATATTGCAACCCACTAACTCCATTATTATATCTTGTCAAGAAGTAATATGGCGAAGCTTTCAAGCGGCAATAATTATTCCTCACATTCAATAAATCTGACGATTCGTAGGCGGAAGTCACAATTCAATGATCCAGCATGGATTTGATTCTTCTAAATCTGCATAGAGCTTCCCGCAAACACCAGGCGCTTATTCTCACCGAGCATCAATAATTATAAGTAATAATGTTCAAATGAATTGACATCAAAAAATAAGACCCGAGCCCAAAATGCTCTGTGCCTAACCTATAATTAATCGGTCCAGAATTTGTGTGCCAGGCGGCGGCGAGTTTGCCATAATCCGTCTTTTTCCCAGAATCCCGCTACTCCGGCCCCCTTATCCGCGTCATCTATTTCCCACATCCCGTTTATCGCGCCGGTGAGAGCTGCAGACAATGCCTCAAATCCCTGTGCTGTGTAAAGATCGCACTCAACACCACGGTTGATCATGAACTTGAACTGCCGAAGACCCTGCTGATGTTTGGATTTTAACACTTCGAGGAGTTTTTCAACCTCCTCATCAAGCATTTCGTTCGGTACCAGTCTGTTCCACAGGTTCCATTCAACGGCACGTTGTGCTTTCTGAAGCGCCCCGAGCATGTTAATCTCTTTTGTGCGCCGTCTGCCGATTAATCTGGCCATCCTGGTTGTACCCCCCCACCCGGGAGTAATTCCCACGTCGACCTCAGGCATGCCCCACCGAGCACGCTCGGTGGCTATTACAAAATCGCATGCCATGGTGATTTCAAGCCCGCCGCCAACGCAGTAACCGTCAACTGCAGCAATAGTAATTTTATCAAGTTCTTCTAATTGGTTGGCCATATTCTGATAGTACCTGACGCGACGCATAATCATGTTTGCGTTTCCCCATTTGTCCATCTCAGTGATATCATCACCCACGCAAAAATTGTCGCCGGCACCATTGATGACAAGAAACTTAACGGAAGCTGACTGACGCACCATCTCAATTGCGGCAACCAACTCATCTGATAGCCTCATACTCAGCGCGTTTAGTGCATCCGGCCGATTAAGCATTATTCTTGCCACGTCACCCTCTTCCTGGAATATCAATTGTTCAAATTTCATAGTCCCCCCCCCTCTTGCTTTAAAAATTGGTAAAAGAAGCCGATGATCGTCTTCTTCCTGTAACACGTAGTACCCAAACCGAATTGCTTTTCGTAGATTATAATTGGCAATCAGCAACAAGAGCAAGAGGAGACTTGACCCCTTATCCAACGTTAGTCAATAGTCAAGGCCTGACCCCATTTTTCCCCATGACCCCATTTTTCCCCATTTTCCCCATCTTAAAATAGATAGCCACTCAATCTGGGAAATAAGGAAAAATAAGGAAGTTTACTTTGTTTTGAAACCTAATTTTATTTTCCCCCACAAATCATCTTTGTTCTGCCTGTAGGAACAACTTCTTTGGTCACATCTGTGAAGATTTCCTTCAATTCATCTATCTCGTGACGGACGATTTTCCGACCTTTCCCACCCATAGAAAGCAAACGTAAATGATAAAGAAATTTTATAAATAAACGTTCCGGCTCCTCATGTTCCATCATACAGAAACGTCCATTACTTTTCAGACACCTATTAATATTCTCTAGGGCAAAGAGTCGTACCTTTCCTGACAATTCATACATAGCATGGGAACAGGTAACAATGTTGAAAGCTTCGGGCTTAAAGGGAAGAGCACATGCGTCAGCCACCACAAAATATAGATTCTTTGTCCCTTTTGCTTTTTCTTTTGCTTTTCTGAGCATACCCAGAGAAAAATCCAATCCCACAACCACGCCCTGAGGTACGTATTGAGTCAGCACCATTGCCATACTACCCGTACCCGTACAAAGATCGAGCGCATAATCCTCTATTTTAACACCGCTTCCCTTTGCCAGATAATGACGTAACCACAAACTTCGGTCCTGAGAGTGGAGTTTGATTACATAGTCATAAAAATAGGAAAAGAAATCATAATATCTTTTTCTAAACTTCATAAAAAACCCGGCTCCATCATTACAACCTATCGGCAGTCTCCGTTTTTTATACTCGTTCAGATAAGTATGTCTTTTTAATTTATAGATAAATTCTAATTAGTTATAATATTGTTTATCGCTGTTAAAAGGGCATTATTCTCTTCAGGAAGACCTATGGAAATTGTAT
>CAYSHT010000184.1:0-2628 GCA_964430915.1 uncultured Syntrophaceae bacterium
GACTGTCCCCGGGCTCCACGTTCCCCCCGTTCTCGTCCTCAACACTTTTGATCGCAGCCACCTCAGCAGGGGGTAATCCTTCGCTGGTCAGTGAAAAGCCCACGACATTAAGACTGGAATAGTCAAATTCACTGCTGGTTACCTGACCAAAAGCCATGGGCGTATAGGTACCCGCTGAGAATGATTCTGCAAGACCAACAGCGCCAACTGAACCCACATCTGCTGTGTCAGCGATGTCTCTAGTCACAACCTCGCCGGTGGTAAGATATCCTGAGGGGCCAGGAGGATAACTGGTAAAACCCACCCCCCAACCTCCTTCGATATTCCCGGCACCACCAGAGGCCCCATAAGAGCTTCCAGCAGCAAAGATATTTGCAGTGCCAGCGAGTGTGATTGGCGAACTTGTCCATGTCCCTATGTTCGTTAGGGCTTGTAGACTGTTGCTTGAAGCTGTCCCGGAAGGCTTTCTGGTATGAAATCTGGGCAAGTATCCGATCTGGTGGCTATCATAGGAATATGAGAGAGATACTGCCGCGACAGTCGCATTTAGGGTCTCTACTGTACTTCCTCCTTTTGACTTCATAACCAGTCTCGTCGAATAATAGCCTGGGACAGGGGATTTTTCAACACCAACCAGCCCGTAAAGCGTAACAGCACCCGTATCGTTCGATCCACTCATCTTCCTTTCCATATAGGCGCCTCCCACGTCCGACCATGAACTGACTGTACAGCCTGGGGTCGCGCAACTGCCGTATTGGAGCTTCCATTGACCCGTTTCCGCATCTCCGGCACCCGTGGTGGAATTGAAGGAAGCTGCGATGAATAATGCATTTTGTAAGGCCGTACTCACATAGACATTCTCCGTTGCAGTCACCTTGATATAATTTGTGGTATCTGTCGTGCTCACGTTTGCGACATGTTGTTCTACGTCGTGAGCGAGTGTCACGCCCTCGGTTGAGTCGGTCAGCGGAATTGCCACAATCGTAGCTTCGAATGTATAGATGTTCGAACTGGTGCTTGATTTGTGCTCAAGATTGAATGTCTGGGATCCAGCTGATACCCCTGTAAATATATGAACAAGTGTTGCCACCCCCTCATCTTTACTTCCTGATAAGGACCGTGACAGCTCGAGGGAATATGTCGATCCATGCGATAGGCGCCAAGTGCCAATTCTCAATGTACGTCCCCCAGTTGCTGTCTGAGCAGACCATGATGCGAGCACAAGCACGTCAGCACCGCCACTGGGGACGGTTACCGTCGCCGCTGTGGGACTGAAAACATCCGTATAGGTTGTTCCCGAAGTCGAGACGTTACCGGTCTCATTCTCCACAACGGAATTCCAGGTCTCTACTGAAAAAGCCTGACTGCTCATAAAAAAAAAGAATATTAACAGACTGGCATTTAGGACCTTTATGCACTTTCCGACTGGTATCTTCATAGCATTTCCCCCGATTTTTCTCCCAATCCCACTTTTTAAAATGCTTTACAGCGAGTTTCCATTGAAATCTGTGTAACCTGCCCGCTCGTATCTTGCAATGGCACTACACCGTGGCATTAAACTTTCTTTGATTTTATAGACACAAAGTCATACTGCATTCTCGTATGATTTTCTCATATATCGGTTCTCGAAAACTTGGGGGCTTTCAAGCCCGAGATAAGAGTGTCTCCTCTTGCGATTATAAATACTTCATAGTATTCAAAAATACAACCTCAAATAGGTGTTGTTAGGTGATAAAATTTCTTAGATTTTACTACTTTTTATAGAAAAGGACTCCAAATAGTGGTACATATAAGCTACCGAATTTGAACATAAAACACGCAAAGGAGTCCTCAAATTATGATTACCAGAAACTGCCAAAAATTTAGAGGAGAAATCGAGTCGTTCCGTCACGCCGTCGTCAGGGTCACCGAGGCTTGGAACAGGTATCCAGGACCCATCAGGCCAGAAAGCTTTCGGTCCCCCATACACGTGATAGGTAGCGGCACTGGAACTTGAGGCAAGCAAAATAACTGCTGAAAAAACAATAAACAGTGAAAAAAGCCGGAACGTTCGATACATGATTTTCATCTCTGCTCCTCCTCCGATCGGGTTTATAATCACCCCTGCCTGTCCTCACGACAAGCGTGTTTTGAATAAAGGGGTAGAACAATGCAAACTTCCGTAAACGTCGGCATCGCCGAACCTCAATAGGGAAAAGATCGCAACGGTTAGTAGTATAGGCAGGTTTGAGAGATAGGTATTCAGGATTATCCCGAGAGGATCCAACTTTCTTTTGATACGAGCCACAGCAGCAACTCCTTTCAATTGCGAAAGCGGTAGGTGATGGATCAAGTATACATTATGGGCTAATCCCTTATAATTAATTGGCAAAATATCATTTTCTCTGGAAGGATAAGGGATGGAGAACCTGTTTGTCAAGGGTTTTTGTCAATAGGAGAGGGAGGAAATACCGTCCGCACCCTGTCGGCGGCCCCCACCCCTTCCAATATTTGGGCACCAAAGACACCGAACTGGTGGATGAAATGTGCCGGTTCTTCAGCATGAGTTTTCCGGGATCAGGGCGTATTTGTTACTTCCTGAAAGTGAGATTTGAGGAATTTTATGGACATGCATTCTTCCAATGCGTA
>CAYSHT010000185.1:0-2344 GCA_964430915.1 uncultured Syntrophaceae bacterium
CTGATGGCCGAAATTTTCCCATGAGCCTCCGTCTTCAAGCTTCAGCTGAAATAACCGGTGCTCATTTATCTGTGGCAGTGTTCTAATGATAGATACGGGACGCGGCTGATAGGCATTGCCGGAATTATTCCCCATTCTAAACCCTCCTTATCCCGGTTTCGTCTATTACTTAAACACCATAACGCAATTTTGATACCATCATAACAACTATTTGATATGTAATGATATTTCATGCAATGAACGGTATTTCATGGGTAGTTGCTGGGTAATCTTGCCCCCAATGTGGGGAAATATTACCCCGCTCTTTTTCCGTAATGTAACGTTTTTTCACGCCTGAAGAAGAAAAGATTTAGATACCGTCATAGAGGATATGGCGGCGAGGAAGAGTCCATCTGGTATTCTATCGAGGCTCCCCGCCCACAAGGCGGGGATTGCGGGTGCGCTCCCGGTCACCGAGGCCCATCAATTGTTTCAGCAAACCCACTGCCGGCGGAAGAAGATCGCCGATTTCTTTGAAAAACCTGAGATGAGTGTATGAATCAAAGGATGTGTCACCCCTATTGATGATAATCAGTTTCACACCGGAATGAAGTACCTCGGCCGGCATGTCGAGAATACCCGATTCCGTGCTAATTCCCGCTCCTGTAAAAAGACGGGATAGTGCAACGCATACAGCCCTTGTGCCAGTGCCCGGATTCTCTCATCAAGGTCTTTGCTCATCGGTCACACCACTGCACTTGTCCAAAGACCGGGGTGAAAGAGACAGACAGGTGCATCACTTCTGCGGTGAACCTCAAAGACCGGAATTCCATATCATTCGATAGCGGTGGCTGAAGCCACCTTTAACTGGCGAAGGCTTCTTTAATTTCCCTTTTCCAGATTACGAGCAGTTTTCCGGCGTGGGTCTGGCATTGCACCAATTCCCATTCGCTTTCACCTTCCTTATCCAGAATGTCCTTAAGGGCTTTGAGACTGCCCGGAATGCCATCGACGGTACAGTTCCCCTCCTCGTCACATGAGACCATATCGGGTGGAATTATCGTATCAAGATCCAGAATACTAGTTTTGTATTTCCAGCGTGCCATGGTTGTTACCTCCTCTTTTCTTATTGATTACGATTTATCAGCCCATTGCCGACGAATTTTGAACTCCGTAATCCAAAGACGAAAATAACTCTATGATTATTATTATAGGTATCTGTAACCCTTGTGTCAATAAGGAGTAAAGATTGAATGCCTGCTCCCGAAATTTGATAGAAATGGAAGGCTATAGGTAAGCACGCTTATAGTACAGCGCTTTCAGGCGTCCTTCTTTTCGGAAGATTCCTTCCTGCGGGAAAAGATACGGGGCAATTTCCCTTTCTTGAAATAGTAGATCAAAAGCCCGATAACGCCGAGGTCATCAAGCCATCCCACGGGGATAATAAAGTCGGGAATAATATCGTAGGGGCTTATGATATATAAAAGTGTCAGTATGCCGATCACAGCTTTACGAAAATCCATGATATCCCTTAACTGTGCTCTCCTTTCTCCGCAGATGGACGCATCATATACCATAGTCTGACATTATCAAGCTCTTCGATGCTCTCTTCATCAAGTATTTCATACCCGAAGTTTTGATACATAGAAACATTTTCAGGCTTATCCGTTTCGAGATAGCAGGGCACCCCTTCCCGGTCAGCGTGTTCCGAGAGCCTGCGAAGGAGTTTACCGACATATCCTCTTCCCTGAAACGAGGGCGCCACGCCGAGCACGTAGAGATACCAGTGTCTGACGGTGATATGTTTTTTCCGGATATGGGAGTCAAATATTGCACATCGCCACGTGTATCGTGGTCCGATAAAAGCCGCACCTATTCCGCTTCGCAACCAGGCCAGCAATGATAGCGGATACGATCCGGGAGAATAGGCAAGTGATATACCCGCAAGATCATCATCGCACATTACTGCGTTTGCGACTCCATAGGCGATACATGCGTCCACAACTCCGGAATAGAGGGTACGCAGCTTTTCCTCTCTCTTCTCAGATGTAATTCCCGACAGGATAGCAATACTGCCCGGGTTGTCGCGAAAGGCCTCAGAGAGAAGTCGCGCTGCATGTCTTCCCATATTGGCTTGAAGAGGAACTATCTCGATACGGCTCATAGAGAACTCCTGAAGTGGGTTGTTATTATCCTTTTTCTACTGAAAATTACATGATGCCAGGAGAAAATACGTCATAGATCAGAAGCTCTTCCGACACATCGAATATCCGGTGTTTCGTGTTACGCGGCACACGAACGACTGTACCTTTTTGAAGCGCCATTTCTCCGATTTTATCGATCCATATTGTACCAGATCCGGAAA
>CAYSHT010000185.1:2354-2609 GCA_964430915.1 uncultured Syntrophaceae bacterium
AAATAAAAAGGATATCCTCGCTTGTGTCATGGATATGTTCCGGTACTTCGACATGAGCGGGAATCTTTACCATGATTATCGAGGGGCTCTCCTCTCCAAACTGTTCCTTCGTAATCATTTTTTTTATGGAGACATTGTTGACGGAGGGGTGATCCACCCATGGCAGGACTTCCATATTATACAAAACTTCCATGATATACTCCTTCTTTCACTGCCGTATCAACATTACATAATATGTGCCCAGGCAATCAAGCG
>CAYSHT010000186.1:0-2594 GCA_964430915.1 uncultured Syntrophaceae bacterium
CCTCCGGTTTCAGGAGCTCAAAACCAGTGGTCTGTTCTGCGATCTCGAAGGGGATACCCGGAGTGAGTGTTTTTACGCGCATACGTTTGGTCTCTGGTTCAAAGTCGTAAATGCCCCACGGACTTATGACCGCCACAGGTCCCTTTCCAATCAGTCCCGCTTCCTGCCGTGAATTTCCGCCTTCAAGATGACCGACAGAGGTGATGAAATCAACTTTTTCGGGGAATCTTTCAGGTGTCTGGAGCCCCACGAGGACCATTTTTTCAGTAAGTGAAGACAGATCGTTGTTCCCACCTGAGCCGGTTAACCGAGCTTTGGGGTTGGTCAGGTCATTTCCTATATGATGTGTGTTCACGTTTCCATACATGTCGACCTGTGCGAATCCGAGGAAGGCCATGTCGACATAGCCGTTATAGGATTGACCGAAGGAATAGGCCATTTCCATCAATACGGCAGACTTGCGCCAGGTGAGGGGGCATCCTACCGACCAGGGCATATCTCCCGGTATCGGATCCTGTCCCCCTGATTCGTAGACCATGGTGATATTGGGTGCATGTGTCTTTCGCGCCAGGATGGCAGCCACCATGGGAAGCCCTGTTCCCACATAGACGACAGAATCATTCTCAATCTGCAGAGAAATTATATAGGCAAGCATTTCCAGCGGATTTGCCGGTGTATCGCTTTTCATGTGTTGTTACCTCCTTGTCAATCTTTTAATAATAGATTCCCGGATCGTTATCGACGGTGTATTCCTCATAGGAGAAATCGATGTCTTCGTTATCATTTTCTGCTGCCTTTGTCTGGCGTCTGGCCTCGGCAACCCATTTTGCACCGCCGAGTTTCTCGACGAATTCAAATTGGTCCTTCGTTTCCATGACCCATTCATTAAAATGTTCTATGAACTTTTCCTCGTTCGGGCCGGCGTAACGCATGGTCTTTTCCCACCACTGACGCGACCAGTAATAGTAGCCCGGCATATTGCCCGGTACCGCTCCAAAGGGGAGCTCGACGACGGCATCGGCATAAATAAAAGGAATAACAATACCCTTTTTTCCATTGCCATAGCGAAGCGAGGCTTCCGGAACGATTTCTTCCGCCGTGATAATGAGTTTCTTGGCGGCGATTGCCAGGGCACTATCGTTCACCACGGGTCCGTAGATAAAGGCATTTCCGAATTTATCGGCAACCTGAGCATGGATAACGGCGATATCAGGATAGAGTGCAGGAATAAATGCCACGGGATCCGGATCGTTTTTCAGGGGGTTCTGGATCGTTTTGATGTAAGGGTTGTGTCTCATGATGTCGGAGCCGAGCATCTGCTTACTCATGAGGCCCGGTGCTCCAAGTTGGGCCGCCTTGAGGCCGAGCGCAACGCCACCGTGGCTCCACTCGGAGAGGATCTTTACTTTTCCCCCTTTCAACTGGCGGGAGTAGTTCCGGTCGGTTCCCCTCATCTCTGCACCGATATACGAATTGTGGGAATAGGAAACCGTTCCGTAATTGATCATATAGCTCTGATTTGTGTTCGGTGCCCCGATGGCCTGAAGATCTTTTTTCCCCTGACGCATCATCTCGAAATAGGCCTGATGGGGAGTTCGAACATAGGAAAAGCCTGCGTCACTCAATACATCACCGTCACTTACGTATTCGGCCACGGCCTCTTTCAGAGATATTCGCTTATCGACTTTACAGCGAGGCTTTTTCAGATGGGCAGTTCTGGCCGATTCAAAATCAACCAAACTGTCCAGGATTGAGGTGTCCTCGATATTGAGATTCTTGAGGGCTTCCTGGTTGTAACTGAATTTGCTCATGAGAGTCTCCTTATGATTGATATAACACTATGAAAATATTGGTAGTTACTTGGTGAATTTGCATTCGGCGCCGATTTGCAAAAACCCAACAGCGTTACGCAAAAAAGGTGCCACAGGAGGCACGAATTGCATCTGAGAAAAAAGTGCAGTAATTTAGGTCGGAAATAGAGATACTTACAAAGAATGGTTTTTTGAAAATAGCTTTGATTTCTTGCTGAGAACGGGTTGTCGGTATCAAGACTTTCCCGGAAAGGTGCGATGTTCGCACATTGAATTCATTGCACCGGCATATAGGGGCGTATAGTCTATATAAATGTTAGGTGTGTGCGAATGTCAAACGTTATGTTTGAAAGTCGCACGATCGGCTATATAAATTCCTGCTGGCTCAGTTCCACTGCCCGATCTATTTCGGATTTAAGTTTCGGGGGAAGGCCCGGGATGTCGACGTTAAGGAAGCCCCGCACAATTGTTGCTGTTGCCTCTTCTTCTGTGAGGCCACGCGACATAAGATAGTATATTTCTTCCTGGGCTATCTTTCCCACTGCAGCTTCATGCGACATTTCAACGCCGTCGACTGTGCCGGTCAGCTCAGGGATTGCATGCATAAAGCCGCCTTTAAGGATGAGGCCGTGACATTCAAGATGCCCCTTGACGCCCGGTTTCTCACCTATCAGATCTCCCCGTGCAATAATATTTCCGCCGTTCGTGATGGCGCGTGAGATAATCTCGGCTCTAGTATCTTTGCCTCTCAGGTAGACGCGGCCGCCAATATCAAGTTCCGAG
>CAYSHT010000187.1:0-2593 GCA_964430915.1 uncultured Syntrophaceae bacterium
GGAAGCGAGCGCATTCCCCGCTTTATGCGGCGGGGTTAGCGAGCGAATAAAAAAACAAATGTTTTCCTTAACAGTCTGAGATTTCCCGCAACTTGTTGCGGGGAGATTCAAAATCTTTTTTTAAACCAGTATGTTAAAGGAAGCTTGCGGGGGGATTGTCCAAATGACGTATTGACATTAATATGAATTTACACTACAAGACCTTAACTATAATTCAGCGAACAGAGGAGAGAAAAAGTGAACGAAGCTTTGGCTGTCACAACGACGGATTTAGGAAGACATTTTCACGGTAACGTGCTCGATATGATACTCGACTCAGGACCTATGGTCCAGTTTGTGCTCCTCCTCCTCCTGTTCTTTTCGGTGGTTTCCTGGGCCATCATCCTTATGAAATATAGGCTTATAAAGAAATCAAAAAAAGAAAATGAGATGTTTTTAGATACCTATATGAGGATTAATAAATTGTCGGAGGTTTTCCCCGAGTCGAAGAAGTTTAAGAATTCCCAGATAGCAGAGGTTTTCAGGGCAGGGTATACGGAACTTGCAAAAGTATCGGGGATTAAAAGAGATTCCAATCCCGGTGAGGATTCGACGGATGATCCCTCTTCCCCCGAACTGCGGGGATTGGACAACATTGAACGGGCCTTGAACAGGGCCTGTGATAGTGAGACGACAAAGCTGGAGAGTGCCCTCGGCTTTCTGGCAACCACGGGAAGTGCAAGCCCTTTTATAGGATTGTTTGGAACGGTATGGGGCATCATGAATGCATTCAGGGGAATCGGTGTGAGGGGCTCGGCTACGCTGGCCGTAGTGGCCCCCGGGATTTCGGAGGCCCTGATCGCCACCGCCGCAGGTCTGGCAGCGGCAATTCCTGCCGTAATATTTTATAATTATTACCTTAATAAGGTGAAAACGATGACGGGAGAGGCGAACAGCTTTGCCTCGGAATTTCTTAATATTGTAGAGAGATATTACGTGAGAAGTGCACGAAGATGAGCATCGGTAGAGGACGCAGAAACAACGATAGCAAGCCCGTATCCGATATTAACGTCACGCCCCTCGTTGATGTAATATTGGTGCTTCTGATAATTTTTATGGTAACGGCCCCGATGCTTCAGATGGGGATAGATGTGAATCTTCCCAGGGTAAAGGCAAAAAGTGTCGATGTGGGGGAAGAAAAACTCATTCTCACAATAAAAAGTAATGAAGAAATCTTTATCAATAGATATAAGGCTTCCCTGGATGATCTGAAATCAAAGCTCGAGAATATCTTTGAAAGCAGGATAGACAGGGAAATCTTCATGCGAGCCGATGAGAAGGTACCATACGGCTTTGTAGTGAAAGTCATGTCCGAGGTGAGAAAGGCTGGTGTTGACAAGCTGGGAATGATTACCGAACCGCCGAAGGATTAGTTATGACTTTTATCAACGCCGGAAAAAGAAGGCATGAAGATGGTGTCGGCTTGAACAACATGATCGTGCTTTCTTTTCTTCTTCATGCCCTGGTTATCTCTATCATACTCTTATCCCCTTCATGGCCCACCCCCAAATGGACCTTCGGGCCGGTCTACAGCGTCGATCTGGTAAGTGTCCCGCTGAGCTCGGTTGAGGTGGGTTACGACAGGCCAGTTTCCGGAAAGATAATCGGAATTAATTCAGGGGGGCGCTCTTCGGTAATAAAAAAGAATACCGACAAAATAAGGCCGATTTCGATCGAGAAGACGAAGACCCGTAAGATAGAGCACAGCAAGACAAAGTCCTCGGGTGAAATTGGCAAGGCGATCGACGGTATTAAGAATAAGGTTCTCTCTTCGAAAGAGGTGTCGTCTTCGCCATCGGTTGCCTCCCGTGGACATGTGGCGATGAACATGAAGATGCGGGTCTACTATTCCCTCATCTGGTCCAAGGTAAGGCAAGAGTGGGCATTGCCTGAAGGCATATTGCACGGTGATAGTCTGGTTGCTGTCATTGATGCAAAGATATTGAGAAACGGAACCGTGGATGACGTGGGGTTTGAAAAGAGATCCGGCAACAGATACTTTGATGAATCGGCCATTAAGGCGATCAGAAAGGCGAGTCCATTTCCCCCCCTGCCGGAGTGGATTAAGGATAACTATATCGAAGTGGGAGTGAGATTCCATTCATCAGAACTGAGGTAGAGTGAGGATAATGCGCGCTTTTAAGGGGTTTCTTGTCGTTTTTTTTACCCTTGTCCTGTGCCTTCCGGCCTGGGGAAAGGTCTATATCGATATCGATTCGCCGGCATTCCAGAAATTTCCCACGGCGATTCCCGACCTGAGAAATATGGGGACGAGACAGGACAAGGAAGACCTCTCTCGCTGGTTTTCAGAACAGCTTTCTTCAGCGCTTGATATTACCGGATATTTCAGGATGATCGAGAAAGGGGCCTTTCTGGAGGATCCGAAAAGTTCCGGAATAACGGCGGAGGCGACAAATTTTACCGACTGGTCGGTCGTGGGTGCAGATTTTCTCGTCAAGGGTGGGTTTACTTATGACGGGAAGAATCTTTCGGTGGAGTTTCGGCTCTTTGATGTGGTGGAAGGAAAGCTCATCACGGGAAAAAAGTACTGGGG
>CAYSHT010000188.1:0-2580 GCA_964430915.1 uncultured Syntrophaceae bacterium
TTCCAAATGGTATGCCCGTTCCCAGGCAACCGAAAAGGCCGCCCGAACCGGGAAGCACAAACCCCTTTTCCTGTGCTCTGAGTCCGACGAGGCCGAAGTACGAGGTATCACCCCCGTCAATCGCGTATATCGCGTCATCGCCAGCGGCTGTCCGGATTTGTTCGACAAGTCTTGCAGGATGTATCGGATCGGACGGGTTTTCCCTTGACGCGATCTCGTCTGCCACCAGCGGGAGATAGCTGTCCTTCAGGGTCTTTACCCATCCGGAACGGTCCTTTTTCTCCACGAGGGGATTGAGTTCGCGAAGCGTAAGACCTATATCCCCGACAAGGCCGACATCGGTTGCCCGGTTTCGGTCTATTTCGCTGGCTTCAATGTCTACTCGAACAACTTTTGCCTGCGGAAAGGTCTCGCCATACATCTGCAGCCAGTTCATTCTGAGGCCAAGGATAACGACCAGGTCGGCCATGGCGAAGGCGGTCAGGGCCGCCGATATCCCTCCGTCCCATATGGAGAGAGGATGATCGTCCGGAATGACACCCCTTCCCGCATTTAGGATAAAGAATGGGACATATCCCTTTTCAACAAATTCTTTTACCTCCGCGTCGCAATCGCTCCAGCAGATACCGTTTCCCCCCATGATAACAGGTCGTTCGGCGCTGTTGATGAGTTCAGCCGCTTCTTTGACAGATGATGGCTCAGGCCGCGTCCGGTAAAATATACTCCCCTTCTTTACCGGGGGGAGATTATCCTCCTCGATTTTTATATTCAGTATATCTGGGGGTAATTCCAGAAACACGGGACCGGGACGGCCAGATACGGCATTTCTGAAGGCTGTGGAAAGATACTCCGGGATGCGTTTGACATCGTAACAGATCTCGTGCCACTTCACGACGGATTTAATCATATCGGCCTGTTTCATGTCCTGAAGAGCGCCTTTCATCCAGTCCCTTACCGGCGCGGTTCCACTGATAAGTACCATGGGTGTATTCTCCATATAGGCGTTCACAATCCCTGTAAGGGCATTGGTGAAACCGGGCCCCGCCGTGATGAGGCACGTGCCGGGTTTACCTGTGTATACCGCCCATGCCTGGGCCATCATTACGGCTGCCTGCTCATGTCTTACGTCGATAATCTTTAAATCATGTTCAAGACATCCATCGTATATCTTGTCGATATGCCCCCCGACGAGTGAAAAAACAGTATCTATTTCCTCCACATCTTTCAGGTGTCTGGCAACCAGGTGCCCTCCGTAGATTTCTGACATAATCCCCCTCCTTTTGTGTGATTTATTATTTTTCATAGGCAGCCGGCTGAAAGGCTGTCAGGTATTTGGGCTGCCACAATATCCCGTGGTGATGTAGTAATTTATCCTGTCATAGATAAAGATAATCCGATTATTAAACTCCAGTGTCGTGTATATCTTGAGAGGTGAGGAGAGTATCTTCTTTTGCACCACATGCGACCATATGGAGTTCCTGCTCAGGGCCATAGCATTAAGGGCATCAGGCAAAGGTATGTTGAGCCTGGAAAGGTTTTCACCCATTTTTGTGAATTTCTCAAAATCTATAGCCCGGGATTTGCCCTGTAACCAGTGTCGAACCGCCATCAGGACATCTTTGTTCATCCCGGCAAGCGCTTCGAGGTGTAAGGTGAGGTTTGGCACCATTGCCTTTATATCTTCCGACCAGTTGCGGGAGATCTCTTCCCTGTCCCTCTCAATAATTTTCATGAGAATATTAGACAGAAGCCTTTTTTGTTCTTCGGCTTTGGGTAAAAATCCCTCCATTGGGTCCATATCGGGAAATAATCGCTTGAAGGAATCGACCATTGCCCACGAGTCTCTGTTTTGATCAATGTATATGTCTATGGCCTTTTTGTTGGATGACCATGCAAGTTCCGGGAGCTTCATAATGGGAAAATAACCGGCATCGCTGGCATCATCACCAGCTCTGAGCGTCCCTCCTGCAGCTTCGGCCTCATAGGTGACTATGGCCATGCTGCCGTAAAAGTAGTTCTCTATGGTATCAACATCAATCAGCCTTATTATCTTTCCCTTGATTCCAGCTTCTTCCTCCAGCTCCCTGAGAGCTGTATCTTTCACTTCTTCATCCGTTTCCGCAAAGCCGATAGGCAGGCACCACATTCCTCTGTAGGGCTCGTTTTTTCTCTTTACAAGGAGGATTTCCCTCCCCTCGTTAACCACGATGCAGCTCGCAACGGGGAGAGGATTCTCGTAGAATACGGTGTTACAGTGGCTGCAATAATCCCGCAGTTTTCCCTCTATCTCAGACTGTATTATTGTGTTCCCGCAATAACAGCAGAACAATCTCTTCTTATTCATTACTATCACGTTTCCTGAAACATGCGGCTTGAAGAACCTGAAAACAAAATCACCCTTTGTAACTCCATACTTTTTAAGAATTCCGACAATCGATATTGCAGGTCGAAGATACCACTGTATAAGACTAAAACAAAGGAAGAATTCACAGAATTGCCCCCACTCAGGGTGAATTGAACAGAGAGCGCATTCCCCGCTGTCAGATTTTTTTGGGTTTGTTTTTATCCACGGATAGGATA
>CAYSHT010000189.1:0-2567 GCA_964430915.1 uncultured Syntrophaceae bacterium
TTAATCCCCTCCCGCCAGGGGAGGGGAAATCTGACTTTTTACAGGTGCATCAAGTTTGATGCACTCGTAAAAAGTCTCCTCAGCCTGTCATCCCGACCAGTCGGGACGAGAAATCTTTAAACCGTAACATGCTGAAAAGATAAGATTTCTCCCTATAGTCGAAATGACATATTCGTCGAATTTGACTTTTTACGAAGCCGTCAAGTTTGCAACTCGGAAGCACAACATCCCTATTTTTTTAGAAGCTCTTTTATTTTGTGGGAGATTTGTTCTATGCTGAATGGCTTCTGTATAAAACCATCACAGCCATGTTCCATGATCTCCTGTGCCTGACCATTTATGCTGTATCCGCTTGAAAGAAGAACCTTAATGTCGGGATTGATCTTTTTGAGGATATCGTAAGCCTTTCCGCCGCCCATATCCGGCATAATCATATCCAGCATAACCAGGTCGATCGTGTCCTGTTTTTCTTTGTAGATTTCAATGGCCTCCTTCCCGCTGCGTGCGAGAAAAACCGTGTAGCCGAGGAATTTCAGTATCTCTCCGCCAACATCGATGATCAGTTCCTCATCATCTACAAGGAGAATCGTTTCATCCCCCATCAGAAGCTCTTCTTTCATGACCACGTGCTTCTGATCGCTTACTGCCTCAACCAGTGCAGGCAGATACATATTAAAGGTGGTCCCGATACCCTCTTCACTGTATACGGCGATGATGCCATTATGGTTTTTGATGATACCGTAAGCGGAGGCCAGCCCCAACCCGGTACCCCTTCCCATCTCCTTGGTGGTGAAAAAGGGATCGAACACCCTCTTCGCCGTCTCTGCGTCTATTCCCGTGCCGGTATCTGTAATGGATATCTTTACGTAATTGCCGGGCTCAAGGTTATAGGGCTGTACATAGTTGTCATCGAGGGGTATGTTTTCCGTCTGAAGGTAGATCTCACCGCCACCGGGCATGGCCTGCCAGGCATTGACATAGATATTGAGAAGTGTCTGTTCTATCTGGCCCCGGTCCACCTCCACCATCCAGATATCTTGCTGGTATTTCTTGTGTATCTTTATCTCCTTTTTGGTACGGCCGAACATGTTGGAACTCTTCTTAACAAGCTTGTTCAGGTCGGTCGGTTTAACCTCGTATTTTCCTCCCCTGGCGAATCCCAGCAGCTGCCCGGTGAGATCCGCCCCGTCCCGGACATATTGTTCGATATTTCTCAACTTTTCATAATGAGGATGCGAGGAGTCCACATCCAGAAGGATGAGAGAGGCATTCCCCTGGATGCCCATGAGAAGATTGTTGAAGTCGTGGGCAAGGCCGCCGGCTAACGTGCCGATGGCCTTCATCTTCTGAGCTTTCTGAAGCTGGGATTCGAGATTTATTCGTTGTTCCTCCGCCCGCTTGCGGTTGGTGACGTCTATTGATGTTATGATGGCTCCCTCGGAGAAGGGGGCTATCTTTATGTCAAGAAATTTATCCCCATACTCTTGTTCGAGAAACTCCTTTAATATGCCTGACCTGATACATTCCCTCAGTTCCTCGAACATATTGGTTTTGTGACTCGCTGCATAATCCTTATACATTACATCATGATTGATATTAGGCAGCCTGTCACCGGACAGCTTCTTCGCGAAATTGTATCCCGTTACTTTTGCCTCACGGTCCACGATTATAGTCTCGATCGGATTGTTGTCAAATAGTGCACGGTACCGCTCCTCGCTTTCCCGCAGGGCCTCCTCCACCTTCTTGTGTGCGGTTATGTCTTTTGAGACGATGGTTACGGCTCGTATCCTGTCTTTTTGATCCTTGACCGGACTCAGTGTCCTGAGAAAACATTTACCATCCTCGCTGTAGCTTTCGTGCTGGCTCGCCTCGCCTGTTTCGAATATCGTTGCCACCTTCGAGGCAAAACTGCCCGCTTTTTCTTTCGGGTGCAACTCCCCATAGGTTTTCCCGATGATATCTTCAAGCGCGCCGCCGCGCCGTGCCCTGTATCCCTCGTTCATAAAGAGAAACCGGCAATCCTTGTCCACGAGGTACATCAAGTCGGCGGTTGATGCCAGGGCGCGGTGTATCTCCTCCGATTCGCGGAGCGCGACTGCGGCCTTCCGCTTGTCACAGGCCCTGCGGATGGTCAGCAGCAACGATTCCATCTCGTATGACTTAAGGGCATAACTGTAGGCGCCCAGGTTTACCGCCTCGATGGCCGTCTCCTGTGATGCATGACCGGTGAGTATGATACATTCGGTATCGGGCGAACTCTCTTTGATCTCTCTCATCACCTCAAGACCGGACATGTCATCGAGTTTGAGGTCAATCAACGCAACGGCGATATCAGGCGTCTCTCCCTGAACCGCGTTTCTGGCTTCCATTCCGGTGGCGACCGTCACTGGTTCATACCCGCCGCCGCTGAGAATATCGGAGAGGATCTTCCTGACCGTGGGATCATCGTCCACGATAAGAATTCGATCTGTTTTCATTCCTTGTTCCTGTTCTTTTTTCTTGGTGGTTGACCCAGGACCCTGCCAAAGTTCCGGTAATACATTTCGATGACTGTCTCAAACGGGGGC
>CAYSHT010000190.1:0-2526 GCA_964430915.1 uncultured Syntrophaceae bacterium
CCACGTAATACTTTTCGCGATTGGAAAGCTTCAATTTCATCAGGATATTCATAAGACCTCTTTCAGATGACACCGGTCATATCAATTCCATTCTCAGATTAAATCCCACACGACTCTCCTTCTTGACGAGGGCAGCTGAACTTATGGTTACGTTTTTGAACATCTTCGACCCGGCCAGATGGTTTTTTATCGTATCCACGGTATTGAAGTTATCCGTTTCTCCCTTGATCGTTACCAGGTTTCCGTCATACTGAAAACTTGTTATGAGAAACTGGGCTGACTCGGGCACAAGGCTCGATGTTTCCTTCAGTATATCGAGCACCGTTATCCCCGTTCCAATGGAACCCTGTCCCGCCTTCGATTTTTTCCCCTCGGTAATCTTCACCCGCAACTGCTGAAGGGGATCAACGATCCGTGTCACCTCCGGGCAGGTCTCGCTGAATACTGTCCGTATCTCCTCCTTCAGTTCGTTCGCGTACCTTTTGTCATAATGATAGTCGAGGTAAAAATCGAATCCAAAGGCAAGGATGATAACGAAAAGAAGTGCGGCAACCCAGCGGAATTCCTTTTTCGCCTTTTCGTATTGTCTCTTCGGCTCAAATTCCCCGGAGGCGAAATTAAACCCGACACCTCTCTTTGTCTCCCTTACGGCAAGGGCAAGGGCCTGATTCATGAGGGCCGGATTCCATCTCTCTCTCGCTTTATCGTCGAACTCAACGTTTCCGGCGGCAGCGATATCGGCAGTCTCCACGGGTATGGAGAAAAACCGCTCCATCTCTTCCCGAAGCGGCGAAAAGAGCGCCCAGTCACCCGTGAGGAATATTTTTGAGGGCCCCGAGGTCATCTTCCCCTTCATCTGGAGGAATGTGAGAGTATTTTTGACCTCTCTCAGAAAGTTTTCAAAGATACTCGAGGGTTCTTTATCTTTCGAGCTTGCATCGCTCCTTCCGTTACTGTTTTTCAGCCCGGAGGGAAAGCTTCGTATCTGCAGGATCTTCCCGCCGTCACAAAAAACCCCCGTGGCTTCGCTCTCGCCTATGTCAAGGACGAGAATGCTTTCTTCGATTTCGGAATCCGCCAGAAGTCTTATCGCCACAGGAACACAATCAAGTTCTATGACCGACGCCTCCACCTGTCTCTCCTCGAGAAGCCGGCAAAGAGCGTTCACTTCCTCCTTCGGCGCCGCGGCGACAAGTATCTCCGACGTGTCCTTCTGGTCTATCACGATAAAATCCGCTACCACCTCGTCAACAGGGTGTGGAATGAGGGGCTCCAGCTCGTATGATATGGTCTGGCGTATCTTCTTCCTGTCTTTAAAGGGGAGTTTCATTGTATGCAGAGAGACTTTTCCTGCGGGCAAGGAGACAATATAGATACCGCTTCTCATCTCGTCATCTTCGAAGAGCTTATCGAGAGCCCCTTCGATACCCCCCGCTTCATCCAGACGGATAAATGCCGATTTAAGAAACTGGTATCCTTTCAGGCCGGCAGTCACCTGCACCGCCTTTATGCTCTCATCTCCAATGTCAAGACCAAGGATTTTTTCAGGCATTATTCCACTTTCCAGGACAGTAATTTTGATGAATGGCTGTTTTTGTCTCTCTTCACAACCCCCGTAAGGGTCTTTCTCATCTCACCCAGATATCCCGTGGAGGTTATCGTAAAGAAATCACTTTTCGTCGTTATGATACCCCCGTCGATGGTGACGGCGTCCATGCCGGAAACATCTTTGTACCATGTGGAGCGGGAAAGACCGTTATCCTCGTCTCTCCTGTATGCATCCATGCCGTCGGCCATCTCCTCTGTAACTTCATCGGAAAGCGCCCTCAGAACCAGTTTCGAAGCGGTATTGATGTTGATCTTCCCCTCGCCGTACACGGAACAATTCTCCCCGATACCGGGCAGATCATCGGTACCGTAAAAGAGCTTTTCCGAGATCCCTTTTACCATTAATAGTTCGTCAACACAATCCAGGGGCGCGTTTTTACACTCGTAGGGTTCGTCCAGACTCTCGTAAAATATCGCCTCTGCCCCAAAACCTGTAACCTCGTCGTCTTCATCGATCCAGTCCTTGATGGAATCGACAATATCTTCCACCTCCTGATCGGTAAGGTCAAATTCCGGGAGGGCGAGAAACCTGAGCAGGAGGTTTTCCACATCTGTGTTGTAATTATTCCCCGATATCAGCTTGTTCACGGGAATCTTGCCCGATTCATCCTCTATAGTCAGCCTGAAGTATCCCTTGTCAAAAAAGGATCCCGATGACGCCGAGAGAAAATCCGCCTCGGCCCACTCTTCATTCAGGGAATCGTAACTGTTCGTATCCTCATTTAAAAGGGCCTGGCCGCCGTAAAAACCAGATTTCGCGACATAGGTAAGCCTGATGGCATCCCTCATGTTCGCACCTTCATATATCCCCGACCTGGCCGAATGGTTGAGCTGGATGGTGACGGAAACGATGACGCCGATCATCAGAATAACCAGTACAAGGGCCACACCACGACTGTTTGACGTAGGGTTTATCAT
>CAYSHT010000191.1:0-2492 GCA_964430915.1 uncultured Syntrophaceae bacterium
CAGGCAATTACAAGCGCCTTTGCCGACATATCTCCCGATGCAGCGGCAGCTCCCTCACTTGCAATCGCGAAAGAAGAGGTCACCATCAGTAGAAATAGTGTGAACAGACTGTAGACGATACCTTTCAACGATTTCCTCATGCTTCAAAGTCCTCCTTCTTTAGAGTTTTTTTCTGTCTGTCTTCATGCCCCTGGGATTCGTTCCAGGTTCCCTTTTATTGTTACTGGAACTCTCCCACCATTCTAACAGACGGCATTTCTTTATCCATAAGAAAATAAATTGTCAAGAAATATTTGGATGTGTTACAAGATTCCTCTATGATTACCAAAGAAGAAATTACAATAGCCCGCTGTATTCAGGAAGATATATCCCTTGAGCGGAGACCCTTTGCCGCTATCGGGGTCCGAACCGGTATGGAAGAAGGCGAAGTTATCGATACTATCAATGGACTCAGAGAGAGGGGTGTCATTCGAAAATTCGGTGCCATAGTTAGGCATCGGGAAGCGGGATACAGTGAAAATGCCATGGTGCTCTGGGCGGTACCGGAAGAAGATCTCGAAAAGGCAGGGAAAATCCTCGCTTCCTACAGGGAGATAAGTCACTGTTACGGAAGGACCCCTCCCTTTGAGGGGAAATATACCCTCTTTTCCATGCTCCATTTGGCAAAGGGGGAGGTGGAAGAGTTGGTGAAAAAGATTTCCGAGACGATTGGTATAAATGATTACCTGATACTCAGAAGTGAAGAAGAGTACAAAAAAACGAGTATGGAGTATTTTTAATGGGAAAACGGTCTTCCGCTCTTTTTGAAAAGGCCAAAAACTACATCTCCGGTGGCGTGAACAGTCCGGTACGCGCCTGCGGCTCCGTCGGGACCGCACCACTTTTTATAGAAAGGGCCTCCGGCTCCAGAATATATGATGCAGACGGCAGGGAATATATCGATTACGTTTCGTCATGGGGGCCCATGATCGCCGGACATGCACATCCCTCGGTCGTTGATGCGATCAAAAAGGCGGCTGAAAAGGGGACGAGTTATGGTGCACCCACCGAGGCGGAAGTCGAAATGGCGGAGCTGATTGTAACGGCCTTTCCCTCCATCGATATGGTGAGGATGGTCAATTCCGGAACAGAGGCCACGATGAGTGCGATCAGGCTTGCCCGCGGCTTTACGGGACGAGATAAAATCATTAAATTCGAGGGATGTTATCACGGACATGTCGATTTCCTCCTCGTCAAGGCCGGATCGGGCGTTGCAACGCTGGGGATTCCGGGAAGTCCCGGCATTCCCGAGCCCGTTGCGGAGATGACGGTCACCGTTCCCTATAATGATATTGATTCCTTTCAATCTGCCATTGATATTCACGGTGATACCATTGCCTGCGTTATCGTCGAGCCCGTTGCCGGCAATATGGGTGTTGTTCCGCCGCGGCCGGGATTTCTCGAAAAACTTCGAGAGATTACCCGTGAAAGGGGCATTATTCTTATATTCGACGAGGTAATTACGGGTTTCAGAGTGACCTATGGCGGTTTTCAGAATCTCGCGGATATTGAGCCCGATCTCACCTGCTTGGGGAAGATAATAGGGGGCGGTCTTCCCGTTGGTGCCTTCGGCGGAAGAAAAGAGATCATGGAAACCCTTGCGCCTCTGGGTCCCGTCTATCAGGCGGGAACGCTATCGGGTAATCCCCTTGCCATGGCAGCAGGAATCGCGACACTCAAAATTCTGAGCGAGAAGAGGATTTATGACGACCTTGAACGGAAAGCCTCATATCTCACTGAAGAGACGGGCAAACTCTTTGAAAAAGCGGGGATTCCGCACCGCCTGAATCGGGTTGGTTCCATGTTTACGCTATTTTTCTCAGGAGAGGATGTGGTTGATTTCGCCTCGGCTGCCGAATGTGATACGGAACAATTTGCCCGATACTTCGTCGGGATGCGTGAAAACGGCATTTACCTCGCGCCCTCACAGTTTGAGGCATCCTTCCTTTCTCTCGCCCACGATGATGAGGATATAGAGGTGACGTTAAATTCATGTAAAAAGACACTGAAGAATCTATAAAACCCCCCGCCCACCTTAAGTAATTATCATTTATAAGCTTTTCCTTTGACAGCGACAGGCAAACGTTGTATAGAATTGCTCGATTGAGATTCATGATTCACCCCCGTTATTTATCAGTATATTGAGTAAGTTATCATATAATATAGCGTTTACATGGTTGCTGCAAGATTACACCTCTTTGTTGCAGGGTGGCCTGTAATAAAGCGGTGTTTTATGTAATCGAGGATGCGAAGCTGTATAATCTTGGAATCTTTGCACAACTGCGTTCTTGGTCATTGCAAAGGTGAGCCGAAGCCGCGAGCGAAGCGTGGCGGTCAGAGATGTAATAAATAAAGCAAAATAAAACGGCCTGATGAATCGGGCAGTTACATAATAACGGGGTCATTGCGAACACTATGACTTTGTCAAGCGGAAATTAAGTACCCGGGGTGAA
>CAYSHT010000192.1:0-2452 GCA_964430915.1 uncultured Syntrophaceae bacterium
ATACTCCAGACTGATTCGAGGGGATGACGAGCTTTGGACCTTCCAGGCTTGTCGAGACAAGTTCCCTCGCGTCCTTTGAAATGACGAGACCCGTGAGAGATGGTTGCTCCGGTATCATGGCGGCTAAAAAGTACTTGCTTTCAAACCCTCCCCAGGAGACATCGGGCCCGAAGAACTTTTTTTCATCGAGTTTCTTTACCTTTTCCGTGTTGAAGTCGTCTTTGACATAGGAAACGGGTCCCTCATGACTGTAACGGTCCGTCTTTTCCTCAGGATCGATATATCTATTCCACGTGAGGAGGGCGTTCTCTCTGAGTGCATGGTCCGAGAGGTTTCGCACCTTTACCTCAAGGTCGAAGGTATACTTTTCAGGTTGGAAGGTATAGGTCTTCACTATTTCGATCTCTCCCGGATAGGACCAGGAAAAGGCCAGACTTTTACTCCCCTCCGACATAGTTATATCCACTGTTTCCCTGTCGGCCTCGTATACCACGTCGGTGGGAATATCTATGCTGGAGTTGGGGAATGAAACGGTAAGAGGGTAGTCCATATCCTCCTGTACATTTATCAATTCTATGAGGGCCGAATCTTTCTTGATATTCTGTCTGTAGTCTTTAAGCGCGAATGACTGGAGTGCCGCGCCCCTGGTGCTGAATGTGGCGTAGTAAAGCGGGGTTTCAATGCTGATGTCGTTCCCCTCGCCTTTATTCTCTCCCTTTTTCCTCAGTGACTTTTGGTAGAGGGGGGCCGCACCGGCGTCGATTTCGGCAGGCGATTCGTCACCCTTTACTATCTCAGTAACGGCTTCCTGGTTTACAACCTCGGTGGTTCGGGGCGGCTGGGTTTTTGCCACGTAAAACTGATACCCCATCAATATTGCAAGTGAAAGGACTACGGCGAGAACCGTCCTCTTGTCCATTAAAACCTCCGTATTTTCCCGTTCTTATCGGGAAGTTTGCTATTTCACGGGATCGTATCCGCCGGGATTAAGGGGATTGCAGCGAAGGATGCGAATAAGGCCCAGCCAAGACCCCTTAAAGGGGCCGTGACGTTCTATGGCACATATTGCATATTCGGAGCATGTGGGATAAAAACGGCAACGTTGAGGAAAATAAGGCGAAATCACTACCTGGTAGGATCGTATGAAAAAAACAAGTAATTTTTTTACTATTTGCATGTGTATTATCTTTGCCGAAAGAGTTTTTCCAGTTCTACACACACATCCTGATATTTTAGCGAGGATACATCCCTTCTCGCTATAATTATCATGTCTTGTGAATCAGGTAACTTGTCTTTATTCAACCTGAAAAACTCTCGTGCGAGTCGCTTAATCCTACTTCTCTTTACCGCATTCCCTACCTTTTTGCTTACCGTTACTCCCAGCCTTTTCGTTCCCGTCTGATTGTTGTGTAATATAACGGTAAAATTACTTGAGCTTACTCGAACCCCTTTCTGATACGCCCTCAAGTAGTCTTTTCTTTTTCTTACCCTTTCGTTTTGTCCGAAGGATTGCTTTTTCATTATATCTGGTGTGGGGTTCAGTTTTTTCCACCAGACCCGTTACGCAATATTACACGGCAAGTCTTTTTCTTCCCTTTGTCCGTCTTCTGCTCAGGACCTGCCTTCCCGCTTTTGTTGCCATTCTGGCGCGAAAACCGTGAGTCCTCTTACGCTTGGTGTTGCTCAGATTTGTCAGATTTTTCTTCATAGTATATATGTCCCGTTCAAATTATATAAAGGCGTTCTTCAAACATAATTGCAATCATTTGTCAAGTTTTAAAAGTATCTGCTCTCGAAACTTGACAATTGTGACATTGTCCTGTAGAGGTGTGCCGGATTTAACGGGGGAATCGTAAATGTCAAAGAATGACCAGCACATCCGGGAGATTTCCCGGGGTTTTTATATGATCGATCTGCCCATGCCCTTCCGTCTGGGCCATGTCAATGTTTTTCTTTACCTTCATGAAAAGAGGGGCATCCTCTTCGATACGGGTCTCAATGTTCATGGGGTCATGCCGCAGCTTGAAGGTGCCCTTGCAACGCTTGATCTTAAGATCGAATGTATCGATGACATATTTCTGACCCATTTCCACGCGGACCACTGCGGCATCGCGGGACTGATTAAGAAAAGATCCGGGGCTATCATCCATATGTCGGAAAAGGGGAGAGGGCATATCGAGAGGATGGGGGAGGAGACACTGATAGTGAAAACGATGACCAATTTTCTCTTTCGCCATGGCTTTCCCTCGAAGACCCTTGATTCCATTATGCGGCTCTTCAGCCATTTCAGAAACGTGACCGCACCCTTTGAGGTTGACGAGATCCTGGAAGGGGGAGAGATCCATTCCATAGGCGGGAGGACTTTTGAGGTTATCTCGACACCGGGGCATGCCAACGGGCATGACTGTTTTTACTTCGCCGATGAGGGGATACTCCTTTCGGGCGACCACGT
>CAYSHT010000193.1:0-1061 GCA_964430915.1 uncultured Syntrophaceae bacterium
AGACACAGGACTTTGGTTCCTGCATTCGGAGGTTCGAATCCTCCCGCCCCAGCCAAAAATAGAATAGAAAAGAGACCCAATGCTTGAAAGAATAAAGATATTTTCCGGAAATTCCAGTCTGGATCTTGCAAAAAAGATATGCAGGAAACTGGGCGTGCCCCTCGGTGATGCACAGGTATCGACATTCAGCGACGGAGAAACCAGGGTCGAGATAGATGAAAATGTAAGGGGAATGGACGTATTTATCATCCAGTCTACCTGTTCGCCCGTCAATGTCAACATCATGGAACTCCTGATAATGATAGACGCCCTGAAAAGGGCATCCGCCGACAGAATAACGGCGGTTATTCCCTACTACGGTTACGCCAGGCAGGACAGAAAGGTAGTTCCCCGTGCCCCCATTACGGCAAAGCTCGTTGCCGATCTTCTTACCGCAGCAGGGGCAAACCGTATGCTTTCGATAGACCTCCACGCCGGGCAGATACAGGGATTTTTCAACATCCCCGTAGATAACCTCTTCGCTACACCGATACTCCTTCAATACATAAAGGGTCGCATCAAAGACAACCTGGTAATCGTCTCTCCCGACACGGGGGGAGTCGTAAGGGCACGGGCCTTTGCACGACGACTGGGTGCGTCTCTCGCAATCGTGGACAAGAGAAGGGATACTCCTAACGAATCGCAGGTAATGAATATAATCGGCTCCGTTAAGGATCAAAATGTGGTTATTCTTGATGATATGATTGATACATCTGGGACTATGGTTCAGGCTGCAAATGCCCTGAAAAAAGAAGGTGCCCTCGAGGTTTACGCCTGTTGCACCCATCCCGTACTCTCGGGCCCTGCAATAGAGAGAATAGAATCATCTGAAATAAAAGAGGTAATTATCACTGACACAATTCCTCTCAGCACAGAAGCTAAATCCTGCAAACAGATCAAGACTCTTTCCACTGCGGATCTTCTGAGTGATGCAATGAAACGTATATATTACAACGAATCGGTCAGTTCACTATTTGTTTAGGAGTTATTATACATGAAAACCATTAAGTTAAAAGCTGAAG
>CAYSHT010000193.1:1161-2449 GCA_964430915.1 uncultured Syntrophaceae bacterium
TCAAGATGGATCGTGAAGTCACCCTGGATCTTCCCATTATACTTATCGGAGAGCCTGTCGGTGTCGAAGCGGGCGGCGAATTACAACAGGTAAAAAGAGAGATCAAGGTATCGGGACTTCCTGCTGCAATTCCCGAGGCCATCGAATTGGATATCAGCGCTCTTGAATTCGGAGACTCCATAAAGGTAGGGGACGTCGAACTGGCCGAAGGAATAAAATGTCTTGACATAGAAGACGGGGTCATTGTCACTATTGCGGCAAAGAGAGTGAGTGTGCTGGTGGAGGCTGAGGAAGCTGAAGAAGAGGCCATAGAAGGAGAGGAAAAAGAAGAGACCGGTGAGGAAGCTGAAGCTGCATCAACGGGCGATGAAAAGAGCGAGTAGGCAGTTCGGGAATTTATATCTCCCATGGGGGTTACGTGAAGCTAATAGTTGGGCTGGGAAATCCGGGACCCAAATACCTGCTCTCCAGACACAACGCCGGGTTTCTCGCAGTGGATATTCTGGCTAGAGAAGAGAACATCGGTATCAAAACTGTGAGGTTCGATTCCCTTTTAGGCAGGGGGTCAATTTCGGGCGTTCCGGTAATACTGGCGAAACCACAGACTTTTATGAATTTAAGTGGAACTGCAGTTGAAAAACTAGTCAGGTTCTTTAAGATTGATATAGAGGACGTCATCATTATCCACGATGATCTGGATCTTTCGCGGGGAGACGTGAGAGTTAAGATGAGTGGAGGTGACGGAGGGCACAAAGGATTAAAGTCAGTAATCGATCATCTCGCCAGTCCGGAATTCGTCAGAGTCCGCTTGGGAATAGGCAAACCTTCCGGCAAGGAGGTGGTTGAAAATTATGTGCTTGAGCGCTTTTCTGAGGATGAATTAGAATTACTGCCTGATATTACCGCAAAGGCCTTTAATGCGGTGATCGAGGTTGTTTCGTCTGGCGCTCATGCGGCAATGAATAAGTTCAATGTTAGGGAAACAAACAATTCAGGTAAGGAGGTATAATCGGAAATTATGGAATTTTTAGTGAATTATGCATGGTTATGGGGCCTCATCGGGTTGGTGCTGGCGTTTATAATCTACAGATACGTTCTCACCTTTTCCCCGGGTAACGACGTGATGGTTGAGATCATGGACAGGATACATGCCGGTGCCATGGTCTTCTTGAAGAGGGAATACAAGATCATAGCGATCTTTGTCGTTATCGTATTTCTTTTGCTCTTCTTCGCCCTGGACAATAAGATGTCATCCGTGGCATTCCTGGCTGGGGCTATCTGTTCTCTA
>CAYSHT010000194.1:0-2426 GCA_964430915.1 uncultured Syntrophaceae bacterium
AATACTGCCCGGGTTGTCGCGAAAGGCCTCAGAGAGAAGTCGCGCTGCATGTCTTGCCTGATTGGCTTGAAGGGGAACTATCTCGATGCGGCTCATAGAGAACTCCTGAAGTGGTTGTTATTATCCTTTTTCTTCTGAAAATTACATGATGCCGGGAGAAAAAACGTCATAGATCAGAAGCTCTTCCGATACATCAAATATCCTGTGTTTCGTTTTACGCTGTACACGAACGACTGTACCTTTTTGAAGCGCCATTTCTCCGATTTTATCGATTTATATTGTACCAGATCCGGAAAGAATAAAAAGGATATCCTCGCTTGTGTCATGGATATGTTCCGGTACTTCGACATGCGCGGAAATCTTTACCATTATTATCAAGGGACTTTCCGCTCCAAATTGTTCCTTCGTAATCATTTTTTTTATGGAGACATTTTTGACGGAGGGGTGATCCACCCATGGCAGGACTTCCATATTATACAAAACTTCAATGATATACTCCTTATTTCACTGCAGTATCAACATTACATAATATGTGCCCAGGCAATCAAGCGGTTATTTTGGCCTTTCTCTTTCCCCACGGCTTTAAGGTAGATATAAAGACGGCGAAAATAAGCGTCGCTACCTGGAGAGTCCCCCAGTAATACAACATCGTCCGGTTATGAATATATACGGGGTTTAATAAAGCATTCAATCCCTCTGCTTTTGCAAGGGGCGGCAGGCTGTTTAACCATGGGCCGAGCCAGAAGGTCCCAAACACGATTCCAAATATGTTGATAATCCATTTTACCGTGACCCAGCGGTGCGTAAACCAGCCCCACTTCGTAAACACGGAATAGAGAAGCCCCGTAAAGAGACAACCAAAAGCTCCTGGGATTATTATGAAGTCATCAATAAATTTCATGGAACTATGGATGCCATAGAGCTGCATGCCCTCTGAGGCCGTCATTGAAAAATTCATGATTGTCAGGATGAGGGCCGCTCCAACCCATGAACAGACAAAAAAGAGATGGACACACTTAAGCCACCGCTGGCCCTTTAAACTCAGTTTCTTCATGTAATCACCATTTCCTTCATAGCATAGTATTCGCTTCCCCGTTTACAGTGTTTCCTAGTATGCGGGAAAACCCAAGTCAAGATTTTACCTGATAATGGAAATTTTCCGCCCGTAATCGATCTCAAAGATTTGCAAGCGAAGTCGATTATCTGCAAGATTCATGAGGTCTTCAACCGACATCAACACCAAATAAGGCTAACAATTATAAGGGAGGGCAAGAGTAAATGCCCTCCCGTAAAAATACCTTTAAAGTACCTTATATGTGTGCACTATGAAGAACGCAGTTTTTTTATGGTATCATCGACTAGAACTCATAGCGAAGTTCTCCTATAATGCCATGCGCTCCATAACCATCCCGGAATTCACCGTTGTACTTCACCGACGTGGTTAAACCTTTTTTGTTTACCAATGTTATACCGGTGCCAATCGTTAACCCATTCTTTTCAACATGCTGGCCTTCGATTGAAAATGCACTATCCGGAGCACCCGCAAAGGCCGAGGTGATGGTACGATCATCAATATCAAAGTCGTAACTCCATGCCATACTCACCTCGGGTATTAAGGTACCCTTCTCTACTGCATACAGACGGGTGATTCGCAGGCCCAGTTCCGAAACCAGTGATTCAGTTTCCCGAGCACTAATAATCAGGTTGGCACTGTCCGCACCTTTCTCAGTAAATCCCTCTTCATCCAGGTTGAGATAGTGCAGGGAAGCGAATGGCTGGAGGGCCCACGCATTGACATCAATATTATACCCGCCCTCTGCAAAGGCCGAGAACATATCACCATCATGGTCACTCCGGGCTTCGCGCTCGATCGGCCCGATAAGAACCCGGCGTGTATTGTAATAGTCCTGGTCTCCATAGGACAGAACGGCATCGACATATCCCCGTTTGTTATAGTAACTGCCGTAGAGCGATCCATAAACGGTATCAATATCTCCGTCACCCTGATCTCCGTCAACATCGACATCGGTGTCGGAATATCCTATGCTGGCTCCGGCTATTAAGCGGTCGCGGAACATGCGATCAATCCCGAGTGTCACCCCGTGTACAGTATAGTCGTAGCCGGTAAACCCGTCATCCTCATCCCGGTCACCCCATTGACCGAATCCGTCAAGCCATATGCCGTACTTTTTAGGCTGTTTTTGCTGAGCCGATGCGTACAGTCGACCAATGCTGGCAGCGGAACCGTTATAGGCAAGAAGCCTTTCCCCATCCCCTGATGCAATGTTATTATGTGGAACAGCGTGTGCGCTCATTAGTTGCACACTGTGTATCCGCTTGAGAAGGGTTGACGTATAACGCCGGTTGGTATCGAACATAGTTCTCGTCGAGTTGTCATAAAGGCCCGGACTCAGGCTCGCAAAGGC
>CAYSHT010000195.1:0-2329 GCA_964430915.1 uncultured Syntrophaceae bacterium
TGAGTAATCTGCGATCAAGCGTCCAGATAAGCAGTTATGAAATTCTGGACTGATTTAAGAGGGAGGAAACAATACTGAAATGAGTAAATATTTTCTCATCTTTTTTATGCTCCTGGGGGCGGCGGATTTTGGCTACGGTCTATGGAGCGGTGACAGAATAAGTCTCCTCATCGGAGGGATCATGATTTTCATCGGATTCTCGATAATGAGAAAGGACAAAGAGAAAGAAAAAAACGACTCCTCTGAAAAGAAGCCGAAGTGGCATGAGGGTTGAACCATATGGATGAGAAGAGGAATCCGAAGGCGGGAACACGGGCGGTCTGGGCGGGTGAAAAGAATGAAATGTGGGAGCATTCAACGCAGATCCCCATCGTGCAGAGCGTTTCCTTCGGTTATTATGATCTTGATGAGGCCCTTTCTTCCGTTGCCCGATGAGTGTTTTACCCGGACAGGCAATCCTTGAGCCTTTTTATAGACCCATCTCTCCCCAGGATATCGATAAGTGTCGGGATGTCGGGACCGTGGCAGCTTCCGAAGAGGGAAAGCCTTATTGGGAAATAAAAATTCTTTCCCTTTATGCCCAGCTCACTGGTCGCCTGTTTTATCAATAATGATATGTCTTCCGAACTCCAGTCTGTTTTCTTTTCCAACTCCTCAATCCAGAAAGAATAGATCTTCTGAGAGTTTTCTTCTGCTATAAGTGTTTGGTCCTCTTCCGAGAACATCAGATCTTCATAGAACATTTTTGAGTGTTCAACCATATCGGAGAGACGGGAGACATAATCACGCGCCATAGTGATGACTCTCAGGTATTTCTCGTTATTGCCGATGTCGATTCCCGCATCTTCAAAGAACGGTCTCGCTTTCTCGGCAACATATTCAACACTGAGATGCCGGACGTAATAGCCCCCCATCCAGTTCAGTTTTTCCGTGTCGAATATCGCCCCGGCCTTGTTGATCCGGTCAAGGGAAAAGGCTTCTTCCAGTTCCTGAAGGGTATATATCTCCCTGTCGTCGGAGGCGTGCCACCCGAGGAGCACGATAAAATTGAGAAGAGCTTCTGTCAGATATCCCTTTTCGAGATAGTTTTCGACGGCCACATCACCCTGCCGTTTGCTCAGCTTACTCCTGTCAGAGTTAAGAAGGAGCGGCAGATGGGCAAAGATCGGTGCCTCCCAGCCGAAGGATTCGTAGAGATAGATATGTTTCGGTACGCTGGAGAGCCATTCTTCACCGCGGATTACATGACTGATTTTCATCAGGTGATCGTCGACCACGCTGGCGAGGTGATAGGTGGGTAATCCGTCCGATTTGATCAGAATCTGATCGTCAACCTGGGAGTTATCCATGGCAACCTTCTGGCGGACAATATCGTCGAAGACGATTTTCCCCTCTTTCGGGTAACGGAGCCGTATCACGTACGGTATGCCTTTACTGAGCTTTTCCTCAATTATGTTCTTCGGCAGGTCTCTGCATTTGCCGTCATACATGGTAGGACGCTTCGTCTTTTTCTGGACTTCGCGCAGCTTTTCGAGTCTCTCCTCGGTGCAGAAACAGTAGTATGCATGTCCCGATTCCAGAAGAGTTTTTGCATGATCCCGGTATATCTCTGATCTTTCAGTCTGGACGTAGGGGCCAAACTCGCCGCCTCTATCGGGACCTTCATCGTACTCAAGCCCCACTGCCTTAAGGGTGGATATCAGATTTTCCACTGCTCCCGGAATAGACCTCTTCTGGTCCGTATCTTCTATGCGAAGTATGAATTTCCCCTTATTCTTGCGTGCGAAGAGATAATTAAATAGTGCCGTCCTGAGACCGCCCACATGTAGATATCCTGTCGGACTCGGGGCGAATCTTACCCGCACTTCGCTTGTATTTTTATTGGTCATATAAGTTCGTTCCTTCTGGTTATTGTGTGGTGACCCTTATTATCACAGTTTGTGTATCTTTTGAATAGGGGTACATCAATTATAATAACAAGAACAGTTGTAGATTTTTTCTTGACATTCGCTTTTCCGTTATGTTACCAGCTAACTCAGTAAGGATAAAGGGAGCTTTTATGATTAGAGCAGATGCAGCAGCAAGACGTTTTTGGTGGTGGCAGGTTAAAAAGGACCTGCCCGCATAAGCTCTGGTACATTAAAATTTAAATGAGAGCCGTGGGTATGGAGAAGGATTCACCCACGGTTTTTTTGTATGGAAAGGAAGCCACGGTAAATCCCGTGGCTTTTTTATTTTGGTGACATCAGGTTTGATTGTAATTTAATTTCAATAAAGGAGGAAATGTTATGAGACAGACAAAGGTATTTTTAGATGAAAGTGAAATTCC
>CAYSHT010000196.1:0-2184 GCA_964430915.1 uncultured Syntrophaceae bacterium
CTGGTTGGCAAAGTTTTGGCGGTCTTTTTTATTGAAGGCGGCCGGGCCGCCTGTTACCATGCCGTTATCTCTCAGATCCTTGAGCAAATCACGCATGGCAAGCCGATCTTTGATATTGTTCTCAGTATAGAGTGTTCCTCTGGGGTTCATCGCAAAAGCTTTTTTGGTAACTACCCGGTCGGCAAGCGGTATATCGGCTGTTATCACGAGATCACCCGGTTGCACTAACTCTGCAATTCGGTCATCGGCCACATCGGCTCCCTCAGGAACCAGGATCATAGACAGGTTTGCCAATTTCTCCAGACGCAGCGGGTTATTAGCCACAAAAATCAACCCCAGCTTCAATCGTACGGAAGCCTTTATCAGGATATCCCTGACTCCCTTCGGAAAAGCATCTGCATCAATATATATCTGCATTGAAATCCTGTTTATTATTACGCAAACTCAAGGCCTTGCAGCCTCTTGCGTTAGATTATTTCTTTCACCCGACCGACGATCCCGTTTTCCAGGCGCACCTTTATCCCGTGCGGATGCGTGCCTGATTTTGTCAGAATATTCTGCACGACGCCTTCGGTCAACATGCCTGAGCGCTGATCCTGCTTTTGCACAACTTTTACACGGGCACCCACTGTAATATCGGCGCGGTTAGTTCCATTCATTCAGCATATCCTCAAAATTAATTTACACAGCACCACAACACGTTGTCGAGAATTCCAGGGAACGCATACATGTCTTCCGATTTCCCCCATTCGGCTCATCGAGCGGGTCAATCGTTTTGGGACAGTTTCTTTCGCGCGAGCAGGGCAATGACGAGGCATCCGACCGATACGGCAAGGCAGAGAGAAAAGGCGTTCTGATAGGCCTCGGGCGGATAACTACCATTGACCTGTCCCACCCTGTTAATAATGGCCCCCGTCCAAACCTGAAAAATCGCGATTCCCAGCATTGGGAAAGGATTAATTAAGCCCGTGGTGAGACCGAGGACAGAACCGGGGGTTGATTCGCGGATCATCGTCCAGATGATGGTGAACAGGCCACCGGCTGTGCAACCGATAACAAACATCACGATCATAACACCTGTAATCCCCCACGGAATATGACTGATAATCAATCCTGCCCACATAGTGGTCATGATAAAGAGGAGACAGATGAGAAGTGTCATCTTGTTTCGAAAGACACGGCTGCCGAGCCATCCCCACAGGGGGGACCCCGCTATAAATCCCAGGGGAATCAACATGTTTATCTTACTGGCATGAGTGAGCTCAATACCAAACCGTGACATGAGGTAGGGCGTGGCCCAGAGACCCTGGAGCGAAAGGTAGGTACCGGCAATCCCAAAGAAGAGACTTCCATAAACCCAGAAGCGAAAGGAGATTAGTACCGACACAATCGAAGGAGAGGCTTTCCGGGGTGGCGGGTTTTCAGATGCATCGGAGGAGTTGACTGGTGATTGGACTTGTGTATGATCACGGGTAAAGAAAAATGCTGCCAGTGCAAGGATAACGGTTATTCCGGCAATAAGTTGAAAGCTTATCCGCCAGCCGTATGCCTGTGCCATCCATACAAGGGGAGTAGTTGCGACGAGAGCACCCAGATTTCCTGCCGCAAGAAACAGGCCGACCATGGTGGAAAACTCTTTTTTCTCAAACCATTGCGAGAAGGCCTTGAGGGCCGGAACATAAACGCCGCCGACTCCGAATCCGATAATAGCACGCCCAACAGACGCCCAGCCAATAGTAGGGGCAAAACCGAAGATAAGACACCCGAGAGTCGCTATCAGAGTCCAGAGAGAGATCACCCGCCGCGGACCCAGACGGTCGGTCAGGTAGCCGACAAAAGGCTGTTCGAAGGCATAGACATAAAAGTACATAGAGGACATAAAGCCCAGAGCGGAGGCATCGGTCTGAAACGTAGCCAGGAGATCTGGGGCGATAACCGACGTGGATACTCTATGAAAATAGACGAAAAAATATATTGAAGATATAATGCCGAAAACGATCCAACGATAGGGATCTCGAGCGGGCGGAATATTTTCCGGTTTTATGATGGCAGCACCATGGCTCCCAATTTTTGTCGACATCTAATGCGTATACATCCTTTCAGGTACTGAAGCTCCCCGCCCACAGGGCGGGGCTTCCCGGTAAGGAAATCGAAGATTCATGAGCCGAAGGCGAATAATATATT
>CAYSHT010000197.1:0-2143 GCA_964430915.1 uncultured Syntrophaceae bacterium
GTCAAATCTGAATAAAGTAACAAAATCAGCAACGTCCCCTATTAAACAAATAGTCCCGCTTCAAAAGAATAAGTAAATAACTAAAGAGCGTCCCGCTCCAAATAAGATAAAAATTTCTATATTTTAAGAAAATTCAAATAATGGGAAAAAATCTATCATATGAAGATATTCTTGGCCTTTTAAGATCTGAACGAATATTTTTAAAAAATGAATTCGGGGTGATCAATATCGGTATTTTCGGGTCCTATGCCAAGGGAACGCAACAAGATGATAGCGATATTGATTTCCTGGTTGAATTTGAAGAACCACGTTTTGAGTATGTTGCCGGATTACTGATTTATCTGGAAAAAACGTTTAACAGGAAGATTGAACTGGTTCGTAAAGGTCTTAGTGTTAACCGCAGGTTAACAGAACGGATTGGGGATGATTTGAAATATGCTTAATAGTATTATCAGAGATAATCTTCAAATCATTCTCGAATCGATAATCTTGATCGAGGAGAGATTCTCGAAGGTAGATGTTCCTGATAAATTCGTTACCAGTCCCGAGGGTGTTTTTCTGCTGGACGCAGTTGCCATGAGACTTCAAGTAATCGGTGAGTTAACAAAAAAAATCCACAAAATTGAATCTTCATTGTTAGAAAAATATCCAGAGATAGAGTGGGACAAAATCATTAAACTGCGTGAAATTATTTCGCACCATTACGAGATGGTGGATCATGAGATAATTTTTGATATCTGCAAGAATCATATTCCGATATTGAAATCAACCATTCAGAAAATCATACTAAAAGAGGTAACAAATTAATTACTAAAGAAATTTTGACCTTCTGTCATCCGACCTCTGCCCTCTGAAGTCCGATCTCTGAGGCTCTGAGGCTTTGCTTGCCCCGTGAAACTCTGCGTAGCAGAAACCCGGCAGGGTGTTTCACTGGGGTTTACCCCGCCTGTCGTAGATCCCGTCCCTCGGGGTCGTAGATCCCGTCCCTCGGGGTCGAAGATGCCGCATCGCGGTGCCCTTTAGCTCCGGGAGATTTATCCGCCTCTGGAGGATGGTACTGGGGCGTATTTAACCGGGGCATCAATCCTATGCGTAAGTTCATTCAGAAACAACGTCCCCCATTACGTTTGAATGAGTTACTTATTTGCAAATGGACGACCCCCATTGCACAATATCCAATGTCAGAAGCTGGGAAACTTAATAACTTAAGAGCGTCCCGCTTCATACATTAGGCATTGAGGTCTCTATTGCCGCTGTTGCCATGGGAGCAAGAGTTATCGAAAAGCATTTCACAATTGATAAAAATATGGAAGGCCCTGATCATAGGGCATCACTTGAACCCCATGAATTAAAGGCCATGGTTCGCGCCATCCGCACTATAGAAAAAGCTCTGGGGAACGGCACTAAAAAACCATCGCCTTCAGAACTGAAAAACAAACCCATTGCCCGTAAAAGCATCGTGGCAGCCCGAGATATCCGCAAAGGCGAACCGTTTACCGAAGTAAACGTGACCGTAAAGCGTCCCGGCACCGGAATTAGTCCCATGCGGTGGGATGAGGTGATCGGCAGAAAGGCATCAAGGAATTTTAATGAGGATGAAATCATCTATTGGTGATAACCTTTGTTATTCCTATAAAAGAAGCGTGTCAGACCTTCGTGACTCATCAAGCGTTGTGCTACCATTAAACTGAGTAGCTGCAAATGAAAATAATATTCAGCAGACATGCCAAAAGACAGATGAAATGGAGAAAAATAACCGAGAAAGAAGTGGAATCGGCTATAGGTAATCCGGATATGTTAGTGGATACAATAAAAGGCAGAAAAAATGCTTTTAAAATCATAAGGGGCAGGCATTTAAAAATAACATATAAGCCGGAAGACGGGATTATAACCGTCATAACGGCAATGGTAAAAGGAGAATAATCTATGAAAATAGAATACGATAATGAGATTGATGCCCTGTATATTCGGCTTCAGGAAAAATATGTGGATCGAACAATGGAAATAGAGGAAGGATTGAACGTTGACTTTGACGAATCTGGAAAGATGATCGGATTGGAGGTACTGGACGCTGCGGACAGATATTCTTTGGCTGATATTTTTAATATTTCCACTGAAAACCTAATCCTTGAAAAAGCATTGA
>CAYSHT010000198.1:0-2128 GCA_964430915.1 uncultured Syntrophaceae bacterium
GCCCACAGGGCGGGGCTTCCCGGTAAGGAATATGTTTGTTTTATATTGCGCCCCTAACCCCGCCTACAAGGCGGGGCTTGCGGGTGCGCTCCCGGTCATTTCCCATCTGGATACAGAGCCCTTTAAGCTTCGGAAACTCGGAATCCCCTTAATCAAAGGAAAGATGAAGAAGGGAAAGAGGGTTTACGTAAGTGTCGGATAACCGTATGCCCCAGTGCAGGTGTGGACCGGTTACTCTCCCCGTCGAGCCTATCTTTCCGATTTCATCACCCCTCTTCACCACCGTGCCCTCTTTTACGGATAGTGCGGAAAAATGGCAGTACATGGAAAAAAGTCCGATTCCGTGATCGATAATGACCGTCTGCCCGGCGAAATAGAGGTCGCGGGCCAGCACGACTTTCCCTCCGTTTGCTGCCCTGACGATTCTCCCCGCCGGAGAGCGAATATCCATCCCCCTGTGACGTGAGCGGCGGTTGTCGTTAAAGATTCTCCTGTCTCCGAAGTTTTTTGCAAGCGTTCCCTTCACAGGGAGGATGAAATTTCCCCTGCCCAGCCAGCGCGGCTCGGATTTTCCGTATATATCCTTTGTCAGTGCTATTTCCTTTACTATCCTCTCCTCGTCTTCGGGGGAAGGAGATATGAACTTCCTGTCAACATTGATTCTCCTGAGACGGAACGTGCCTTTCGATATGGCGATCTTTGTGTTGAAACGTCTTTCCCTTCCACCCGGAAGTGAAACGGTAACGGCGAGATCATAATTTCCCGGTTCCGCTTCAAGACCAATCCCGATAAGGGTAAAAAAAGAGGTTTCCCCCTCATTCGGTACAAAGACAAATTCTCTTCCGTTAAAGAGGGCCTGTGCACCTGATATAATGACTGTCGAAGAAAGGGATATTTTCAGAATCTCTCCCTGACAAAGCCTGTCGTAATCAGACCGGACGACAATATGTCCGCCGCCACGGGTATCGGCCTTCAACTGAAAGGCATTGAGAAAGCCGGGAGATAGAACACCTATAAGAATGGTTATGAGAAAAAGTTTCTTCATCTCTTGCCCTGTTTTCTTAGACAATGCATGCCTGGTTTTCCCCTTTACGAGCATGATACCCTATCGAAAAGAGTTTCTTCGGGCAATAAAAAATATCGCTTTCGATAGTAATGAAAACAGAACACCTCATTACAGTTCAAAGATAACTATGGAAATTACGCCCTGAATGCGGTAAACAACCATATCAATAGGAAATTGAAGTTTCCAGCATTGATTCTCAGAGATCGTGGCGTGAGACACTAGGGAATAATTTCGGATGAGAGAAGGGGTATGGAGATGATAAGGACAAAAAAATGGTTTGCATTTCTGATTGCCGTTACATTTCTTATGGCGGGTTGTGCACCTCTCCTCGTGGGCGGTGTTGCGATGACAGCGGGTGCGGGAACGTATGTTTTTATCAATGGGTGGTTGAAGACAGCTTATCACTATCCCTTCGAGGATGTGTGGGGTGCCTGTGAAAAGGTCGTGGCTGAGATGAATGCTATTGATGTAATACCGACGAAAGAGATAGGCGAGGGTAAGATAAAGGCGCTTATCGATAACGAAACTGTCTGGTTTACAATCAAATACAAATCACAAAACATTACAACCGTGTCAGTCCGGGTCGGTATTCTGGGGAGCAGACCTGCGGCGCAGCGCTTGCATGACATGGTGCATGATAACCTGAAAAAGGGATAATATGTCAATTCAAAGGGCCGGAAAGACAAGAATATCCAGTTTTTCCGGCCCTGTCTTCAATTGAACAGTGAGCGCATTCCCCGCTGCTTGCGGCGGGGAATGACAAGCACACAAAAGAAGAAACTTTCCTTAACAGATGATGTATAGCAGAAAGACTTCGGGGATCTTCAATGAAGCTGAAATTCGCCCCGTTATGAGGGTTCCTTCTTTGTCTCGTCGAGACCGTAGATCTTTATTTTTTTGTGAAGGTTGCTTCTCTCTATCCCAATCGATTCAGCTGTCTTTGAGATGTTCCAGTTGTTCTCTGTAAGCTTTCTTTCAATGTAGCTTTTTTCGAATTCCTTTTTAGCCTTCCGATATGAAACCGAACTCAGGGATGCATTCATCGGGATGGTCTTGTGATCT
>CAYSHT010000199.1:0-2057 GCA_964430915.1 uncultured Syntrophaceae bacterium
GGAATCCATCAAGGGAAAAATTATAGCCACCGATATAGCTCCCATGGCCATTGAGGCGGCTCGTAAGAACGCCCGGATGGCAGGGGTCGGAAACCTCATAAATTTCGGCATCGCCGATTATTCCCAGACCTTTGTACCGGAAGGGAGCGGCATCGTCATGGTCAACCCTGAATACGGCGAAAGGATGGGCGAAATCGAAAAGCTCAAAGAAACGTACAGGGGAATAGGAGACTATTTCAAGAAGAGCTGCCAGGGATATCGGGGCTATATATTTACCGGCAATCTCGCCCTTGCCAAGCATATCGGCCTGAGGACAAAAAAGAGAATTCCCTTCTATAACAGCACGATAGAATGCAGGCTCCTTGAATACGACCTCTACGGTGGGAGTAAAAAAAATAAATGACGTGCCCTTTCATCTGACTTTATTCTCAACGTCTTCTCTTCCCCCTAAAACCTCTGTTATTTTAATTCTTGATAATCAACTCAAAGCGGATATAATGACGGCGATTTCGTGAAGCTCCCCGCCCACAGGGCGGGGCTTACAGGTGCGCTCCCGGTCATAAGAAAGGTTTTTCAATGTCTTACAAAATGTCCTCCGACTGGAGAAAATCGATTGTTCCGCCTGAGACAATACTATCGAAGATAGCGCCGGGGATGAGCATATTCCTCGGAACCGGCGCCGCAGAACCCAGAACATTGGTCAAGCATCTCATGGCATCGCAACTCAGCAATTTGAGGGACCTTGAACTCATTCAGCTCGTAAGTTTTGGAGATGCTATTCCTATTGACGAGCGGTACTACCATAAATACCGCCTCAAGACCTTCTTTTCGGGATGGATTGCGAGCGAGGCAATTACGGCTGGAAGGATCGACCTGATTCCGAGCAGAACCTCTTCGATACCGTGGCTTTTTAAATCGGGCTCTATCGATGTAGATGTGGCCTTTATTCAGATTACACCACCCAATGAGCAGGGTTTTGCAAGTCTCGGAGTGGCCCTGGATGCGGCGAGGCACGCGATGGACCACGCTTCTCTCATCGTCGGCGAGATAAATGAAGAAATTCCCTGCACGCAGGGGGACACCTTTGTCCACGTATCCGATTTCGATTACTTCGTTGAGTCCACGGAACCACCAATATACTTTGAAAGATGGCCTTATGACGAGGTGTTTGACAAGCTTGCGGCCACTGTAGCCTCGATCATCAAGGACGGGAGTTGCATCCACTATTCCATCGGGCCTCTGTTCGAGGCGCTCCCTCAATATCTCAGCCACAAAAAGGACCTGGGAATTCACTCAACCATGATAACTGACGCACTCATGGACCTCGTAAAATCGGGTGCTGTAACAAACAGGAAAAAGCGTTCCTTCAGAGGTAAAACGGTAGCTGCCTACGCCATTGGTACACCCGAATTATTGAAGTGGATCGATAGAAATCCAATGGTTGAATTTCAGGGGATTGATGTCATTGCCGATCCCCAGAGTATCGGTCATAATGATAGTTTCGTGGCGATACTCCCCGCAAGAAAGGTAGATCTCACGGGAGGAATTGCACTTCATACGGGAAAAGGCAATGTAAATCCGGGACCTGGTGAAGTTCAGGAGATGTTCGCCGGTGCCGCTCTATCAAAGGGGGGACGCACTATCTTCGCCCTCCCGAGCCGTAATCGCAGGGGCGAATCAAATATACTTTTATCGATAGAAGATTTTCCGAATCAGTTCACTAACAGGGAATCCCTTGACTTCATTGCCACGGAATACGGTTCTGCCTCGCTCAGGGGTAAAACAGTTCGCGAGCGGGCCCTTGCATTAATTGATATCGCCCATCCCGACGACAGGAGCGAACTGGTTCGGACGGCAAAGGCATTTAATATCCTCTACTCCGATCAGATATATCTTGAAGAATCGGGCCACCTCTATCCGGAAGATATCGCAACGACCCATACCTTTAAAAACAACATAACCGTTCACTTCAGGGCAATCAAACCCTCCGATGAAGACGAGATGCGGAGGCTCTTTTACCGTTTCTCCGATCAGACCGTTTACTATCGATACTTCAG
>CAYSHT010000200.1:0-2023 GCA_964430915.1 uncultured Syntrophaceae bacterium
TTATACATAGACGACCATTTCAGTCGTACGAAGCACCCCCCTCTATAAGCCCATAAACCTGGCGGCGATTTGCTTCATGATTTCATTGGTTCCCGCAAAGATACGCGTAACTCTGATATCTCTCCAGGCTCGTGCTATCGGATATTCTTCACAATATCCATACCCCCCGTGAAGCTGAACGCACTCATCGGCAACACGACACGCCATATCGGTGGTCCAGTATTTTGCCATGGAGACATCTATTACGATATTTTTACCTTCCATGTGCTCCACTATCAGCTTATCCATGAACGTTCTTCCCAGCTTAACATCAGTGGCCATCTCTACAATCTTGAACTGACTGTTCTGGAATTTGGAAATCGGTTTGCCGAAGGCGGTTCGCTCTTTACAGTAATCAATGGTAATCTGAAGCATATACTCTGCAGCGGCAACTGCACCAATGGCACACATCAGCCGTTCCTGCTGCAGTTTCTCCATCAGATGCAAAAATCCCGTACCCTTTGCGCCGAGGCGATTTGCCTTGGGAACGCGACAATCGGTAAAGTAGAGCTCGGCCGTGTCCTGACTGTGCCAGCCTATCTTTTTAATCTGCTTTCCCTTTTCAAAACCGGGGGTGCCGTCTTCGACCACATAGAGATCCAAGGCGGCATAGGGACTCTTCACTTCCGGATCTTTCGCAGCGACCACAACAACTCCGCAGTTTATCCCATTGCTGATGAAGGTCTTCTGACCATTAATAATAACATCGTCTCCGTCCTCTATCCCCGTGGTCTTGATTGCAGCAAGGTCACTTCCCGTGTTTGGCTCGGTCATGGCTACCGCCCCGATGATATCGCCCGAAACGCAACCGGGGAGGTACTTCTTTTTTAACTCCTCGGAACCGAAGGCCGTTATATAGGGGACTACAATATCACTATGCAGCGCCGTACAGAGCCCAGAATGATTCGTCTTTGTCATCTCTTCAGCCATAATGACGGAATAGAGAAAATCCGCTCCCAAGCCGCCGTATTCCTCAGGTATGTCCATACAGAGGAAACCCTGCTCTCCCAATTTTTTCCAGGCACTCTTTGGCGTAATACCTGCCTCTTCCCATTCTTCCACATATGGAATGACTTCCTTTTCGAGGTATTTTCTCAACGAATCCCTGAAAATTCTGTGTTCTTCCGTATAGTTTATAATTTCCATCCTTTTTTCTCCTTACGCTATTTACTTGATTGCCCTTTCCCCCAGAAGGACAGCCCTTACTCATCGTCAGTTACTTTCCCTCTTCCTCATCCTGAGTGAATGCTGCAGTGAAGATATACATTACGGTTTTCTTGACCAGCTCCATATAATCCTTTTTTTTCAGCTTCAGCATATGGCGGAAAGATTTCTCTCCTGAAATAAAGCTGTGCATTGAATTCATTACCGTTAAAATTGAAGCCATTGAAAAGGGGCGATTCTCTTTATCCTCTTTCAAGCCCATGGAACGGACGATTTCTATCGTAAACTCCGGGACTCTGAAATCCATGAGCACATCATGGCGCGTCTTCGCAAAATGCCGGAACATGACCATATTGGATATTTCCGGATGCTCAAAGAGATAATCCATCATCATATCGATACCGATTGCGACACGGTCTTTGAGAGGACGCCCATGTATTACCTCTTCCACTTCCATCAACTTCTCACGCAGGTCATTGTTGATATCGATAATGACCGCCTCGTAGAGCTCTTTTTTCTCCCCCCAGTGATAATGAAGCGTCGAGATGTCGATTTCCACCTCCTTTGCAAGCATTCTCATCGTGGTACCGTGAAAGCCATATTCACCAAACACTCTGCGTGCAACGGCCAAGATTTTCCCCTTCATTGATTCCGGGTCTTTACGTGCCTTTTCTAACGTACTTTCCATCTCGTTATTCCAACTTGTGATTCCATCAATCGATGGGGTTATTAGTAAAACCACAGGGTGAAGCCTTCGTTATTTAAAAAACAGCCCTTACAAATATAACAACTCTCTACTTTCCGGTTTACAATCACTGAC
>CAYSHT010000201.1:0-1985 GCA_964430915.1 uncultured Syntrophaceae bacterium
GTCAAGGCCCTTCCCCATGTTAATACGGATAAGATTGCCCTCTGGGGTTCTTCCTTCGGCGGCGGCCATGTGATTTGCGTGGCAGCGCGGCATCCCGAAATCGCCGCAGTCATATCACAGGTACCTTTTGTTGACGGGATTGCCTCCACGGTGATACGAAAACCGAAAGATATAGTAACGGCGGTCATTGCCGGATGGCGTGATCTGGGCAGAAAATTGACGTTTCGATCGCCCTATACGGTTCCTGCAATCGGGACTCCTGATGAATTTGCCGTGATGAACACGGAGGAATGCATGCTCGGTTACTCTGCCCTTATTCCCGAAGACTTGTCCTGGGAAAACAAAGTGCCGGCCCGAGTTTTACTCCTTGTTCCGCTTTACAGTCCCATGCGGCAGGCAGGTCGTGTGGAGAGTCCTGTCCTTATTATGGCCGCCGAAAAAGATTCTCTGATTCCTATAAAAGCGGTGGAAAAAACGGCCGCCCGGATAAAAAACGTCACCCTTCACCGGTTGTCGTGCAACCACTTTGCGCCTTATGTGGGTAAGTTTTTTGAAGAGAATGTAACAATAGAGACCGAATTTCTGGAAAGGCACCTCTTTGACTGAATATAATTGGTGATGACACATGATGTTACTCCTTACAGTGAAGATTGTAGGAATCTGGGTTCTCCTTGCCATTGGTGCGATCATGAACGGGGTGGTCAGAGATAAGCTTCTCGCCCCGCTCATTGGTGAGAGACTGTCGCTCCCCCTGAGTGGTGTTCTGCTTTATCTTCTTATTTTTTTTGTGACACTGATTTTTATTCCCTTTCTCGCCATATCAAGCCCTTGCGCCTTCTTCTATGTGGGAATTATCTGGGTTTTGCTCACCCTCGCCTTTGAACTGAACAGCGAGCGCATCCCCCGCTGCTTAAAGCGGGGTTAGCGAGCGAATAAAAATAAATTTTTCCTTAACAGTCGGAGATTCCCCGCAACTTGTTGCGGGGATATTCAATTTTTATTCGGACCTTATGTAGTGGGTGAGCCCTGGGAAAAGATAGTCGAGGTGTTCTACATCCACAGAGGTAATCTTTATCTGCTGGCCCTTTTGGCGGCCGCCCTTTCTCCCTGTCTGGCAGCGAAGATACGGGGCATGATTTAAGGCACTTTTTGTTACGTAGAGCGCCCGCTAGTCAATAGGACTATAGAGAGGTGATTATCGAATATTATCAATGAAAATGATTATAGCTTTAATGACCAAATTGAGATGCAGCGTCTATCCAGACGAGAGAGCATGTGATAAGATGGGGTCATGAAATTCAGAAAAAGTGCCCATGCTATCTATAAAGCCGAATATCATCTCGTCTGGATCCCTCGATATCGACGCAAGGTGTTCGTTCAGGGTGTGAAGGAATATGCGGAGAAGCTACTCTCTCACATCACCGAGCTTGATCCTGATATCGAGGTTGTTAAGCTCAATGTTCAAGTGGAACACGTTCATATGGTGATCGTGATTCCGCCGAAATATGCAGTTGCCCGCGTGGTGCAGTATATCAAATCACGGTCGGCAAAGGCGCTTAAGGCGAAATTTCCTTTTCTGAAAAAGTCTATTTTTCCAGAGGAGGCATTTGGTCTCGCGGTTATTGCGTATCGTGCATAGGTTTGGATGAAAAGGAAATTCTCGCCTATGTGGAGCACCAGGAAAAAGAAGATAAAGGGCAACTGCAACTGGCATTTTAAGCTAAGATGCCCCCGGCTCCTGCCGGGGGAGGTTCACTTTAAACAACATGGCTTTAACCTCGGATGCCATAGACAATTTCAGCCAATTTACCGCGGTCCTGATTTCATACGAAGGCTAATAGAGCCACAAAAAGACCGGGTCCGAAGACCCGGTCTTTCAATGCCATTCCTGCTTTCAATCAATAGTCTGCTTGCAAGCTATTTTATGAACTTTTCACCGCTGTTCCACCCTGGAGCGCACCAAAACCAGCAACCATAAGCAGTAT
>CAYSHT010000202.1:0-1983 GCA_964430915.1 uncultured Syntrophaceae bacterium
TAATAGGTGAAAAGGAGATGGAGGAGGGAGCGGCCCAGCTCAGAAACATGGGCGATGGAACCCAGAAGTCCGTGGACATAAACGACACCGGGAGTATTGTAGCAGCAGTCAGGGGTCAGGAGGCAGAAGGCAGAAGGTTAGAAGATTGATGGCTTTGTAAAAAGCTCCGCTATGCCAACACGTCGGCATTATAATTGGAAGTAACTTATGTTTTTAGCAAATCCGTTATTTCTGACAAATATCACGCAATATTAAGCACTTATAGCGGATTTGTAAATTTAAGTTACTTGAAAGTCTGTCATTCCCGCGTAGATAATGCCAGAAGCGTATATAAAAATAGTGACAGCGACTATTTTTTCAAACCCGATTTTTCTTGACAATAAGTTCCATATTGAAATATGTTGCAGGCCAGTCGGATAAAGAGATAGAAACATGGAAAAAAAAGAGGGGCAAAGGAAGGTATATAAACCGAGACCAAGGACATTAATATTTTGCGGAAACTCGAGGCTGCCTGAGAATGTCACCGCAAAGCATGTATTTGGATTTTTTTCGGTCGAGCTGGAAGTCGACCCTGTGGATTTTAAAATTATAGACGCCTCCTGCACGCTGTTGCCGTCGCTGGGAGAGAAAGTATTGCTGAACGCGTTGGTGGGGCATGAGATTGAAGAAGGAATAGAAAACGCGGTAAATGAAATAGAGGGAAGATTTTTCAGCACGACAAAGAGGGCGATTATTGCGGCAATCGAAGATGCCTATAAAAGGTACGAGGATTACTTGAAAGAGGCGGGGGTGGAAAGGAAATAGCGTAAAAAATTAAGCAGTTAACTACTGAGTTATTTGTTGTTATGTGAAGGCCTCACATAGCTTTCGCAAATAATGGCCAGTGTGGAGACTGAAGGGGAATAACAAGCCTATACGCGCAAATGCCCGGCTGTGATTAGTTTTAATCCACGGATTTCGCAGATTACACGGATTACTCTAATCATTTTACGAACAGCGGCAGTTTGAGCGCGCAGGCATATCAAGACGACGTAATGTCCCCGGTTTCACTGGCAGAATTGTCAGGTGAGGCCGGGGATTTTTTTGTTTAGCGGGGGAAGTAATAAAATGATCGATCTTCACTGCCACATCCTTCCGGGTATCGATGACGGGGCCGGATCGCTGAGCGAATCTATTGAAATGTGCAGGATAGCGGCAAATGATGGCATATCAAAAGTGGTCTGCACACCCCATCATGTGGTCGGAAAATATAACAACGACCGCGGCAGGATCATGGAAGAAGTAAAAAAATTGCAGGCATCCCTGGATGATAAGGGCATTCCCCTGACCCTGTGCCCCGGCTGCGAGATTCGCCTTGGCCTCAACCTTATTGAGAGGATAAAGGCCGGCGAACTTCTGACAATAAACGATTCCGGCAGGCACATCATACTGGAACTGCCGGACGAGGCTCTTCCCCGGAATATTGAAAAGATCATCTCTTCAATCATATTTGCCGGAATTATTCCCATTATCGCTCATCCGGAAAAAAATCATGCCATACAAAATGATCCTGAGATAATCTGTCAACTTGTGCAATTGGGGGCATTGACCCAACTGACGGCATCCAGCCTCACCGGGCGTTTGGGGAGCAGGATTGAAAAGTTTTCCATCTTTCTTCTTGAGCATAAGCTGGTACACATGCTGGTGACGGATGCCCACTCAAGCAGGAGAAGGCGGCCGGTTCTTTCAGGGGGACTGGAAAGATTAAAAGAGATTGTCGGCAAAACACCCGCCATGGAAATGGTAGAGACGATCCCTGAAAGGATATTGAACGGTGAGGATGTCGATGTGGAATATCCCGTGCCGCTGAAGGGAAAAGGGGGCGGGAAGATAATCTCCGTTATATCAAAGGCCTTTAAGAGGCGTTCGATTAGCCATTGATACTGCAAACGATGAAAAATCACAGGTGAACACTATGAAAAAACACACTATCCTTATCTTTCT
>CAYSHT010000203.1:0-1711 GCA_964430915.1 uncultured Syntrophaceae bacterium
TAAGGAAAATGTTTGTTTTTTATTCGCTCGCTAACCCCGCCGCAAGCAGCGGGGATTGCGTTCGCTGTTCAATTCAGGGCCATGAGAGAACGGAAGTATTTCAGGGCCATAAACCAATGAGGTTGCCAATATGTCAAAGATTCTTGTTATTGATGACGACAGTTCCATTTGCGAAACGCTCGAACTCTATCTGACGGAAGAAGGATATAAGGTAAAGACGGCCCTGACAGGCACGGACGGCTTGAACAGGTTTGTGGAGTCCTCCCCCGACGTGGTGATCCTCGACATCAGACTTCCCGATATTGATGGTTTTACCGTACTCGAGGACCTGAGAGAGGAAAACGAAGATGTCAAGGTCATTATGATTACGGCCCACCACGATATGGAATCGACCATCGAGGCAATGAAGGGCGGCGCCTTCGATTACATTCACAAACCCATTGATGTTGACGAGCTCGACATTGCAATCAAAAAGGCATTAAATACCATCAACATGGAAAGGAAGATCAACGGTCTTCTTATGGAACCGTGCCGTGAATTCAAATTCGGAGATATTATCGGTACCGGCCCAAAAATGAGTGAAATATTCAAGACGGTCGGCGTCGTCTCTCAGAGCAAGACGACGGTGCTTATCCAGGGAGAAAGCGGAACAGGAAAGGAACTTATCGCCAAGGTTATCCATAACAACACCTCGAGAAGCGAGCCCTATATCGCCGTCAACTGCTCCGCCATCGTGGAAACACTTCTCGAATCGGAGCTCTTCGGTCATGAAAAAGGATCCTTTACCGGTGCGATAACAAGAAAATTGGGAAAGTTCGAGCTTGCCCGTTACGGAACTGTTTTCCTTGATGAAATCAGCGAGATGTCCTTCAACCTTCAGGCAAAACTCCTGAGAGTGCTTCAGGAAATGGAATTCGAGAGAGTCGGCGGTAAAGACAAGGTGAGGGTAAATGGACGTATCATAGCTGCGACCAACAAAAACCTCCGGACACTGGTGAAAGAAGGCAAATTCAGGGATGATTTATATTACAGGCTTAATGTCGTATCGATCGATATACCGCCGCTGAGAGAGAGGATGGAAGACCTTCAACCCCTCATAGACTATCTTCTCTCAAAAATTAATCACGACCTCCATAAGCGAATCGGCGGTGTTTCCGATGAGATGATGGGCATCTTTCGTCAGTACAACTGGCCGGGAAACATTAGGGAACTTGAAAACCTCCTGGTCAGGGCCTCCGTTGTAGCTAAAGGTCATATCCTCGCGAAGGAAGATTTTCCAGTGCTGTTCGAGAGTGTTGATGATAAGAAAATGGAGATGGAACGCGAAGAGGGAACAAAATCGATTACCGGGGAGTTTCTCACCCTCGATGAGATAGAAGAGCGACATATCAGAAAAGTAATCAGGGAAACCGAAAAGAACAAGGGCGAGATATGTGATATCCTTGGTATTTCCCGCCCCACATTTGAAAGAAAACTGGAGAAGTACGGCATCACCTTCGAACGAGAGTGATTGATACGATCTTCCCATCCCCTTTTTTAACATTTCATTCAATCTTGGTGAACATTTTGTTAAAGAATCTCCCCGATTCTTGTCATCGGGGGCCTTTGTTTCAGTCTGCCTCATCACGTAATATCCCTTTACTTCCAGTAGCTTACAAATAATATTTCACAAATACGTGAATCTGGCACGGTTATTTCATTAATAAAAGAC
>CAYSHT010000204.1:0-1667 GCA_964430915.1 uncultured Syntrophaceae bacterium
CTTTGACGCATGTACCTTAAATTCCTCTATCTTTGTCCCGACCCCAGCATCAGCAACCTCTCCAAAGGGACCGTTGGCTATTAATTGTTTTCCCCTCCCGCTTTCGGCCTCGACGAGGAACTCATCTCCCAGATCGTACAACTGGAGATCAAACCCCGTCTCGGCAAAGGGACCGCTTCCGACGGTGGTGCAAAAACAGGTCTCATTCTGCGGTCCGGAACAGGCCATGACAACCTTCAGGATCCCTTCTTCTTTCGATTTATAATAGGGATCCGTCACATCGCGGTTCATGAAACTCCCCGCCTGTCTCATCCCCATGACGTCACAGGCCCTCATACCGAAGAGCATCTTTCCGCTTCCGGCCATTACCTCCCTGTACTCCCCCTTCTTCAGTTCGAATAGTATCTCGCTCTGGGGTAAAAATTCTGACTTTTGCGGAAGTGAGGGTTTCCCGTAGTCGAGGGTGAAGGTGTCCGCATCGAAGCGATCGAATATGACATCACCCGTCTCTTTCATGCTGGGCGCAAAGACATCGTAAGAATCCGACCAGGTTTTCAGGACATCCACAAGATCCTTCTTGGCTAAAATCTTCATGCACACCTCCTTACCCTGACTGCACAACCCTTATACTCGGGTATGCCTGAAACGGGATCGAAAACGGGATTTGTCAGCAGATTAACCGGTGCCTCGTGGAAATGAAAAGTGGAAAAAACTACTCGCTTCGGTACACGGTCCGTCACCTCTGCCTTCACCTTTATGGAACCCCGTCGCGATATCAGCTCTACCTCATCATTATTTTTTATGCCGAGTCGCCGGGCATCATCGGGATTTATCTCCACCAGAGGCTCGGGGGCCTCACGTTCGAGTATGCTGATACGCCTCGTCATAGTACCGGTATGAAAGTGGTAGTATACCCGCCCGGTAGTGAGGAGAAAATCATACTCCTCGTCCGGCACCTCGGAAACGGGTTTAAAATCGCAGGGCAGAAACGAGCCGAGCCCCTTCGTAAACTTGCCCTTATGCAGATAGGGAGTTCCAGGATGCTCCTCTGTGGGGCATGGCCACTGGAGACCGTACCCTTTTACAAGCCTCTCGTAGGTAATTCCCGCATAGGAAGGGGTAAGCTCATTTATCTCTTTCAGTATGTCACGAGTGGAACTGTAGTTCATCGGGTATCCCGACCGCCTGCTCACCTCGCAGATGATCTCCCAGTCATCCTTGGCCGATCCCAGTGGATCAATCGCTTTATGGGCAATCTGTACCTTTCTCTCAGTATTCGTATAGGTGCCCGACTTTTCAGCAAAGGATGTCGCGGGGAGCACCACATCGGCAAGGCGGGCCGTTTCCGACATAAAGATGTCCTGAACGACGAGAAAATCGAGATTTGAGAGTGCCAGCTCTATATGGGATGAATCGGGATCACTCAGCATCGGATTTTCACCCATGATATAGAGGGCCTTCAGGTCCCCCTTCTGGGCGGCCGCCATCATCTTCGTAATCGTTAGCCCCACTTTTCCGTCGAGCTTTTCCACACCCCAGGCTTCCTCGAACTTTTTTCTCACCTCTTCGTTCGCTACCTGCTGATAGCCGGAAAAGACATTAGGCAGACCTCCCATATCACAGGCACCCTGAACGTTATTCTGCCCCCTCAGGGGATTGACGCCGGT
>CAYSHT010000205.1:0-1635 GCA_964430915.1 uncultured Syntrophaceae bacterium
CTTGATTTTGTCTGCGAAATCGGATCTCAAATTCTTCCACTCGAAGCAAAAGCAGGAATTAACCCGAAAAGTAAGAGTCTTAAGTTATTCGACAGCCAGTTTAGCCCGTCAAGTTTATGCCGAACAACGCTCTTGAATTTGAAGAAGGATGGCAAAATATGCAACTATCCGCTCTATGCTTTATCGCTCTTTTCTGAACTACTTCCCGATTAAACGCTAAAGCAGTTTTTCTCTCCCACCAATTTTTGAAGATGAAATCAGAATCATGGAGGAACGCACAAAACAAGAATAGTTTGTACCGTCTTATTTTATGATTTCTTTCAGAACTTCCAGCGCCTTTTCAATATCCTCCTCACTGATTCCATAGTGAGTCACCATTCGAAATCTGGATGGCCTGAGGCTGAGGAATTTAAGTCCCTTTTCATCTGCACGCGTTAGAACATCTTCGTCCGAAATCCTATCATCAGTAAGATCGAAAAAAACGATGTTCGTTTTCACATACTCCAGGTTGACGGAAAGTCCTGGAATCTCCGCAATCCCCTCGGCGAAACGGCGTGCATTTCGATGATCTTCCTCAAGACGCTTCGTCATATCTTCGAGGGCCACGATACCGGCCGCCGCAATGATACCCGTCTGGCGCATCCCGCCACCCAACACCTTTCTGATTCTCCGTGCCTCTGCTATAAATTCGCGAGAACCGCAAAGAACGGAGCCGATGGGCGCCGAGAGTCCCTTCGAGAGGCAAAAGCTCACCGAATCGACACCGCGGGTCAATTCGGTCGTTTCTACATTCAGTGCCACGGCGGCATTAAATATCCGCGCACCATCGAGATGCACCTTCAGTCCGTAATTGTTTGCCAGTTTCACCACCGAATCGGTATATTCCGGCGTAAGAGGGATCCCGTTACAACGGTTGTGGGTGTTTTCGATGCAGATCAGCCGCGTCCGGGGAAAGTGAATATCATCGCCTCGTATTGCTCCTTCTATGTCGTCAATAAGCATTGTGCCGTCTGACTGGTTCGGGACTAGGTGTGGAAAAATGCCACCCAGTGCCGCCATACCACCCGCTTCATAATGAAAAATATGGGCCTCGCTGCCGAGGATAACCTCATCACCATGGCTGCAGTGTGTTAATAACGAAACAAGGTTTCCCATGGTACCGCTTGAAACCAGAAGTGCCGCCTCTTTTCCCATCAATCCGGCAGCCATTTCTTCGAGACGATTTGTCGAGAGATCTTCGCCGTACACATCATCTCCAAATTCCGCATTATGTATTGCATCACGCATCGACTGCGTCGGAAGCGTGACCGTATCACTCCTCAAATCAATAATTGTCATACATCTGTCTCCCGTAGAGATTGAATTGTCGTGCTATGTCATGCCCGAAAGTATTTCTTTTGTCAATGAGCTTGTTTTCGCGTGATCACCGGCAGGGACACGAAAGTTTGACTGGAAAGGAAGAAAAAGAAAGGGTATGAAACATTGTCAGATATGATGAGGAGGAGATACGATGAAATCATACCGGGAAGAGCTCTGGTTCAGCATCCCCACCAGGAGGGCATTCATTAACATTACGCCACAGGTGGAAGAATGCCTGAGAAAAAGCGGCGTAGAGGAGGGATTTGCCCTGGTAAA
>CAYSHT010000206.1:0-1586 GCA_964430915.1 uncultured Syntrophaceae bacterium
TCGGTGCCACCAATGTTTTTCGAACAAACGAGGGTACGGAAATCATCTATTCTTCAAAAGTCAGGACGCTTATGGATGCCGTCTATGACTGGTCCCGCTTCAATAGCCTGCCTCAGGGATACGAATGGATCAAAAAAGAAGTCGAGAAAGATTTGAATCTCGGGGTGGAACTCATAGATGTAATTGGGCAATACGGGAACCAGGCGACAGCCCGGCGAATTGGATACCTTCTCGATTCTCTTTTACAGAACCCTAAAATCCTTGCAAAGCTTCAGCGACAGATGAGCAATTCCACAGCCCTCATCCCCTGGGTTCCCGGAAAACCGGCCAGAGGATCCGCTAATCGAAAATGGGGGGTCATTGTAAATGGATAGTCTGAATTTCCCCCACCCTCACATTACAGATCGTGACGTTTTCAGAGAATCTCTAATGCATTCTGAGGCTGCCACCGGATTTACCGCAACCCTGATTGAAAAGGATTACCACTGTTCATTGATTCTCCAACATCTATTCGGCAAGGAAACGCCTCTTGTTTTCAAGGGAGGAACCTGCCTTTCCAAAGTTTACGTGGATTTCAACCGGCTCAGTGAGGACCTGGACTTTGTCACATCAGCACCTGTTGACACAACCCGGACCCAGAGACGAGATGCCATTGAACCGATAAAGGGAATATTAGAGGAATTGCCAAATACAGTTCCCGGACTAATGATTTCAAAAGCGTTTCAAGGACACAACGAATCCCGGCAATATATAGGGCATCTTGAATACCCCTCGGCGATCATCGATAAGCGGGAAAGGATAAAAATCGAAGTCGGATTGCGTGAACCTCTAATTATCCCTTCGGAATCCGTCAAAGCGCGAACCGTGGCAACAAATCCCTTCAGTCTTCAATCGCTCTTACCCGAATTTACTGTCAATGTTATGACCTTGGAGGAAATATATGCGGAAAAGTTTCGGGCCGCTCTGACTAGAAGAGAACCCGCGATCAGGGACTTTTTCGATCTTTTTTATGCCGTTATCAGAGGGGGACTAAACACGGGCACTCCCGAGTTCATCACCATGGTACGAACAAAAATCCTCGTGCCCGGCAATGATCCTGTCGATATTTCCACAGAACGGAGACGTGATCTCGAAAGGCAAGTAAACGGGCAGTTAAAGCCGGTTTTACGTCCTGGCGACTTTGCATTGTTCGACCTGGGCGAAGCCTTCGATATAGTTTGTGCTGTGGCAGAAGTCATATCAGGATAGTATTTCAAATAATGGGTGCTGTCCCTACAAAATCATAGGAGGTTAAGCATGTCGAATGGGCAAAAAAAAGAGGTAAAGATCACTTTCCCTAACGAACTAAAAGGTGGCGTATATTCCAATAACATGCTTGTAACTCATACAAAAGAAGAGTTTGTTATGGATTTTTTAATGGTTATTCCGCCAGTGGGAACCGTTACGTCGCGAGTTGTCATAAGTCCTGGCCACATGAAAAGAATTATAAACGCTTTAAAAATTAATGTTAAAAAATACGAAGAGAAATTTGGACCTATTCAAGAAGCAGAAGAACCCAAAGGTACGTTAGGGTTGGTAAACTAATT
>CAYSHT010000207.1:0-1583 GCA_964430915.1 uncultured Syntrophaceae bacterium
GGCGGCCGCCAGCTCCGATTTTCCGATCCACACCATTCCGCCGAGAATGATGGGGTATTCAATCTTCAAAATGTCGCAGAGTTCCGTCTTGAACATGAACAATCTCCTTTCACAAATTGTAATATCTCAGCGAATGTCGTACCTACAGTCTCTCACACATTCAGGCCGACCATAGCTTTTGCCCTTTTCTTGTACTCTTCGATGGGCGCCTCTATCATCAGCATCATTTTTTGCGATGCAAAAGAACCCTCGGCATGGATGGTACATACCTCATGCCAGGCGGCGAAATCGCTGCCCACAATGTGGTGAAGCGAACTCATCAGTTTCAGACGCTCTTCGGCATTGTATCCCGATGCACCTCCCATGTATTTCTGGAGATAGGGGTTCAATTCGGGGTTTTCCCAGTCTCGATACGTAGGTTGTGTCACCAGGAGACCGCCCGAAATATCCTGAATGTCACGGACAAACTCGTGAAAGTTTGATGCGAAGAAGAGCTTCGCCATATTGCAGGTAAGACGGTTTGGGACAAAGAGACCTGAGCCGCCAAAATCCTCCGGCTCATAGAGGGCGGCCTTGGCGAGGGACTTTGTCGTTTCCGTATATTTTATCATATTGACAAATATCTCTCGGACATGGGAGGCCTTGCTCACACCATTGGCATCTGCGGCGAGCATGCCAAGGCCGGTCATAAACTCGATTATCGGTATCTTATAGGTAACTGACGTAAAACGGTGGAATGCGGCAAAGGCATAGGTCAGGATCTGGGCAAATTGCCATTCCCTCAGCATGAATACGCGTTCTTTTGGAACACGGACATTATCGAAGATGAGGAGCGATTCCACATGTCCCCTTCGTGGATGAGGTGTGGGAAAATGGTTCTTGTCCTCGTAACGGAAATTTGGTCTGCATATCTGGGTGATACCCGGTGTATTGACCGGTATGGCAAATGCCACGGCATAGTCGGCCTCCGCCTCGGTCAGGTTTCTCGTCGGTATGACGAGGATTTCGTCGACATAGACGCCCGCTGTTATGTGCGCCTTTGCGCCGGAGACCACAATCTCATCTTCAGTCTCATCCACAACCCTCAGGTAATAGTCGGGACTTTCCTGTTCGCTGGGGCCCTTTCTCCGGTCCCCCTTCGTGTCGGTAACCGCCCCGCCCATTGAAAGATCGTTTCTGGCACAGTATCGGCGATAGTTGTCGATCCGCCTCTCATACTCCTTATTTCCCATGAGACGGGAGGCGACCTTGATACCGTTTATGATATCGGTCCCCACATCCTTGACAAAAGGGATGGCTCCGTCGGCGTAGTAGCAGGCCTTCAGTATAAGATTGTACCGTCGTTTGATTGCTTCGGGTACTTCGGGTACCTCAAAATACGCGCTTATATCTTCCCCGGTTTCGGGGTCCTTCATGACGGCGATTTCCCTCATCTCAGGGTCATGGCACATAAGAAAATCGTGGGCACCCGTTTCCACCCCCACCTTGATGTAAGGGTCTTCGGTCACGTCGGGAACGGGATTTCCCAAGAGGTATACCTTCCTGCCATCTCGCAGTCCTTCTCTGTATTCTTCCGCTGTTCT
>CAYSHT010000208.1:0-1537 GCA_964430915.1 uncultured Syntrophaceae bacterium
CCAGCCGTGCGGAAAAGATTCTGCTTACTTCGGAGCTGACCACCGCTCCCGCGCTCACGAGGGTCCTGCTGCTCTGGCTCCCCTCGCCAAAATCATCCTTACATTCCGAGTCCCATACCGTCTCCCGAAAGCCCACCTCCGGTTCAAAGGTGAGATAATCCCCAAGATAAAGGGGAAGGGAAACTTCAGGATAAAGATCGAGCAGGTGTCCCCGCTCCCCTGCTTCTCGGTAGTAATAGTCATAAACGGATTCCAGCTTCACATAGAAAGGCGTATCGAAAAGGGGCTGCTTTATCCCCGCAAGGGTAATTTCGGGATACTTCTGCAGCGTCTCGTCATTGGAATAACTCAGGAAATCATCGGTATATCTGACCAGGGCTGTCAGGTTGAATAGATCCCAGTCCTTGACGAGGCGAGCCTTCGAATCGAGAGATGTAAGAGATTTGTCGCCCAGGAAGGAAACTCTTTTAAACCGGTCCCCATCCGGCCCATAATGGACCAGATAGTAGTTATAGGAGTCAAAATCCCTGAAAAACCAGTTATCTGAAACCCTGCTGATATCGGTTCTCAGATACAAACCGGGGGTGAATTCGGTTTCGTGATTCAGATAATAGGACCACCTCTCCTGGCCATCCTGCCAGTCCCTGTTCGGGTAGCCTGAATTCTCCTCGGATATGCTTTTGGTATCATTGAGATAGGAGCCGTAGAGGCTGCCGAAGGAGTGATCACCGATACAATATCTGAATTCTCCCCCCTCCTGAAACCCCCGTTTGTCCATGTAGCGCTGATACAAGGTCGCGTCGACACTCTCCGATATGGCCCAGAAGAAGGGAAGTTCCATGTCCCAGCCGAGCTTGTCGCTTGAGTGGGAAATATAGGGGAAGAGAAATCCCGACTGCCTCGTCGTCTTGGCGGGAAATCTCATATAGGGGAAATAGAGGAGTGGGACATTTCTTACCTGAAATGTCCCGTCTTTTATCCTTCCGTATCCATCGATCGTTACATCGACCTCTTTTCCGGCAAATCTCCAGTCGGGGACCTCTCCGTCACAGGTCGTCGCCCGTGCATCGAGAAGAGAATACGAAGCATCTCCTGTTTTCCTTATTTCGGCTCCCGAGAGATAGAGGTTGTTCTCCTGAAAGAAGAGGGTTCCTCCATTCACAACACCCTTTTTAGTGGCAATATCAAAACTAACACGCTCACCCTGAAGAACATCCTTCCCGCTTTTCAAGACAACACCGCCTTCTGCCAAGACACGACTCGTTGCCTTATTGAGGCTTACTCTGTCCGCATTCAGGGTGCCGCCCGAAAAGACTATGAGGACGTTTCCCTCTGCACTATATGTCTCGCTGCCACTGTCATAGGAGAGGCTGTCCGCCTCGATATTCACAGGACCTTTCGCAACATCGATCTCCGAAGCGATGATGACGTCAACCCTGACGAAAAAAAACAGTAGAAAAACCGATAGCATAAGGGAAAGCAGCACTCTTCTTTCCACAAAAACCCCCTTCATTCTTGAAGCTCCCCGCAACAAGTT